>JBEPUZ010000412.1:0-1577 GCA_041691275.1 Actinomycetota bacterium | reverse complement strand
ATCAAGCTAGAGCGACGCTCGGCGAGCGCTGTATTTCCGTTCGAGGAATGAGTTGTGGAACGAACTCATTCACGAACCATGCCATGGCGAGCTTCGAGTCATCTGCCTCTGGCCTTTAAGTTGTCATCGCGCTGACGGTCGAGCGGCACGCCAGCGGGATTCCCCTCGCGCAAGACCCCGGCCACGTCGATCTCGGAGGCCCACAGTGGACCAGACGGTCGCCTCCGACACGTGGCGCAGCCTTGCCGGAGGGTTACGTGGGCCTTACCCGGCTCAGTGGCTTCTCTAGTCCGCGCGAGTCTGGTTGTCCCCTGTCCACGACGGACACCATGAGATCGCACGGCGGGGATGTCACAGATTGACCTTGTCGGCATCCGTCGAAGACAGGGGAAGATCATGGTGCTCGTTTCGAGTCCGCTCGACTACAACGCTGAACGGGTCTTCGTTGACCTCCGGTCGGTGCTCGGTCAACCGCTCTTCCTGAAGTGCGAGGGACTCAACTTCGCAGGCTCGATCAAGATGAAGGCCGCGATGGCGATGGTCGAGGCGGCCGAGCTGTCCGGGCGACTGCGGCCGGGGTCGGTGCTGGTCGAGTCCTCGTCGGGGAACCTCGGCGTAGCGCTCAGCATGATCGCGGCGAGCAGGGGCTACGGGTTCGTGTGCGTGACCGACGTGCGCTGCAACCTGACGACCCGCCAGATGATGGAGGCACTCGGCGCTCGTGTGCACATCATTCGCGAACCCGACCCGCAGACCGGCTACCTCGGTGCCCGCATCGGCTACGTGCGCGCTCTGTGCGACTCGAGCAGCCGCTATGTGTGGCTGAACCAGTACGCCAACCCTGACAACTGGGGAGCGCACTTCCGCACGACCGCCCCCGCGATCGCCGACGAGTTCCCGAAGCTGGACGTGCTGTTCGTCGGCGCGGGCACGACCGGGACGCTGATGGGTTGCGCCCGTTTCTTCCGGCAGTGGCACCGGCGCGTGCACGTCGTCGCCGTCGACACCGTCGGGTCGGTGACCTTCGGTGGTGCATCCGCGCCGCGGATGATCCCCGGCCTCGGCACCAGCGTGCGCCCGGCTCAGCTCGACGAGGAGTTCGTCGACGACGTCGTGCTCGTCGAAGAGGAGGACACGATCCGGGCATGCCGTCGGATGGCAGGCCGCGGCTTCCTCTTCGGCGGTTCGACCGGCACCGTCGTGAGCGGCGCACTGACCTGGCTGGGCGCCAACGGCACCCCAGGCCTCACCGCCGTGGCCATCTCGCCCGACCTCGGCGAGCGTTACCTCGACACCGTCTACCACGACAGCTGGGTGGAGAACGTATTCGGCACCGGGGTACTGGCCTCGACCGACCTGGCCCCGGCCGACCTGAGCCAGGCGGCATGACGATGTCGACGTCAACATCTCAGCCGTCCTTCGGGGGCCGCGCCCCAAGGCCCACACCGGCCCCGCGGGTGGAGGAGAACGGTGCCCGCCACCTGCAGCTCGCTCAGACCAGCACCGTCGATGGCGACTCCACCGTCGCCATCGCGAACCTCGCCGTCCCGAACCTCGCCGTCCCGAACCTCGCCGTC
>JBEPUZ010000411.1:0-1580 GCA_041691275.1 Actinomycetota bacterium | reverse complement strand
CACCAACCTCGACAACCTTCGCCTCTACTGCTGGCACCACCACCGCCAACAACACCTGCACGACGCCCGGAACCGCGCCGCCAACCGCCGCACACCTACATTCGAACGCGAATTCCGGCATCGACAGGCGAAGATCCCGCGCGGGCGTTCCCCCAACCGCCGGCGCGTATAGCGGTTGACGGTTCGCAACCACACCAGCAATCCTGCGACATGCCCACCACTCGCCATGGCGACGTCGAGCTCTTCTGGGAGGCGTTCGGCTCTGCCGCGGAGCCGACACTGCTGCTCGTCAACGGACTCGGTTCGCAGTGCATCAACTACGACGAGCGGTGGTGCGAGATGTTCGCGGCTGAGGGATATCGCGTCGTCCGGTTCGACAACCGCGACACGGGCTTGTCGTCGAAATTCGAGGAGCGCACGTACGCGCTGCGCGACATGGCCGACGACGCGGTGGCGGTACTCGACGCGGTGAAGGCCGAACGCGCCCACGTCATGGGCGTGTCAATGGGCGGGATGATCGCGCAACGTCTCGCGATCGACCACCGCGATCGACTGCTCTCACTGACGTCGGTGATGTCGCGTACCGGAGAGCCCGAATACGGTCAGAGCTCCCCCGAAGCGCTGGCGGTGTTGATGGCCGAGCCCGCCCGGACCCGTGACGAGTACGTCGACAACCAGATCGCCGGGAAGCGGGTCTTCGGGTCGACGCCGGAGTGGATCGACGAGCCTTACCTGCGAGCGCGCGCCGCGCTGGCGTTCGACCGTTGCTACTGCCCGGCCGGCGTCGGGCGACAGATGCAGGCGATCATGCGCGACGGCGATCGCACCGATGACCTGCGCAGGTTGAACATCCCCACACTCGTCATACACGGCGATCGCGACACGCTGATCAACCCGAGCGGTGGCCGCCGCACCGCCGAGCTGATCCCCGGCGCGCGCTACGTCGAGATCGAAGGCATGGGCCACGACTATCCCGCTGCGATCTGGGATCTCTTGGTCGAGACCTGGACCGCCTTCGCCCGCTCAACCGTCTGAAACCGCGACCAATCGGGTCAGCCCGCGCGACCGAAGTCGTCTTCGAGGCGGACGATGTCGTCCTCACCGAAGTAGTCGCCGTGCTGGACCTCGACGAAAACGAGGTCGTCGGTGCCGGTGTTCTCGATGCGGTGTGTCGCACCCAGCCCGATGTCGACGGCTGTCCCCGGCTCGACCGCGACGGGCGCGTCGTTCAGCGTCACGACGCCACTGCCGCGCACCACGAACCAGTGCTCGGACCGGCGGGCGTGCTTCTGCAGGCTGAGCCGCTTGCCCGGCTTCACAAGGATCTGCTTCACCTTGTGATCAGCCGCGTCCACCAAGACCTCGTAGCTGCCCCACGGCCGTTCATCATGTTCAAGAGCCATACGCCAGTATGGCCCGCGCGAACGGCCCTGCCGAACAACCCGCTCGGCCGAAAATCTGAGCCGTTTGCCTCCGGATTCGGCGAAGCTTGCCGACATGTCGACCGACATCGTCAGCCACTTGCCCGGCGAGGTGTCGACGGCCATGCGCGTCGAGTTCATCGCGCTCGCACACGCGGC
>JBEPUZ010000410.1:0-1625 GCA_041691275.1 Actinomycetota bacterium | reverse complement strand
GTGGAGTCGTAGTCGACGTCGAACGCGAGGTTCGGTGACCCGCCGGTCGCGCCGGGAGTGACCTGGTAGGTCGAGTACTGCAACTGGTTGAGCGCGGCGATCCCGACGTTGTTGTAACCGAGTGAAGCGATCGCCTCGCGCCCGGTGCCGTCGACGGTGAGCAGTGCGCTGCCGCGTCCGGCCGGAGGAATTCCCGGCCCGTTCATGTAGACGCCGCTCGAAGCTCCCGTGAATCCGTCATTGGTGAAAACCCATCCCTGCGTCGCGGTCGGTGTCACGACCACATTGCACGCGGCCGTAGCCACGACGAGTGCGGCGAGCATGCCGCCGATGATCCACTTGCGCATCAAGAGTCCTCCGATATTGAACGGTCCCGCTTCCGAAGCGGCTAGGGCTACCGCCGCGACTGAGAGCGCGCAACCGGCTGCGCTGCGTCTTTCCCGCAACGGCCGACGGTGCGAATGCCTCGAAAGCAGCGTGTACCTGCACAGACGCGGTATTTCTCCCTCGCCGGAATTCAGTACGAACAGAACGACAATGCGTACGGCGCGACCGGTCGTTCGCTTCGTAGAATCCGCAACCCATGTTGATGGTCGGGTTGACGGGTGGGATCGGCGCCGGCAAGTCGACGGTGGCGCGGATGCTCGCGGAGCGGGGTGCCGTCGTGATCGACGCCGATGCCATCGCGCGCGAGGTCGTCGAGCCGGGGACACCGACGCTGACCAAGCTGATAGAGCGGTTCGGTCCTTCGATCGTCTCGGCTGACGGTTCGCTCGACCGGCCCGCGCTCGCGGCGGTCGCCTTCGTCGATGACGAGACCCGCAAGGAGCTCGAAGCGATCACGCATCCCGCGATCGGCGAGGAGTTCCTGCGCCGAGTCGCCGAAGCGCCACCGGAAGCGGTCGTCATCCACGACGTCCCCCTCCTCGTGGAGTCGAAGCGTGGCTTCGAGTACGCGGCGGTGATCGTCGTGGTCGCGCCGCTCGACATCCGACTCGACCGGCTGGAGGAGCGGGGCGTGCCGCGCGCAGACGCCCGGCGCCGCATGGGATTGCAGGCGACCGACGAGGAGCGCGCCAAAGTGGCCACGTGGATCGTGGACAACGCGCGAGATCTCGCGCACCTCGAAGGCCAGATTGTCGACATCTGGGTCGACCTCGAGCATCGGGCCGCGGACGCGGCACGCGCGGAGGCGGAGAAGGCCCGAGAGGACACGACGAAGGTCGAGACGGCGAAGGTCGAGACGGCGAAGGTCGAGACGGCGGACGCGCGAGACGATCCGGGGACGTAACCGTCTCACCCCACCGGTACTCTCGCCGGGTGCCGCTGTTCGATCTCGTCACCGACATGTCACCCGCCGGCGACCAGCCCGAGGCCATCGCCGCGCTCGGTCGCGGCCTCGACAACGGCGACCGGTTCCAGACGCTGCTCGGCATCACCGGCTCGGGCAAGAGCTTCACGATCGCCAACGTCATCAACAACGCCCAGCGGCCTACGCTGGTGCTCGCACCGAACAAGTCACTGGCGGCCCAACTCGCGGCCGAGTTCCGGGAGATGTTTCCGAAGAACCGGGTCGAGTACTTCGTCAGCTACTACGACTACTACCAGCCCGAGGCGTATCTCCC
>JBEPUZ010000409.1:0-1721 GCA_041691275.1 Actinomycetota bacterium | reverse complement strand
GCCCCCATCGGACGCGACCATCCAGTAGCCATTCCCCGACGGAGTCGACGCCATACCGACGATCGGCTGGTTCAGGCGCGATCCACCCATCGAACCGAAGAACCGCGCATCGCCGAAGCTGAACACGCCCCCATCGGACGCGACCATCCGATAGCCGTTTCCGGTCGGCATCACCGACGTCGCGACCACGGGCCGGTTCAGCCACGTTCCGACCGAACCGAAATACGACGCGCTCCCGAACGGGTGTTGCGTGGCGTCAGCCGCCGTGACCCAGTAGCCGCTCCCGGTCGGAGTCGCGGCCACCGCGACGATCGGGGACGGCGTCCGCATCACGACGATCGGCGTACCGCCTGAAGTCAACGTCGTGGCGTTCGCGGTCACGATCGTGTTCGGCGTATGGGCCGACATCCACACCCCGATCGCGACGTTCGCGATGTGATTGCCACTGATCACCGTTCCGCTCACGGGCCATGCCGCGCTCTCGACGACGATGCCCGTCGTCTTGGTGACGCCGGCGAGATCGTCGCCGTCGAGCCCGTCATGGCTGAGGAAATTATTCATGATGACGTTGTCGCCCAGGTATTCGATCGCCATAGGGGCGTGCACCGCGATCCCGGGCAGCCGGTCGTCGTTCGCGGTGTTACCGGTGAGGCGATTCGCAAACGCCGCGGTGCCGAGATCGCGACCCGTGATCAAGATGCCGGCGCCGCCGTTGCGGTTCGCGGTGTTGTCGCTGACCGTGTTTCGGTAGACGCCACCTTCGGTCGAGGCGGGCCGCGAGAGGTGGTCGGGGCCGAAGACCACGTCATTGTTGTGGCCGGCGAGCTCGATCCCGGAACTGCCGTTGTGGCTGACGTCGTTGTGCGAGATCAGGTTGTCGTGACTCGGGCCGCGCTCGTCGGTGACGAGGATTCCGCCGTCGTTGTAGGTCATCTGGTTGAGCGTCACGGTCGAGTTGTCGACGCTCACCAGCTGGAGCGCGCCGCCGTAGCCGTCGTCCGGGTCGGCCGGCGGGCAGCCGGGCAACATCACCGGCCCGATGGCGCACACATCGCTGTTCGTCAACACGCTGCCCGTGAGAGTGAAGTGGATCACGCTCGCCCGGATGGTGACGTGGGGCTCGACGAGGATCCCCTGCTGGTTCGCGAACTCCACGGTGATCTTGGAGACGGTGACGTTGCTCGCGTTGACCAGCAGCCCGTTGGGCGAGCCGGACGCGTCGATGATCGTGTTCGCGGACGTGCCCGTGACCGGATCCGACCGGATCGTGATGCCGGGCTTGCCCGCGGGAATCCAGTTGGAGGTGCCGGACGGGTTCTGCGCCTCCCGGTAGGTCCCCGGTTCCAGCTGCACGGTGTCCCCGCCGACGGCTTCGGCCAGCGCGTGCCCGAGCGTCGCGCACGCAGCGCCCGACACGGTGCACGTGTTCGACGCGTCGGAGCCACCCGGCGCGACGAATCGCGTCACTGCGACGGCCGACGCAGGCGCCGCCGACCAGACCCCGGCGCCCGCTACACCGAAACCCACGACCACAGCCGCAATGATCGAGATGATCCGAACCGTACGCGTCACCACGATGGAACCCCCGTTGCGCAGTCGTCACCGATATCGACGCGCGGCCGGCGACAAAGGTTCCCGGAATCAGCCCTCGTGCGCAGCCTCGGCGGCGCGCTTTTGCATCTCCTCGGGCGAGACGTCTTCGACGTGGGTCATCACCGTCC
>JBEPUZ010000408.1:0-1721 GCA_041691275.1 Actinomycetota bacterium | reverse complement strand
CGTCCATGCCCTGAAGATTGCGATCTGCTTGGTCATCGCTTGGCATATCGAGTAGTCCTCCTTGTATTCAGACGTCGCTCTCACCGAATCCCAGGATAGACGAACATGTACGGCTTGTACAGCCGGCGCCATAGCAGCCGTGCGGCGCGCGGTAGGAAGAGGTATGTCGGCAGCCCGCTGAGAATCCTCGTCAGCGAACCGATGGACGAGCCGCTACACGTTCGGCTCGCTCGGGCTCGGCGCGAGTACCACGGTCCCGAGGTTGTTCGGGGCGCCTTCGGCGGCCTTGATCAGCCGCGCCATCCCGGCCCGGTAGTCATCCTCGCGCCCCGGATCGACGGTGCGTGTGATCACGACCGTGACCGGTTCCCTGCCCGCCGGCGATGGCGGTCCGCAGGTCGAGCTGTTCATCGAAGCGATCCTATTGCTTGGGCGTCTCCGGACTCGGTGACCGCGAGGGCCTCCGCGTCGATTTCGATCCAGACATCCGGACGATCCGACCGCGCCCCGATCTCCACCAACAGGTCGCGCGCCATCCCGAAGTCCTCGCGCTTGACGGACGCCCGACCATGGAAGCCGACCCGGTCGGGCCGACCCGGTGAGTTTGACACGCCGTTGTACTTGAACTCGAGCGGCGCCGGCCGCGTCACGTCGCGGATCGTGAGTTCACCGTTCACGACCCAGCCATCCGCCGATCGCTCGACGCCTCTCCCCTCATACCGAATCGTCGGGAACCGGTCGGCGTGGAAGAAGTCTGGTCCGCGCAGGTCCGCGTCACGCTGGGCGTTGTGGGTCTCGATAGACGCAGTGGCGATCGAGACTCTGACGGTGCATGCCCCCGGATCCCGGTCGATCGTGACCGACCCCTCGACTTCGCCGAAGCGCCCTCGGACCATCCCCACGATCACGTGCCGCGCCGCGAAGATGATGAACGTGTGGACGGGATCAAACGTGTACACGCCAGGCGCGGGCAGCGCGGGTAATGTCGGAGCTGTCATCTCAGGCCTCCAGGTTCGGTCGCACTCAATAGCCGAGCGTGAAGCGTTGTCCGATGCACTGGGCTGCTCGATCTCATCGACGATCGCCGCTGCGGCATCCTCGAAAGATATGCGGGCGGCGCCGGCGTCGGCCACCACGGGGTGCTCGAGTCTGGGCTGCAATTGCTCTTCACCGCCCAACCCGCGCTTGCCCCTTGAGTCACTCGGTCACTCCCCTCTGCCTTCCTTGCGACGATGTCGACAGCTTCGTGTCGCGGAGTTACTCGTCGGTGACGCGGCCTGCCCGATGCCTTCTCAGGCATCTCGGCTCGTGATCGCCCCTCGTGGTGGACGTCACGACGGAGTCGGCTGTTGGTCGCCGATCGGGCCGAACTCGTCAGGCTTACGACCAGATGTACTCCTCAGCAATCGCGCCATTGTGCCATCTAGCCACAGTCACCATGCGTGCGCCGTTGGCGAACTCCCCGACGACGCAGGTCCACTCTCCAGACCCGAACTTAATGGGGTGCGACGTGATCTGAGGCGGCGTACCGCCACCACTCTGTTCGACGTACGCCTTCATGGCATCAATGTGCTCTTGGATGCCCTTGGTTTGAGGCTGTCCCTTCCAGTCCACGAGAACGTCGTCGGTGTGGTGGTGGGCGAATACGCCGGTCCAGTCGGCCTTGTTCCATCCCACGAAGTCGAGATCGTCCATGCCCTGAAGATTGCGATCTGCTTGGT
>JBEPUZ010000407.1:0-1730 GCA_041691275.1 Actinomycetota bacterium | reverse complement strand
CCGCCGCCCCGTGTGCTGCCGCCGTCCACCGTCCGCGATCTCGGTTGCCGGACCAGAACGGTAGGCTCGACACTTCGTTCATCCCTTCGTCGTGGAGTGTCGTCCGTGGCCACCAAAGCCTCTTCCGCCAAGATCGAGACCATCGTCGCGCTGGCCAAGCGCCGGGGATTCGTCTTCGCGTCTGGCGAGATCTACGGCGGCACGCGGTCGGCGTGGGACTACGGGCCCCTTGGCGTCGAGCTCAAGGAGAACATCAAGCGGCAGTGGTGGAAGACGATGGTCACCGGGCGCGAGGACGTCGTCGGCCTGGACTCTTCGGTGATCCTTCCGCGTCAGGTGTGGGTGGCGTCGGGCCACCTCAACGCCTTCCACGACCCGCTGGTGGAGTGCACGAACTGCCACAAGCGCTTCCGAGCCGACCAGTTGGCCGAGGAGTACACCGAGCGCACCGGCAAGCCCGCGACCGAGGACGACCTGTCCGACATCCCGTGCCCCAACTGTGGCACCCGCGGCCAGTACACCCAGCCGCGCGATTTCAACATGATGCTGAAGACCTACCTCGGCCCCGTCGAGTCGGAGGAAGGCCTGCACTACCTGCGGCCGGAGACGGCACAGGGCATCTTCATCAACTTCCTCAACGTGCAGACCACCTCGCGCCGCAAGCCCCCGTTCGGCATCGGCCAGATGGGCAAGAGCTTCCGCAACGAGATCACGCCCGGCAACTTCATCTTCCGCACGCGCGAGTTCGAACAGATGGAGATGGAGTACTTCGTCGAGCCGGGCACCGACGAGGAGTTGCACCAGTACTGGATCGACGAGCGCACGAAGTGGTACACCGATCTCGGTATCGCGCCCGAAAACCTGCGCCAGTACGAGCACCCGAAAGAAAAGCTCTCCCACTACTCGAAGCGCACGGTCGACATCGAATACCGCTTCCAGTTCACCGGTCAGGAATGGGGTGAGCTGGAAGGCATCGCGAACCGCACCGACTTCGATCTCACCACGCATTCCAACAATTCAGGCGTCGACCTCTCGTTCTACGACCAGGCGACGGAGTCGCGGTACCGGCCGTATGTGATCGAGCCCGCGGCGGGCGTGGGGCGTTCGATGATGGCCTTCCTGCTGGAGGCCTACACCGTCGACCAGGCGCCCAACGCCAAGGGCGGTGTGGACGAGCGCGTGTCGCTCAAGCTCGACCGGCGACTCGCGCCCGTCAAGGCTGCCGTGCTGCCGCTCTCGCGCAACGCCGACCTCTCACCGAAGGCCCGCGATCTCGCCGCCGCCCTGCGCAAGCACTGGAACGTCGAGTTCGACGACGCGGGGGCGATCGGCCGCCGCTACCGCCGCCAGGACGAGATCGGCACACCGTTCTGCCTGACCGTCGACTTCGACACCCTCAACGACCAGGCCGTGACGATCCGCGAGCGGGACTCGATGACCCAGGAGCGGGTCGCGCTCGACCAGGTCGAGTCCTACCTTGCGGCCCGACTGATCGGCTGCTGACCCCAGGCCAAGGTGAGTCGAGCGTTCGGACACGGCGAGTCGAGCGTTCGGACACGGTGAGTCGAGCGTTTCGACACGGCGAGTTGGCCGTTCTGACACATTGGGTGCACGGCCTCGGCTCCGCGGCTGTACGTCGTCAGACGTGCACGATCGGCCGACTCGGCGTGTTGAGATGCCCGACTCACCCCTGGGCCTGTGCACGATCGGCCAACTCGGCGTGTCCATAT
>JBEPUZ010000406.1:0-1794 GCA_041691275.1 Actinomycetota bacterium | reverse complement strand
GCCAGTAAGCGGCGACGAAACCCGGCGCTCTCGGGACCAAAGTCAACCTCAGGTCGGCCAATGCCCTGCGCGCGACATCCGCATCCTCGATGTCGACTGTCGCCACGACCGCATGCACAAAGCGATTTTACCATCGCCAAGGCCACGAAGATGAGGCCCCGCGCCGCGCCAGATCTGCCGATCTGCACTCGCAGTACGAGGTCAGCATCGGGCATTCTGCGTGTGTGCTGACCTACGTCCTCGGAGCGCCAGGCTCCGGCAAGAGCACCATCGCGCCCGTGCTCCGGACACTCCTCCCGAACCACGTGATCGTGGACTGGGACGCGTACATGTCCGCCGCGAGCGAACTCGCCGAGAGAGACATACGGCACAGCCCTAGTACCTGGCCGAGCTACCAGCGACTCGTCCGTGCGGTTGTAGACACGGTGCATCCGGTCCCACTCGTCGTGCTCGGCGTTTGCACTCCCGACGAGCTAGTGGTCCGTCGCGGATTTGATCTGGTGGCTGAGGGCGACTCGTCCCCGTTTCACTTTGGTGATGATCTGTTTGGCGGTTCGGTGCCAGACGAAGGGCTTGGGGTCGTCGTTCCAGTGGGCGGTCCAGCGGTCGATCGCGTCGACGAGCGAGGCGACCGAGTCGAAGCTGCCCGAACGGAGCCGCTTGTTGGTGAGCTGGGCGAACCAGCCCTCGACGAGGTTGAGCCACGACGAGCTGGTCGGCGTGAAATGCAGATGCCAACGCGCGCGTCGCGGATGTTCGAGCCACTCCCGCACGACGGGCGCGTTGTGGGCGGAGAGGTTGTCCAACACGACGTGCACGTCGAGTCGGCGCGGCACCGACGCGTCGATCTCTTTGAAGAACGCGAGCACGTCGACCGCGGTGTGTCGTTTGCGGGTCTGGTGCAGCACCTCACCGGTGCCGATATTCAACGCGGCGAACAGATCGATCGTGCCGTTGCGCTTGTAGTCGTGGGTCATCGTGCGAGCGCGGCCCGGCTTGAGCGGCAAGCTCGGCTGGGTGCGATCCAGCGCCTGGCACTGCGTCTTTTCGTCAAAGCTGAACACCACCGCCCGTTCCGGCGGGTCGAGATACAACCCGACAACATCAACGAGCTTGGCCTCGAAGTCCGGGTCGTTCGAGAGCTTGAACCCGTCGGTCCGCCACGGTCGCAGATTCCGAGCCCGCCAGATACGCGCCACGGTGTCCTTACCGACCCCGTGCCGTTCACCCAACGTCCGGGTCGACCACGCGGTCGAGCCATCGTCAGGCACCGCGTGCAACGTGTCGTCGACGATCGCGTCGACGGTCGCTTGGGGGATCTCAGGTTTACGGCCCCGCCCCGCAGCGATCACACCGACACCGTCGATACCTTCCGCCTCGAACCGGGCTCGCCACCGCCGCACCGTGTCGGGCGTTGTGTCGCACCGACGCGCAATCTCACCGTTTGCGATGCCGTCGCCGGCCAACAACAACGCCTTGGCCTGCACCACCATCCGATGTGGCAACGAACGCGACCGTGCGAACACCTGGAGATCCGAACGCTGACGCTTCGTGACCTTCAACGGGGCAGCAACCATCACCGGCATACCCAAACACTAACCCGCCTAGCTACTTCGACCTGAAGAACTCGCAGTCGGGATGAGCTCGCGTTGTCGGGTGGGCGGTTATGGGGGGCGGTCCCGCGCGACCGTTTTCGGTGGGTGCGGGTTGGTCATTGGAGGAGTCCTGCGATCTTGACGAGGTTGTGGGTGAATATGCCGTGGCCGCACCAGGTTCGGGCGCCGTGGATTCCGT
>JBEPUZ010000405.1:0-1812 GCA_041691275.1 Actinomycetota bacterium | reverse complement strand
CCCCGAACAGCTCGGCGAGCAACTGGCGCTGCTGCTGGATGGCGCCTCGGCCCGCGGCCGAGTCCTCAACTCCGAAGCGTTCGCCACCGCCGCCGCCATCGCAACCGTCCTGGTCGACAACGCCATCCCCGCGGCAGCGGCACCGGCCGGCGCAAGCGCTGTCGAGCACCACGGCGCTCAGGGTCGGCAAGACCTACGATCGCGCGGCACTGGCAAAGGCCGTCGAGACGCGCGTCAGCTAGGTCGTGTCGATCAAGGTGGTGCGTAGCACTCTGGATCGACAGTTGGCGGACCGAAAGGGTACGCGAATGGATGAGCGCGGTACAGATCGCGAGCTGGTCGCGGCGTTCGACGAACTCATCGAAGCGGCACACGAGGCGAGTCAGGCCGCGTGGATCGCGCCGCGCGGGCCAAGCCGTGACGCGCTCGACGCATTGTTCGCGTTCCTCCGTGTGGAGGTGGCCACATTGGCGGACGCAGAAGCGGCAATCTTCGGTCGGTCGCCCGATATGGTGAGCCCGTCGGAACAGACCTCGCGCAACCTCGTCGCGGACGCGCACGACATTCCCGATGCCGTCATTCCGTTGCTCATCGAGCGCGTCGAGGCGGTGGTTGGACATCTACGAACACGCGCCGCACGTATCGAGGACTCATCCATCGCGACCATTCTTCGCGATATCGCGGATGGGCTCCAAACGCACATTGACCTGTTGGCTTCCGCGGACGGGCTGCGCGAGTGACGAACTTGCGATCAGGTCAGTCTCGGTGTGTGTGTTCCGTTGGCAGCCAAGGCAGAAGCGCGCGATCGACACGCGCCCCACTTAGCCGGTTTAGGAGGCAGAGATGCCGGCAAAGGCAAGTGCAGCGCGCGGAAGCGTGACGTACCGACAGGCACGCGCTCGGTTCACTCTCGGACCCCGTGAGTGGCGGATACATATTCACGTAGCGCTTCGAAGATGGACCAGGATCGAACCCAGAGCAGTTGATCGCGACCGACCACGCAGCGTGTTCTTCGATGACACTCTCAAACCTGCTCGCCCAAGCCGGCAACCCGCCCGGCTCGGTGCACACCGACGCCACCGTCACACTGAGGCCCGTTGCCGGCCGACCGACCATCACCAAAATCGGGGTCTGCCCCTGGTTCGGTTGACTTCTATGACGTGTGAGGATTCGTCCTTGCAGGAAGGGAAGTCATCATGCCGAAGGCGTTCCCGCTCGTGTTGGCGTTGCCGACCCGAGTTGCAGGCTGTCTACCCGCGACTCTTCGGGTTGCCGACCCCGGCGACGCCCATCCTGATCTGCTCCGATCGACCTCTTCTACCGATGTCTTCTACCGGCCGCGCACCGGGCCGGCCAAAGGAGAACGTCCGAATGAGGGGTTACGTCGTCCGCAAAGGCAACCAGCACTACGCAGTCATCTACGAGGGTCTCGATCCGGTCACGGGACGCGAACGTCGCCGATGGCGCCCGGCCGGACCGAATCGCGACGAGGCCGACGCTCTCGCCGCCCGACTTGCGAGCGAGCGTGACCCAGCTGCGAGGCGGAGCAGCGTCACGGTTGGCGTGTACCTCACGCAACGTTGGCTGCCGAGCAAGCAGATCGCGTTACGGCCGAGCACCTGGGCGAGCTACCGCAACAACATCGAGCTGCACATCGTGCCCGCGATCGGGTGAGTGCCACTCCGGCATCTACGACCCGATCACATTGAGCGGCTGTACGCGAACCTCCTCGCCGACGGCAACACCGTCCGTCCCGGCGGGCTCGACGGGAAGACCGTGCTCGAGATCCACATGGTGTTACGTCTGTCTCTT
>JBEPUZ010000404.1:0-1838 GCA_041691275.1 Actinomycetota bacterium | reverse complement strand
GTGCGGCGCGCTCTTCGCGTACCGCGCCTCGTCGAACTTCTCTGGCACGTCGCGCTCGCGCCTTGGCTCCTGGTCGCGCGGCTTGACCTTGTGCGCGCGCCCGAGCGTCTGACCGAAGCGGCGGAAGAGGTCAAGCACACCCGCGCACGACATCACGAGATCGTCGTGCGAGCCGTCTCGCGCCCGTGGTGACGTACCGTGGTCGTGCCGAACGAACTCGGTCATCTCGTAGTACAGGTCTTCGGTGATGAACGGGAGCGCGCGCTCACGCACCCACGCCTCGATGCCGTTCACGATGACGTTCCGGTTCTTCGGATCCATCGGCATGCCGAACGTGTTGCTGTCGGGATGGTCGCGACGCGCCTCGTTGCGATGCTTGTAGAGCTTCGGGTAGGGCGGCCTCGCCTCGGCGCCGTCCCGAAGGGCGATCACCGTGGCGGTTCCGTGGCCGCCCTGCGTCTCCACACCGATGAGCGCGGTGTTGTACCACTTGCCGAGCCAGTAGAGGTCTTCGGCGAACTCATCTTCTCCGAGCTTGGCGTGATACTCGACGCACAGCTCGCTCGTCGTCAGGTCGATCACGTACGCCGCGCTCTTGTCGCGGCCGTGTCCTGACGCCGGGTCGCCCATGATCGCGTACTTCCGATCGGAACGGGGGAGGCGGAACATTTTCATGTGACCGTTACGAGACTTGACGGCCTTCTTGATGCGGAAGCTGAACTCCTCCGAACGAAACTCGAAGCGGTAGAGCGGCTGCTCGATGTGCTCGAGGTACCACGTCAGCGAGTCCTCGTCGAAGAAGACGCGGTCGGAGAGCGCGAACGCCTCCTGCCACTTGCGCGGGAACTGCTCCTGGCGCTTCCACATCGGGAGGCTGCGCACTTCCTCGGCGTGGTCGTACCACCACTCGTCACGATCGGGATGCAGGTTGTACGGGAGGAAGATCCGGTCGTAGCCGGACTCCTCGTCAACCCACACGCGGTGAAACTCGTTGCCCTCCCCGGTGTCCGGGTTGGAGCGACCATGCGCCGTCGAGATCATCGCGATGTCGCCAAGCTCACCCGCAGCCGGTTCGACGGCGGCGCGAATGTCGAGCAGCGACTCGATGTGCGCGGCCTCGTCGAGCATGATCTTGCGCGTCGACCGGCCGTGGCCGGAGCTGCCCGCGGACGTCATGGGCAGGATGTCGCTGAAGGCGTTGTTCGCAAACTTCAGCGAGACGCCGTCCCGTCCGGGGCGGTCGCCGCGGTCAGGCTTCGAGACGGTGACCGGGCCGACCTTCTTGCCCGACGGCACGCGCTCGAGGATCCACGTCGGCAGGCTGCCGTAGAGGATCCACCAACGGCGGATGTTGTCGATCGCGTCGGCTTCCTTCTGCCGGTAGATCAGGGAGTCGGCCCCTGGCTTCAGGAGCGCCTCCGCAACGTCGACACCAAGGTTGATCCATGTGTCGCCGATCTGTCGGCCCTTCAGGTCGATGCGGCGCCGTGTTGAAACGATGCGGTCGACGATGTACCGCTGCCAGCGCCAGTCCTTCTTGCCGCCGCGGCTGTTCGCGGGGCCGTCCCAGCCCGCACACCGCAGCGTAATGCCGTCGGCATCAAGCCACACCTCGCCTTCCTCGAGTGGCTCGCGCAGATGCTCGAACGTGAACGTGTCGCCCGTGCGGCTGTCGATCGCCACCATGAAGCTCATCAGGAAGGGGATGTCCTTCTCGATGAAGATGCGGCGCCAGTCGCGCTCGCGTCGGAGCAGCTCGAGGCGCAGCTCGAGGAGCTGCGACATTAGGCGTATCGCGTTTCTTGCCTTAGCTCCATAATCGCGGCCTCCATCAGGGC
>JBEPUZ010000403.1:0-1845 GCA_041691275.1 Actinomycetota bacterium | reverse complement strand
GCCTGCGTCGACACCGCGACCCTCCGCCGCTTCCATGTGCTGTTCTTCATCGAGCTCGGCACCCGTCGCGTGCATGTCGGTGTGATCACCACGAACCCGACCGGACCATGGACCGCCCAAGCCGCCCGCAACTTCTTGATGAACATCGACCATCAGTTCCGGTTCATCATCCACGACGGGGCCGGCCAATACACCCGAACATTCGACGCCGTGTTCGAAGCCGAAGGCATGTCGGCGATCACGACACCGCCACGCGCACCGAAAGCCAACGCGTATGCCGAACGGTGGGTCCGCACGCTGCGTCACGAGTTGTTGGATCGCACGATCATCTGGAACGAACGACAACTCCGAGCACTGCTCGTCGACTACATCGACCACTACAACCAGCACCGGCCCCACCGCTCACTGCAACAAGCCGCACCCGACGACAGCAACGTGGTCACGTTCAATGCGCGCTCACCGATTGTGCGACACAGCCGCTGCGGTGGACTCATCAACGAATACCGCCACGCCGCCTGACCACTCCACGCGCGGCGAGCCACCACGATCGTTCTCGCACTCTGCTTCGACGCGCGCGAACACGTCAGGTTCGGAACCCCGGACGAGCCGACCCGCCTAGCCGAAGCGCGTCAATCCCGATGACGAGTCAAGAACATCTCGGCGATGCATTTCCGGCACCTTCAGGCGAAAGCGCCGCCGAGAGAGCGCCAACGGGGCGTCGCGCTGGGGGAAGCCGGACGTAATGCGCTCCAGGCGCTGGACCGCGCGCGTGCACGCCCTCCGGCGGCACGACAGGAGTCGTTGGTCCCGTTGCGGCAGCTACGGCAGCGAGAGGTGTGAGCTGCACGAGCCCGACGAGGAGTACAGCGCAGCACCCCAAAAAGGGGCGACCCCGCAAACCAGCTGCAAAGGGCCGGGGGTCCCGAGTCGCCTTGTCAGGGTACCCGCTGGGGACGGCGATGGCCATCCGTAGAACCACGGGTTGGCTCTGTTGCGTTGAGTCGGACTGGTCCGCGTCGGAACCATCTGACCGCGTCCGGCGCTGTTGCGTTGAGTCGGATCGGGCCCGCGTGCGAACTCGAAGCGCCGCTTCCAGGGTCAGATGCTGCGGGCGAGTTCGGTGAACGCGTCCGAGACGCGACGATGCATGCGTGCCTCGACTCCGAGCTCGTAATGGCCGCGCCGGACGTTCTGCATCAACGCGTGACCCCGGATGATCACACTCGCCGTTCGGTCAGTCTTGAGTCCCCGCATCGGTCGGAGCCGGGCCTTGAGTCGGCCGTGGTCGGCTTCGATCCGATTGTTCGCGTACTGCTCCATATTGTGAAACGCGCCTGGCATGAGCTCCTCGACGACGACGCCGAGGGCCCACGCCCGGTCAGTCACGACCTCCGCCGGCTCGACATGCGCACCGAGCGCTGTCGCAAAGAACCGCCGCGCGGCCCTCGTGTCGCGCTTCGCCGAGACGAACACGTCAATGATCTGGCCGTACTGATCAACCGCCCGATACACGTACCGCCACCGGCCCGCGACCTTCACGTACGTCTCGTCCACGAACCAGCGGTCCCCCACCACACGATGGCACGGCCGAGCCGCGTCGATCAGCAGCGGAGTGAATCGCAGGACCGCCGGAACACGGTGACGTGATCGACCTCGATCCCACGCTCGACGAGCAACTCCTCCACATCGCGGTACGAGAGCCCATACCGCAAATACCAGCAGACCGCGAGAACGATCACCTCCGGCGGGAAGCGGAAACCCTTGAACGCCGAAGCGAGCGGCGGGCAGGGACGACGAGGACGGCAACGCGTCATCCCCGCACTCTCACCCGCCCCGCCCCGCCTC
>JBEPUZ010000402.1:0-1869 GCA_041691275.1 Actinomycetota bacterium | reverse complement strand
CGCTCACCCAGGTCGCCGGCGAGGATGCGTCCTCGTTCCGAGAGCTTGCTGTGGTTCCAACCCGACGCGACGCCGGCTTCGTTGTCTTCGCTGATCGAGTGCGTCTCGAAGACGATGTCGATCGGCATGCGACAACGCTACGCGGGCCGAGTACGACTAGCCCGGAGCTTTCAGTAACGGTTGGTTGATCGTGGGGTCGCGTCCGCGAAAACGCCCTTCTGGTGGGCGAAACTGCAAGTGTCGAAGCCAGCAGTGAACCAACCAGAAGGGCACTTCCGAGATGAAACGTACACGCGTCGCGCGGCGGGTCAGGGTGACCGGCGACGGCCGGGGTGTCGCTGGTCATGCGGGCGTGTTGTTGATCGCGGAGCTCGCGGATCGGGTGGGTCTCACCGCGGGTCTGTCGGCGGCGATGGCGCACACGCGCCGACGCCGTTCGGCCCATGACCCGGGCGCGGTGCTTGTGCAGCTCGCGGTGTCGCTCGCGGATGGTGGTGACTGCCTGTCCGACATCGCGGTGCTCCGCAATCAGCCGGACCTGTTCGGTGAGGTCGCGTCGGATCCGACGGTGTGGCGGGTGCTCGACTCGATCCACAGTGAGGGACTGCGCAACATCGCGGCTGCTCGGGCCGCGGCACGAGCGGCCGCGTGGGCGGCCGGCGCGACACCCACCGAGATCGTGATCGATCTTGATGGCACGCTCCTCGACGCGTATTCGGAGAAGCAAGACGCGGCCGCGACCTACAAGCGGGGGTTCGGGTTCTATCCGATCGTCGCCTATCTCGATGAGTCCGGTGAGGCGCTCGCGGGGCTGCTCCGACCGGGCAACGCGGGATCGAACAACGCGGCGGATCACCTTGAGACCCTCGACCGCGCGTTGGCGCAGCTCCCCGTCACGCCGGACGACACCCCGATGTTGATCCGCACTGATTCGGCCGGCGCGACGCACGACTTCGTCGATGGCTGCCGCGATCGTCGAGTGCGGTTCTCGGTCGGGCTGCCGGTCGATCAGCGCGTGCGTGGCAGCCTGCTTTTGGCCCAGGAAGAGGGCTGGATCCCTGCAGTCGAGAGCAACGGCAGTGTCCGTGACGGCGCGTGGGTGATCGAACTCACCGACCTCATCGACTTCGCGAACTGGCCCGAGCACACCCGGGTGATAGCTCGACGCGAACGACCACATCCCGGCGCGCAACTTTCCCTGTTCGATCAGCATGAAGGGTTCCGCCACCAGATCTTCATCACCGATCAACCCGACCGGAGCATCGCGGCACTCGAGTTACGGCACCGCCACCGCGCACATGTCGAGAACCGGATCCGCGCCGCGAAAGACACCGGACTTCGGAACCTGCCCTGCAACGACGTTGTGTGCAACGACGCGTGGCTCCAACTGGTGTTGATCGCGCAAGACCTCACCGTCTGGTCTCAAACGCTCTGCTTCGACGGCGCGCTCCGCGTTGCGGAACCGAAACGGCTCCGCCACCGCGTCTTCCACGCCGCCGCGACGATCGCGCACACCGGCGGTCAAACCTTCGTGAGGTTCCAAGCAACCTGGCCGTGGGTCAACGACATCGCGACCGCGTTCGACCGTCTCCGTCTCGCGTTACCCACCTGAAGCGCGCGCCGACCCCGAAGAAGATCGACACCGCGTTCACCTCGCGCGTCCCGACACGCTCACAGCACGCCCGAAACGCGCGACGCCGAGCGACCGAGCGCCCCGCAGCCGACACCACAACCAGCCGCGCAGCCCGAGACCCACCGCTACGCCGATCCCACCCCGACCAGACCGCCTACTGAAAGATCCGGGCTAACAGCCGCGGGACCCACCAACATCATCCCTGCCGATCTGGGGCGCTCCGAATGAGGTATCAC
>JBEPUZ010000401.1:0-1894 GCA_041691275.1 Actinomycetota bacterium | reverse complement strand
CGGGCGAAGTCGACGATGAGTCTGTCGACGTCGTCGGTGCGCTCCAGCATGAGCATGTGGCCGCCGCCGCGCATGAGCTCGAGGCGCGCGCCGGGGATGAGCCGAGCCATCTGTTTGGCCTCGAACGGAGGGGTCAACACGTCGGCGGTCCCGCCGATGACGAGCGTCGGAACGCGCACGTGCGGGAGCTCGTGGGTCAGATCCAGACCGATGAGCACACGCGGCGCGTTCAGCCGCGTCTCCGGCGGGCACTCCGCCATCATCTCCCGTACCAACTCGATGTGACTCGGCCGCGGATCCTTGCCGAACCCGACGCGCGCGGCGACGAAGCCCAGGTTCGGCGAGTCCCACAGCCACTGCGAGTCGGGCGCGCGCTTCAAGATCTTCTCGAGCCGGGCCTTCGTGCGGGTCGAGCGCGAGCCGAGTGGCGTGTGCGCAAGCGTCGAGAGCAACACGATGCCGGCGACGCGTTCGGCGACGACCTCGGGGAACTGGGTGACGAACGACTGCACCGCGACGCCGCCGAGCGAGTGACCGACGAGGACCGCATTGTGCAGATCGAGTCCTTCCAGCACCGTCTTGAGGTCGCGACCGAGATTGTCGAGCGAATGGCCTTCGTCGCCGAGCACCGACTGCCCGTGCCCACGATGGTCGAAAGCAATGGTGCGAAAGCCTTCCTTGGGCAGCTCTTCGAGCTGATGGAACCACGTGCGCACCGACAACGTGACGCCGTGCGAGAGCACGATCGGCGGGTCGAGCTCGTTGCCCTGCTCGACTACGTAGATCGTGCCGCGGTCGTGCGTGTCGAGACGATGATCGACATAGATCGGCGCGTCGAGCGCTCGCGGGGCGTCACCGTCGGCCGTGCGCCGCAACCGGCTCGCGACCAGTCGCGGGGCCGTGTACGCGATGCCGGCAACACCGCCGACGATGCCCGCGCCGATCCCGACGCGTGTGCTGAGCTTCACGGGTACCTCCGGGGCACGCGGGGACCGACGCCGCACACGATCGTGTACGGGATCGTGTCCATCAGGTCGGCCCAGTCCTGGGCGGTGATCACTTCGTCACCCTGACGCCCGATCAACACGACTTCGTCACCGACGGCGACGGCCTGGTCGCCGACGTCGACCATCAGCTGATCCATCGTGACGGTTCCCGCCATGGGACAGCGGTGCCCGCCGATCAGCACCTCGCCGCCGTGGTCGGCGAGCTCGCGCGGAACGCCGTCGGCGTATCCGATCGGCACGGTCGCGACCGTCGTCGGCTTCGACGTCTCGTAACGCAACCCGTACGACAGCCGGGCTCCTGCGGGCAGCGCGTGCACGTGCGCGACGCTCGCCTTCACCGACAGTGCGGGCACCAGATCGACGGCGCCCGCGAGCGCGACCGAAGGCGCGACCCCGTAGATGCCGATCCCGAACCGCACCATGTCGTAGTGCGCCTGGGGCCGCGTGATGGCACCGGCCGTGTTGCACGCGTGCACGACGCCGGTGGGGAGGCCGCGCTCGCGCAGCTGCGCGAGCACGTCGTCGAACGCGCGCTGTTGCCCGGCGGTGTAGTCGTTCCCCGGCTCGTCGGCGACGGCGAAGTGCGTGCACACACCGGCGAGGACCAGCTCCGCCCGATCGAACACCTGCGCTGCGAGCTCGAGCGCGTCGGCCGGGTCGCACCCGACCCGGTGCATCCCGGTGTCGACCTTCAGGTGGACCGGGAGCGGTTCGCTCGCGCCGTGGGTCCGGACCGCTTTGGCGAGCGCATCGATCGCCGTCGCGGTGTAGACGACGGGCGTGAGCCGATGCGCCACAACAGCTTCCGCGGCCGCGGGTACCGGCTCCGACAAGACGAGGGCGGGGGCGTCGATTCCGGCCTCCCGCAGGAGGACACCCTCCTCCAC
>JBEPUZ010000400.1:0-1905 GCA_041691275.1 Actinomycetota bacterium | reverse complement strand
ACAGCGACCGCCGTCGCGGCCGCCGCGACCGTCGTCGCGGCTGCGGCGGGAACGCGCTACCGCACCGACGACATCGGCCGGCGGATCGACGCCGAGGCCCGCTGGCGCGACGTGCCGTTCGACGACGCGTCCACCGCCGACCGCATCGACCCGCGCACGGTGTCGATGGCGCTCGACGACCTGTTGCCGACCGAGCGCACCGTCTGCATCGACTCGGGCAACTTCATGGGCTACCCGAGCATGTTTCTGTCCGTGCCAGACGAGCTGGGGTTCTGCTTCACGCAGGCGTTCCAGTCGATCGGGCTCGGGCTCGCCAGCGCCATCGGGGCAGCGATCGCGCAGCCGCGTCGGCTCACGGTCGCCGCACTCGGTGACGGCGGGGCGACGATGAGCATCGCCGAACTCGACACCGTCGCCCGCCTCGGCCTCGACATGATGATCGTCGTCTACAACGACGAGGCGTACGGCGCCGAGGTGCACCACTTCGGTCCGGACGGGCACGATCTCGACACCGTCCGCTTCCCGGAGACCGACCTCGCGTCCATCGCGCGCGGCTTCGGGTTGGACGGCCTGACCGTGCGCCGCACCGACGATTTGGACACCGTCGCGAAATGGGTCGCCGGCGATCGATCCCGTCCGCTGCTGATCGACGCCAAGATCGTCGACGACGGCGGGTCGTGGTGGCTCAAGGACGCGTTCCGTGGCCATTGACCCAGATCGCCGGCGGCGTAACGTCGGCTCGATGACAGCACCGCAACGAACCCCTCGACGGGTGCCCCGCTGGTCCGACTTCGCGCCGCTCATCTCGCTGGACAAGCCAGACCTGAACCCGACGCGCCGCCGACTTGCCCAGGCTCTGACCATCGACGACCTGCGCTCGATCGCACGCCGTCGCTGCCCGCGCGCCGTCTTCGACTACACCGACGGTGCCGCCTCGGCCGAAATCAGCCTCACCCGAGCCAGGTCGCTGTTCGCCGACCTCCAGTTCAACCCGTCGGTGCTGCGTGACGTCGGCCAGGTCGACACCTCGACCGCCATCCTCGGAACGCGCTCCGAGCAGCCCTTCGCGTTCGCCCCGACGGGATTCACCCGGCTGATGCACCACGAGGGCGAGCGCGCGGTCGCGCGCGTCGCCGAGCGGTTCGGCGTGCCCTACGCGCTGTCCACGATGGGGACGACGTCGATCGAAGACGTCGCGGCCGCCGCGCCCAACGCGCGGAAATGGTTCCAGCTCTATGTGTGGCGGGACCGCGCCGCCGCCGCGGACCTGATTGCGCGGGCGCACGCGGCGGGTTTCGAGGCGCTGATCCTCACCGTCGATGTCCCGGTCGCAGGGCCACGGCTGCGCGACGTTCGCAACGGGTTCTCGATCCCACCAAAGCTCAAGGCGAAGACGGTCGGCAACGCGATCCTGCACCCGGCCTGGTGGGTGAACCTGCTGACGACCGACCCGCTGACGTTCGCGTCGCTGTCGAGCTGGGACTCCACGGTCGCCGAGATGATCGACACCCTGTTCGACCCGACAATGACCGACGACGATGTGGCCTGGCTGCGCTCGGCGTGGGACGGACCGCTCGTGGTCAAAGGCATCCAGACCGTGGACGACGCGCGCCGCGTCGTCGACGCCGGCGCCGACGCGGTGATCGTGTCCAATCACGGTGGCCGGCAGCTCGACCGGGCGCCCGTCCCGCTGCGGTTGCTACCCGACGTCGTGCAGGAACTGCAAGGACGCGCCGAGGTATGGCTCGACACCGGCATCATGAACGGCGCCGACATCGTCGCGGCCCGGGCTCTCGGCGCCGACGCCGCCCTCGTCGGCCGGGCCTACCTGTACGGGCTCATGGCCGGCGGCGATCGCGGCGTCGAACGCGCGGCGGAGATCCTCACCAGCGAGGTGCACCGCAC
>JBEPUZ010000399.1:0-1930 GCA_041691275.1 Actinomycetota bacterium | reverse complement strand
CAGTGATCGCCCGGTGGATTTCCCGGTGATTACCCGGGAGTTACCGGGGGCCTAGGTGGCTGGTGTGAAACGGCGGGACGTGGGCGTGGTTCGCGGTTCGGTGACGGTGTGTGTCATCGACGCGAGTTCTGTTGGTGTCGGCGATCGCGTGGGGTCCGCGGGCGGCGGTCGTTGGCGCCGGTCAGGGCGTAGATGGCTGCGGTTCGGTTCATGTCACGGACCACGTGCGGTTGTTCGTCCGGATGCCGAGCTTGGCGAGTCGCGCGAGGTTCACGGCGGCGGCGAGCAGTCGGAAGTCGGCGTCGACTTTGACGAGCCCGCGGACGCGTGCTCGGCGACCGCCATGTTTTCGGCGCATGAGATGTCCGAGTTTGCGTTCCACTTTGGGTCGTGTGGCCCGGTAGTCGGCAGTCCAGTCGGGATCGACTCGTCGGGCCCGCGCCTGGGCGAGGTGCGTCTCGTAACGGCTGACGCGGATTGTTCGTCCGGCGCTCGAGTTCGTGCACTGCGTGCGCAGCTGGCATGTCGCGCACGCGTCGGCGAAGTACGCGATGCCGTCGCCGTGACGGTTCGTGTTGAACGTCACGGTCACGTCGTTGGGACATGTCACGGTGCGAGCATCGACATCGATGTCGAAGTCGGTTTTGGTGAACTTGCCGTCCGCCGCGACCGCCGGTTGGACTTTGACCATCGGATCGATCCCGGCCGTATCGAGATCGGCCAGGAACTCGCCGCTGCCGTACGCGGCGTCTCCGTAGACGGCCGGCATTTCCGCTGCGGTCGCTTCATTATCGGTGTTGTCGACCATGTCTGCGATCAGTGCCGCGGCGACCGTGGCGTCGCCGACATTGCCGGCAGTGGCTTGGGTGGCGGTGATGATCTCGCTGTCGGGATCGACCGCGACATGACCCTTGTAGCCATCGAAGCTGCGTCGCACGGTCTTGTGGCCGTGGCGGGCGTCGGGATCGATCGTCGAGATCACCCGGTCGGCCGCGACGCCTCGCACGATCCGAAACGTGCCGTCATCGGCCTGTTCGATGTCTTGGCCGACCACCATCGCCAACAACTCCACCGCCTGGGCGACCTGCGGCCCGAACTGACGGTCTTCACACACGCCCAGGCATGCGAGCGCGTCGCACGCGCGGCTGTCGATCAGCGCGGCCCGTTCGTCAGGGTCGTCCCAATCGATCTGCGGTTTGGTGTTCGTCTCGTATACGTCACCGCACGACAACACTGCCCGCAACTCGGCTTCGAGCCGATCGTCGGCGACAGCCAGCAGGCCGCGGATCGCGGAACGGATCAACGTGATCGTGTCCATCGTCGCGACCGCGTCATACAACGGTGTCGAATCCAACACGCGCCGCACCCCCACCAGACCCGCGTCCCCCGCGACCGCAACAGTCACTTCGAAGATCCGATCCGGACGCTGCGAGTTCGCGAGCCGGGCCCGCATGTCGACCAGGACCGTGTGCGCGAAACCCGGATAGTCCATGTCGAGCCCACCCGCCGCGTACTTCCAGCGCGCGTCGAACGTGAACGCCTCCACCGCCTCCCGATCCGACAGGCCGAACAGGCGTTGCAACACCATCACCACCGCCACGATCGACGGTGGCACACTCCGGCGGCCCCGATCCGAGAACAGATCCGCGAACAACTCGTCAGGAAACAGCCGATGGCACTCGCGGTGCAACAACGCCCAGACCGAGCTCTGGTCGACCCGGCCGTCGCACACCGCCGCCGAACCGACCAGCCCGCCCTGACGCGGCGCCGACCCCGCTGTCACCACACACCACCCCAACAAGTGATCATGCACCCGATTATCCAAGACACCGACCGAAATCGCGAGCACTCACGCCCGCGAAAGACACCACCCACCTAGACGGCGTCGAGCAGCGCGCCGACTGCGCGCCGCATCGCGTCGGTGAACCGG
>JBEPUZ010000398.1:0-1941 GCA_041691275.1 Actinomycetota bacterium | reverse complement strand
GATCGATTCCTCTTTGTTCGTCAAGAGGGCCTGGTGGGGTTCGCGGGCGCGTGGGGTCGACCCGTCGACGGGTGCGGGTTCGGGACGTAGCGTTGGGGTCGGGTTCGGGAGTGGCTTCCTCCGAAGTGCCGGTGTTCAGGGATTAGCCGGCCACGCTGGAGTTCAAGAGTCGTCCCTGATGTGCCCTCCCGGACCCGCCTTTCTCAGTGGCGCGCGGCGCTTCGGGCGTCGGCGACGAGGTGGCGGTAGACGACGTTGCTGATCCGTCGTTTCAGTGCACGGATCGCGGCCTTCGATGTGTGGCCTTCGGCGCGTTTGCGGTCGTAGAACTCGCGGCCAGGGCTGTGGGCGTGGCGGAGCTGGGTGACGGCTGCGATGTGCAACGCGTGGTTCATCGTGCGGTTCCCACGCCGTGACAGTCGATGGGTTGGTCGTTTCGGGTTCCCTGACGACCATTCGATCGGGGCGGTGCCGTTGTACGCGGCGAACTTGTCGGCGGTCGCGAACCGGGTGACGTCGCCGGTGTGACCGATCAACGTCGCGGCGATCACGTCACCGACCCCGAAGATCTCGGTCAACGACGTCCCTGACGCGCGAACCGCGACCCGGCCCCGCTGGTTGACGTCTTTGCGTTGCTGATCGCAACGGACGATGTCGTCGAGGAGGTCCAGAGCGAGATGCTTACGTTCTCGGGCGACAGCACCCACCGGCTCGAGTGGCTCGAGCAGCGCGAACGCCCTGGAAACAACGACTTCTTTGGGGATCCCGCCCGCGACGAGTTCCCCGACCAGTGCATGCAACCGACAGACCGCCTTGTTCCGCGTCCGGGCGATCTGGGAGTGCCGACGAGCGAGCAGGCGCAGCACGGTCGCGTGGTCCTCGACTCGCACCGGGACCAACACGGGAGCGCGCAGCGCAGCGATCGCGACGGAGCGGGCATCGCTCGGGTCGTTCTTGTCGGACCGGCCGGAACTCAACAGCCGCACCCGCGACGCCAACATCGCGGGGATATCCACGACGTGCTCACCGACGGCGAGGAGCTGCTGGGCCAACAAGTAGCCGAGCCCACCCGCCGACTCGATCGCCCACGTCCGGTCTCCGCAGCCGAACTCGTCGGCCCACGCGACCAGCTCCGCGGTCTGGCCAGAACGCGCATGCACGAGCCGCTCCGAGACCACCACTTCGCGTTCATCCACGGCAACTGCAGTATGGGTTCGTTTGTGTGGATCAATGCCGATCATCACGATCGAGGTTCCTCCCGCTCGTCGAGATGGTTGAGGACCGCGGTGGGCACTCCTGATTCGAGACGTCGACCCGCAGCTGACCTCTTTCGAGCCACACCACGGCGGAGTGCCACGCCGCGCAACTCGTGTCGAAAGCCAACCCCGACTCGGGTGGCAGGCAGATCGAGAGCAACGACCACCAGCACTCCACCGACGCTACGGACAACGCCGCAACGTCACCCCGACTCAATCAGGCAGTTCTGTACGCAGCGTCCGACGATGAGTGACGACGGCAAGGGGTAAGCCAATCGGTCCTCCCGTGGCTCGTCCGCTGCAGGCGCGTACTCTTGCTGACGGATCGATCGGGGGCATCGTGAACCTTGGACCGAGAGAGCTTGTCATCGTGGTTGCAGTGCTGGGGATTCCGATCCTCGTTATCGTCGGTTTCGTCCTGCTCGTCTCTTCGTCGCGGCGAGCGGGGAGGGCCGACCCGTTGGCAACGCTCGACGATCGTCGGGCTCGGGGCGAGATCTCGCCGGACGAATATGACGAGCGTCGATCTCGACTGAGCTGACCGAATGCGATCGCGGGCACCGAGCGGCAGATGGGGCGCGCTGGATGTGCCGATTTGGACCGCTGTTGCTCGCGGTCGCGACCGTCCCCTAGCGGCACATTGAGGATGGGTGGCGTGACTTAGCTGAGATCCTGTCTCTTATAC
>JBEPUZ010000397.1:0-1941 GCA_041691275.1 Actinomycetota bacterium | reverse complement strand
CGGGGGGGGGGGTTGGCCGCCCCCCCGGGGTGTGGGGGGCGGACTTTCCTTGGTGGGGGGTGGCGCGGGGGCGGTCGGGGGGGGCGCGCTGGCCCGACGACGGGCCCGCTCCGACCGACACGTTCATGTTGATCTTCACGTCCGGCACCACAGGTGCGCCCAAGGCGGTGCGGATGGGGCACGCACGCCTGACCGCGTACGGAGTCAAGCTCGCGGAGATGTTCGCCTTGACCGACGCCGACGTCTGCTACTCGGTCATGCCGCTGTTCCACTCGAATGCGGCGGTGTCGGGTTTCGCGAACATCCTCGCAGCAGGCGCGACCGGCGTGCTGCGGCGCCGGTTCTCCGCGACGAGCTTCCTGCCCGACGTGCGTCGCTACGGCGTCACGTTCTTCAACTACGTGGGCAAGCCGCTGAGCTACATCCTCACCACGCCCTCGCGGCCGGACGACGCCGACAACACGCTTCGGGTCGCGTTCGGCAACGAAGCCGCGCCGCTCGACATCGACCGGTTCGCGCAGCGCTTCGGATGCATCGTCGCCGACGGCTACGGCTCGACCGAGGGCGGCTTGAACATGGGTCGCACGCCAGATACGCCCAAGGGCTCACTCGGGCTGCCGGTCGCGCCGATCCGGGCCGTCATCCTCGATCCCGACACCACGGCCGAGTGCCCGCCCGCGCAGTTCGACGCGAACGGCCGGCTCGTCAACGCCGACGCCGCGATCGGAGAGATCGTGAATCCCGACGGCGGCGGTGGATTCGAGGGCTATTACAACAACCCCGAGGCCGACGCGGAACGCGTGCGCGACGGCCTGTACTGGACCGGCGACCTCGGTTACCGCGACGAGAACGGATTCTTCTACTTCGCGGGCCGGTCGGGCGACTGGCTGCGCGTCGACGGCGAGAACTTCGCCGCGACCCCGGTGGAGCTCGTGCTCGCGCGCCATCCCGACGTCGTGCTCGCGGCTGTGTACGCGGTGCCGTCGGTCGACGTCGGCGACGAGGTCATGGTCGCGCTCCACCTGCACGAGGGCGCGGGCTTCGATCCCGACGAGTTCATCGAGTTCCTCTTGGCCCAACCCGACGTGTCTCCGAAGTGGATTCCCCGATTCGTGCGGTTGACCGCGGGGTTGCCGTCGACCGCGACCCAGAAGGTTCTGAAGCGCGTCCTGCGCCACGAGCACTGGGAGTGTGACGACCTGGTGTGGTGGCGGTCCGGGCGCGAGCCGGCGCTTCGCGCCCTCGGCACCGCCGACGTGGCCGGTTTGCGGTCCCGTTTCGTCGAACGGGGCCGCGAGCACCTCATCGGCGGTTGACCCGTGCTTCGCGCGTTCTTCGGTGTCCCGAAGCCGGGAGGCGGGAGACTCCTTCGGTTCAGTCGGCTTCGATCAGGGTTCGGGTGCGCTCGGGGGACTCGACCTGGGGTAGCCCGTCGGGCAAGACCGTCACCCGCGCTCCCGCGTCGCGCCAACGTTGCGGGTCGCCCGGATCGACGAACGACTGCCCCGAACCCCAGATGACGTTCGGGGCCACCTGGCGGACGTCGGCGGGGTCGAGGCGGACCGCGAGCCGGTTCGTGACGAAGGCGAGCTGCGCGTTCTTCGCGTTCGGGAGCCGGGCGACGCGCCGGGTCTCGACGACCTCGTCCTCGGTCAGGGCGTCGGGGTCGCGGTAGGTCTTGTTGCGCTGGAACCACCGCACGCTCGGGCCCGACGACAGACCGAGCACGACGGCGTCGCCGAGCGGCGTGAGCCGTCCGATCTCGTAGAGCAAACGGCCGACCTCTCCCGACACGGAGCTCTGCGCGGCGCCGAGCCCGGTCGGCGTGATCAGTGTCAACGCGGGTGCCTTGCTCCTCGACGCGGCGGCACGCACCGCGTGCGCGCCCGTCAGCGACGAGGCGACGACCCGGGCATTGGGATCCTGGGCGACGGCGAGGGC
>JBEPUZ010000396.1:0-1969 GCA_041691275.1 Actinomycetota bacterium | reverse complement strand
GTCTTGACGCGCGGCTCGGGGCCGTGTCCTGCATCGCCGATGCATCGGTGTGCGAAATGTTGCGGGTCGAAATCCGACTGTGCGATCGAGGCAGACCAGGCACGGAACGACCAGGTCTCAGACGATCGCGATCGCGATCGCGATCGCGATCGTGACGTGGTGCTGTGTTGTGGTCATGCGGGCTCGTCGAAGAGCTTCGGGACGTGATCAGCGGCGCGCGGTCGGCGGTGAACTCGGCCCGACACGCGTGGTCGGACTTCAGGCTCGACCGGCAGTGCCGGCGGCACCGTGTCGGTGTTGTGCGACACGGGAAGCCGAACCTCGTAACAGCTTGGCGCAAACCGCGACCCGCGGTCGCGGCCAACCTGCGCCATGACGAGCCCCGAGCCGCGCAGCACGGTGAGGGCGGCGGCGGCGCGGTCCTTGCCGATCCCCAGACGCGGCCCGATCTCACGCACATTGCTGTGCGCAACCCATCGGCCCGAGCCGTCGAGACTTCCGCCGAGCGCGAGAACCTCGAGCACCGACCAAGCCACCACCCCGAGCTCCCGGCGTGCGTCCAACGACTGCGTCCCGACGGCCAGTTCGGCATGGCCGTCGGCGTCGACGACGATGGTCACGCCGACGATCACGACGCCGCCGGCCGATCGGTCGACACCCCGAGCAGCGCCTCCACGGCGTGGCGCGGCACGACAATCCGACGTCCGAGCCGCACATGTACCAACTCGCCGCGCGACACCAGCCCATACGCATGCGTGCGGGAAATACCCAGCAAACGCGCCGCCTCCGGAACCGTCAAAACCAACGACAGCTCTTCCTCGTGCACCAAAACCTCCGTCTCGTTTCGTCCTGTACCAAGGAATGGCGCGAAGAGACGGACGAACGCGCAAAGAAAACGGTGCCGCAGGCAAAAAAAGTTGCTGACCGGCGCGACCACCTGGTGTCCGCACGGATCGAAACGCCGCCCATCAACCCGCGAGGCGGGCGCATGGCCGGCGATCAGGGACACCCCTATCGCGTGGATCGGGAATGCTCGTCCTGGGACACTTCGACGTGTCGCTATGTGGGGCTCGAACCGTTGGCATAACGCGCCCTGACCGGAAGCCATGGCAGCGCGACACGTCTCGATAACTGGCTCTGCGCGTCTGACTGGGGAGAAGGACGCGACGAAGGATCGAGGTGCCAGCGTCACCGAGCACGTCGTCACCCTTGCCGCGTCGTTGTCCCCGGTCAGGAAGGGTGAGCGAGACCGACGACGTGGATGACGGATGAGCCGCTGCGCGGCCGGGAGCTACCACTCCCCACCCAACGCGGAGAGCCCGATACGTCAGGATTCCTGAGCGCCTCCGCGTCACGCCGATCGGCAGATATGGCGTCGCCGAAGTCGCCGCTCGGCGCCGAGTCAGATCAGTCTGACGCCGCGTCGTCACAAGCGACGTTGACGGTCTGAGTCGGACCCACCGTTACGGGTCCGAGGGCAGGGCACTTGTAGCCAGGGCGACCGGAGCTTCGAGTGTGTCCCGTGAACGTGTACGTGCCGGGGACGAGTCGCATGTTGAAGGAGCCGTTGGGTCCTGTGACGGCTAGGCAACGGGAACCCGATGAGTCGACTGCCAACACAGTTCCCGCGACGGCTGATGCGATGAGGCCATGAGCCTCTCGCAGGGTCCCGGTCACGTATCCGGGCGGCCGCTCCGCTGCACCACCGAAGACCCTGCATGCGCCGGACGCCGCGGGACTCGTTGGTGATCGCGGTCGGATCGTTGTCGCCGTTGCGGCTGGGCCAGTCGATGTCGACCCGGTCGACCGGGCATGGGACGAGCTGCACGCCGCCGCAAGGACGACCAGTGAGACGACACGCACGATGCGCTTCATAACGCTTCGACGATGCGTCGGTCCGCTGAGTTCCGCACGCGCACATGTAAGCAACACCGGCGCCGGGGATCCACTCCGGGGTCGGGGTTCCAGG
>JBEPUZ010000395.1:0-1983 GCA_041691275.1 Actinomycetota bacterium | reverse complement strand
GCGGCGCGACTCTCGCCGCCGAGGCGGCCGCGCTGGGTCTGATCGACGAGTACCGCGCCAGGGTCTACCCGGTGCTGGTTGGCGGAGGCATTCCGTTTTTCCCCCAGCGCGAACGCCGAGTGGATCTCGAACTCGCCGAGACGCGCACCTTCAGCTCGGGACTCGTGTATCTCCGCTACCGCGTGGCGCGATAGCCGGCTCGAATGCGGGCCGAGCGGTTAACGCGTACGCCATCCAAGCCGCCCGGTCCGAAGCGATCAGCATTCGATTCGGCGCAGACGTCACAATGCCCGTGAGGCGAGACGTGCAAACCAAGCGGCAATCGGTCTGGGCGTCGGTCAACATCAAACTTCTGCGGTCCGGGCATCGGAAAGCTGCGCATGGCACCGAGGCGCGCGGGATGTACCCGAGAAGCCGCTCGCTGCTTCCCGACCCGCCCGGTACTAGCGCGCCAGCCAGGGTCTGGGGCCAAGGCGTGCCATGATGCGCCCGACGTCGTCGACCGCCTCTGGGGCAGAGGCCACCGCTGACGGGTGACGCGATGCCCCACCGAATGCAGAGGGGCGGTCCGGTGATGGCGACGTTCGTGTTCACGGATCTCGTGGATTCGACCGCCACGGCGCAGCGTCTCGGCCCCGGCCGTGCCGAAGCGTTGCGAGGCGTCCACTTCGGGCTGCTGCGGGGCGCGATCCTCGCGTCAGGTGGGATCGAGGTGAAGAACCTCGGCGACGGGCTGATGGTGATGTTCACCTCGCCGAGCCGGGCGCTGGCCGGATCGGTCGGGATGCAACAGGCGATCGAACGGCACAACCAGCGCGCCGCCGAGCCGCTGCGGGTACGGGTCGGGATCAGCGCAGGTGAGGCGGTCGAGGACGACGGCGACTACTTCGGTGACCCGGTCGTCGAAGCGGCGCGTTTGTGCGCCGCCGCCGAGGGCGGTCAGATCCTCGCGAGTGACGCCGTGCGCGCGATGGTCGGCCGCAATGCAGGCCAGGAACTGCGCTCCGTCGGCGAACTGAGGTTGAAGGGCATCAGTGAGCCCATGTCGACCGTCGAGGTGGTCTGGGAACCGGAGGAGATCGAGGAGTCCGGCGCCGTGCCGATCCCCGGCCGGCTGACGCGCGTCGCGTCCGACGCGCTGTTCGGCTTTTTCGGTCGCGACGACGCGCTGCAGATGTTGCAGAACGTCGCCAAACGGTCCCAGGCGGAGTCGACCCTGGAAGTGGTGCTCATCTCGGGCGAGGCCGGCATCGGTAAATCCACGCTCGTCGCGCACACCGCTCGAGCGGCGCACGTGCAGGGCGGGATCGTGCTCTACGGACGCTGCGACGAAGACTTCGGCGTGCCGTACCAAACTTCGATCGGACGCCCCGGGTAGTACCTCTCGAGGAGATCGAGTGCTTGGTCGACGGTCGTGAAACCGGTGACATCGTAAAGCGTCAAGATGTCGTCTTCGTCACGACTCACCCGACTGGCGAGCAGTTTCGTCGCCAGGAGGTACTCCGGAGATGCAGCGGAGACGGTGAGACAATCGCCTTCGTAGACGACTCGCTGGTCCATGTCGCGACCAGGAAGAAAACCCTTCACACCGTCATTGAGCCAATCGTCGGGAACGTCGTCGTGACGCGCCGCGACGCGCGCGGCGGCGCGGATCTCGGTTGACGGTTCCCAGATCGCGTCGACGTCGCGCGTCGCCGGGCGGGCGGCGTAGGCAACCGTCATTGCCGCGCCACCGACGATGAACACATCGCCTCGAATCCCCTGCTCGCAAAGCTCCTCATCGAGTTCTCGGAAGAGAGCGAGGATTCGTTCGCGTCCCAGCAAGGACGGTCACCTACACGTTCACGAGGGAATCACGGTGTACGTATACACCCCGATTACGAAAGGCTGTCTCTATTACAATAAACCGAGCCAACGGCCGGGAGACATAGGCGTTTGGCGTGCTTAGGGTTAAAAAAAAAAAGGGGGGGGGGGGGGGGGGGG
>JBEPUZ010000394.1:0-2012 GCA_041691275.1 Actinomycetota bacterium | reverse complement strand
GGTTGGAAACGATGCGGGGGCTAGCCTGAGATCGTGCGGAAACGACGCAAATGAGCACCCGCATGTACATCGTTCTGGCCGCGCTGACCGGCCTGGTGATCCTGGTCGCATTTGCGTTGCAGGTCGTCATCGTGAACCGATGACGACACCCTGATGACCCCCCCGACGACGACCCGACGACGACCCCGACGACCGAACGGCGAGAGGAAGCTTGAGCGAGATGGCTGACGACTTCGATCTCGTGGTTCTCGGCGGTGGTCCCGGCGGCTACGCGGCTGCGCTCTACGGGGCGAGTGCCGGGATGAGCATCGCCATCGTGGAGGAGCAGCGCGTCGGTGGCACCTGCCTCCATCGGGGCTGCATCCCGGCCAAGGAGCTGCTGCAGACCGCCGAGGTCCTGCGCACCGTGCGCTCCGCCGCCGACTTCGGTGTCGTCACGTCAGACCCTTCGTTGCAGCTCGGCACGTCGCAGGCGCGCAAACAAGCCGTCGTCGACCGGTTGACGTCGGGCCTCGAATCGTTGCTGAAGGGACGCAAGGTCACGGTCGTCGCCGGCACCGGCGTGCTCGAGCCCGACGGGCGCACGATCAGCGTCTCCGACGGCAACATGATCCGCGGCCGTAACGTGCTGATCGCGACCGGGTCTTCTCCGCGCGCGCTTGCGGTCGACGGTTTCGCGTTCGACGGCGACAAGGTGTTGTCGTCGGAAGAGGTTCTGCAGCTCTCCGAGGTACCGAAGCGGGTCGCAGTCATCGGCGGCGGCGCGATCGGGTGTGAGTTCGCGTCGTTCTTCGTCGACGCCGGCTCCGAGGTGACGATCCTCGAGGCGCTCCCGCAGATACTGAGCGGTGTCGACCAACAGGTCGCGCAAACGGTTGTCCGCGCGTTCCAAAAGCGTGGCATCAAGACCGAGACCGGCGTGAAGGTGCTCGGCTTCACCGGCGGTGTCGTCCGCTTCGAGGCGAAGAAGGGTGAAGAGCAGCTCGCGGTCGACAAGGTCGTCGTCTCGGTGGGCCGTAAGCCCCGGTCGGAGAACGTGGGACTCGACAGCGCGGGCGTGAAGGTCGACGAGCGCGGCTTCGTCGTCGTCGACGGCAACATGCGCACGAGCGTCGACGGTGTGTACGCGGTCGGCGACGTCGTCGCCACCCCCCAACTCGCGCACGTCGCGTTCTCGGAGGCCGTCGTCGCGATCAAGACGATGCTCGGCGAGTCGCCGCTCCCGCTCGACTACGACAAGGTTCCGTGGGGCATCTACTGCCACCCCGAGGTCGCGTTCTGCGGACTCTCGGAAGCTCAGGCGAAGGAGCGCGGCTACGACGTGGAGACGTCGGTGCACCGCTGGTTGGGCAACGGCCGCGCGCTGATTATCGGCGAGACCGACGGCATGGTGAAGGTCGTCTCCGAGAAGGGCGGCGCGATCCTCGGCGTGCACATCGCGGGCCCGTGGGCGACCGAGCTCATCGCGGAGGCATATCTCTCGGTGAACTGGGAGGCGACGCCGGCCGACATCGGGCTCCTGATCCACGCGCACCCTTCGTTGTCGGAGTTGTTCGGCGAGTCGTTGCTCGCGCTCACAGGACGATCCCTTCATGGCTAGGAAATCGGCACTGCACGGCTAATAGTCGAGGTCGAGGAGCTTCATGGACGTCACGATGCCGCAACTCGGTGAAACGGTCACCGAGGGCACCATCACCAAATGGTTCAAGCAGGTCGGCGAGAAGATCGACGCGGACGAACCGCTGTTCGAGGTCTCGACCGACAAGGTCGACTCCGAGGTCCCCGCGCCCGAGTCCGGCTTCGTGACCGAGATCGTGGTGCAGGAGGGCGAGACCGTGCCGGTCGGCGCCCGACTCGCGGTGATCTCGCAGGATGCGAGCGCCGCCGCTCCCGCGCCAGAAGCGGCGCCGGCCGCCGAAGCTCCGGCTGCCGCTCCTGCTCCCGCTCCTGCTCCTGCTCCGGCCCCGCAGGCGGCCCCGCCCGCGGCTCCGGCCCCGCCCGCGGCTCCGGCC
>JBEPUZ010000393.1:0-2030 GCA_041691275.1 Actinomycetota bacterium | reverse complement strand
CCAGCGCGGTGTGGGCCGTGACGGCTTCGAGCGAGTGCGGGTCACCGGTCGCGTCCGCCGCGTAGAAGTGGTCCCAGATCGAGATCCAGTCGAAGTCCAGCTCCTCGATGCGCCGCCACAGGCTCTGCAGCTCGTCGATGGTCGTGTGCTGCAACCCGGTGTGCACGCCGAAGCGGCACCCGGCAGGTCCCGCGGTCACGAACCCGCGCCGATCCTCGCCAGGACCTCCGTCCCGAGCAACTCGAGGTGATCGGGGTCGTCGAGCGTGTGGTACTGCAGGTACACCGTCTCCGCGCCCTCGCGTCCGTACTCGAGGATGCGTTCGACGACCTCGTCGGGGGTGCCGGCGGCTCCGTTCGCGCGCACGTGTTCGGGGTCTTGACCGCTCGCGGCCGCGCGCCGGGCGATCTCGGCGTCGTCGCGACCCGCGCAGACGACCGTGGCGACGGTGAACTTCATCGTCGCCGGATCGCGGCCGATCGCCTCGCAAGCGGCGCGGACGTTGTCGCAGCCGGCCCGGAACGCGGAGACCGGCGCGAACGGCATGTTGAACTCCGCCGCGAACCGTGCCGCGAGCCGCGGAGTGCGTTTCGCGCCCCAGCCGCCCATGACGATGGGGGGTCCGGGCTGTTGCACCGGCTTCGGCAGGGCGGGGGAGTCGACGATCGAGTGATGCTTCCCCGTGAACGAATACGTCTCGCCGGGCGGGGTGCTCCAGAGCCCGGTGACGATCTCGAGCTGCTCCTCGAGCATCCCGAAGCGATCACCGGTGGTCGGGAACGGGATGCCGTACGACGCGTGCTCGCCGTCGTACCAACCCGCGCCGAGACCGAGCTCGACGCGCCCGCCGCTCATTGCGTCGGCCTGGGCGACCTGGATCGCCAAGGGGCCGGGGAAGCGGAACGTCACCGGCGTGACGAGCGTGCCCAGGCGGATGCGCGTGGTCTCCCGAGCGATCGCGGCCAGTGTCATCCAGGCGTCGGTCGAACCCGGACCGGGATCGCCTTCGCCAATGCGCTGGTAGTGGTCGGAACGGAAGAAGGCGTCGAAGCCGAGCCGTTCCGCACCCTGCGCCACCGCCAGGAGCTGGTCGTACGTGGCGCCCTGTTGGGGTTCGGTGAAGATCCGCAGCTGCATGCCTCGCGGAACCTAGTCGCCGAGCCGGGCGGACGCCGTCGTCGTACGGGATGCCGGCCGTACGATGCCCGTGTGCTGAACGTCGAGCGATGGCCGGAGCTGCGGGATCCGCTGATGGTGATCTCGCTGTCGGGCTGGGTCGACGCGGGCATGGCCGGCGCGGGCACGGTGACTGTGCTGCGAGAGCAGCTGGTGGATCCCGACCAGTTCACCGCCATCGATCTCACCGATCACATGGACCTGCAACAGACGCGCCCGAACGCGCGCTGGTCGGACGACGACGGCGGTCACCGCGTCATCGACTGGCCCGAGATCTCGTTCGTGTCCGGGAAGCTCGGACGCGACGTGGTGATCGTCTCGGGGCCCGAGCCGTCGCTGCGGTGGCCGAGCATCTCCAGCGCGATCGTCGAGGTCGCGCGCACACTGCGTGTCCGCGACGCGTGCACGGTTGCCGGGATGCCGTCGTTGGTGTCGCATCGGCGTCCCGTCGCGGTGCTCGCGACCGCCACCCATCACTCGCTCGCCCAGGAGATCGCGCCCTTGCGCATGGCCTACGGCGGTCCGACCGGACTCCAGACGATCGTGCAGCGCGCGCTCGGAGACGCCGACGTCCGGAGCGCGGGACTCTGGGCGCAGGTACCGCAGTACGTGTCGGGCTCGCCGTCGCCGCCGGCGGTGCGCGCGATCCTGCGCCGGCTCGCCGAGATCGGGCGGCTCGAGCTCGACCTGCGACCACTCGACGCCCGGTGTGACGCGTACGCGAATCGCGTCGACGCCGGGCTCGCGACTCGCCCCGAGGTCCAAGAGGTGGTCGACCGCATCGATCGCGAGCAGGGCGCTTCCCCCGACGACCTCGTCTCCGAGATCGAGCTGTTCTTGCGTCAACAGCCGGG
>JBEPUZ010000392.1:0-2046 GCA_041691275.1 Actinomycetota bacterium | reverse complement strand
TCAACGAAGTTCCTGGTGTGAACCGTGTGGCCTACGACATCACGTCCAAGCCGCCCGGGACCATCGAATGGGAATGAAACCTCCGCGCCGGTAAGAATCAGGCTCGACGGCACGACACGAGGGGACACGTGATGGACGCGGCACTGAACGAGACGGCTCGGGCATTGGTTGCACCGGGCAAGGGCATTCTGGCTGCCGACGAGAGCAGCGGCACGATCAAGAAGCGCTTCGACTCGATCGGTTGCGAGTCCACCGAGGACCGCCGGCGCGCGTACCGCGAGATGCTGTTCACGACCGCGGGCGCGTCGAAGCACGTGAGTGGCGTGATCCTGTTCGACGAGACGATTCGTCAGAACGCGTCCGACGGTCGCCCGCTCGCCAAGATCCTGGAATCCGTTGGCGTCATCCCGGGCATCAAGGTCGACAAGGGCGCGGTGAAGCTCGCCAAGTCTCCCGACGAGCTGGTCACCGACGGTCTCGACGGACTGCGCGAGCGCCTCGTCGAGTACCGCGAGCTCGGCGCCCGTTTCGCGAAGTGGCGTGCGGTCATCACCATCGGCGCGCATATCCCGTCGCGACTGTGTATCGACCTCAACGCGCACGCGCTCGCCCGCTACGCCGCGCTGTGCCAGGAAGAGGGCATCGTCCCGATCGTCGAGCCCGAAGTGTTGATGGACGGCGACCACTCGCTCGAGCGCTGCTACAAGGTGACCAGTGACACGCTGCACAGCGTGTTCAATGCCCTCTACGAGCAGCGCGTCGATCTGCGCGGCATCTTGCTCAAGCCGAACATGGTGCTGCCGGGCAAGGGTCACACGAGCTACCCGGCAACGCCGGAGACGGTCGCCGACGCGACGCTTGCGTGTTTCGCGCGTACGGTTCCCGCGGCGGTGCCCGGCATCGTCTTCCTCTCAGGCGGCCAGGGCGACGAAGAGGCCACCGCGAACCTGAATGCGATCAACGCCAAGGGTCCCCACCCGTGGGCGCTGTCGTTCTCGTACGGGCGCGCGCTGCAAGCCGCGTCGCTCGCAGCCTGGAAGGGCGCCGACGCGAACATGGCCGCCGGTCAGGCCGCGTACCTGCACCGCGCCGAGATGAACGGGCTCGCGGCGGCGGGTACGTACTCGGCCGACCTGGAAAAAGCGGCCTCGTAACAGATCGGCACGGTCCGGTCTCCTCGAATCGATCGCGTTGTGCGCGCGCTGGTGCAACGGGTCACCGAGGCGCGGGTGCGCGTCATCTGTGATGACGGCCCGAGCGAGCTCGCGGGCGAGATCGGCGCCGGGCTGTGTGTGCTCGTCGGCGTTCCCGTGGAGACCGGTCGCTTCCGTACCGACATGCAGGTGGGGCTCGTCAACGACGGACCCGTCACCGTGCTGGTGGAAGTCCCCTCGTCACTACGACACGCGTGTAATTCGCCCCCGGTACCATGCCGGGAGTCATGGTCGACGCGGAGACGCCCATCCCAGAGCCCGTCGTTCCGGAGGTCGTTCCGGAGGCCGTCGTTGCGGAACCGCGGCCGCGCCGGAGCCTCGATCTCGAAGGGTTGAACCCGGCCCAGTACGAGGCGGTCACCCTGCCCGCGGGGCCGGTACTCGTGATCGCGGGCGCGGGCTCCGGTAAGACACGCGTGCTGACCCATCGCCTCGCGTTCCTCGTCGCCGAGCTGGGTGCCTCACCGTTCGAGATCCTCGCGATCACCTTCACGAACAAGGCCGCAGGCGAGATGCGCGACCGGGTCGCGCAGCTCCTCGGCCCGGTCGGGCACCGCATGTGGGTCTCCACGTTCCATGCCGCGTGCTCGCGCATCCTGCGGCGGGAAGCGTCACTGCTCGGCTACCGGTCGAGCTTCACGATCTACGACCAGGCCGACGCGACCCGCCTTACCGACTGGGTGCGCCGCGACCTGAACCTCGATCCCAAGCGGTTCCCGGCCCGCCAGCTCCACGGCCAGATCAGCGCGCTCAAGAACGAGTTGATCCTGCCCGCGGAGTACGCCGAGATCGCGGTCGGCCCCTCCGAGCGCCGGGTCGCCGAGATCTACAC
>JBEPUZ010000391.1:0-2080 GCA_041691275.1 Actinomycetota bacterium | reverse complement strand
TCCTCGAACGGCCAGTGTGATCCGATGCCGAGCGATCGTCGTTCGTAGGCGGCGGCGACGAGCCTGAAGAACAGTTGGGCGCCGTTGTCGTCGAGCGCGGCGAAGCCGATCTCGTCGATCAGGATGAGTTCGGCCTTGAGGACTGTCTCGATGACGCGGCCGACGGAATTGTCGGCGAGTCCGCGGTAGAGGGTCTCGACGAGCTCGGCCGCGGTGAAGTAGCGGACGCGGTGACCGGCGTCGATGGCGGCGTGTCCGAGCGCGACGAGTAGGTGACTCTTGCCGGTGCCGGCGGGGCCGACGAGACAGATGTTTTCTTTGGCGGCGATCCACTCGAGCGAGCTCAGGTAGTCGAAGGTCGCGGTCTTGATCGACGACGCGGCCACGTTGAACTCGTCGAGTGTTTTGGTGACCGGGAACGCGGCGTGCTTCATCCGGGTTCGTGTGTTGGATGCGTCGCGTGAAGCGATCTCGGTCTCGACCAGCGTGCGAAGGAACTCTTCTGGTGCCCAGCGTTGTGTCTTTGCGGTGACGAGTAGCTCGGGCGCGAGTCGGCGCATGGCGCCGAGGCGAAGCCTGCGCAGACCGCTGTCGAGATCACCGGGCAGTGTTTGGGTGTTGGCGGTCATGACTGATCGCCGATCGCGTAGGCGGACAACGGACGAGTCGCGACGGCGGGAAGCGCGACGATGAGCGCGTCGCCGGGTCGGGTGGGTTGGGCGACACCGACACCGGCGGCGATGATCGAACGCACGTCTTGCGCGCGGAAGCGGCCGAACGCGACTGCGCGTTCGATCGCCGCGATCAGCGTGTCGCGGCCGTGGGCCGCTTCAAGGTCGGCGAGCTCGTCGAGGTCACCGGCGAGCTTGGTCGTCCCCGCTGCGGCGGCGGCCTTGATGAATGTCTCGGCCACCGGGCCGAGCGCACAGAACGCGATCTCGGCGTGGGTCTTGGGTCTGACCGCGCGACGCGGCGCGGGTCTCGCTCCGCCGTAGTGGTCGTCGTTCACCGAGGCTTCACCAGGGGAAACGACGAAATGGGTGGCCACGACCGCGCCCAACAGGATCACCTCGACGGTGCCGTCGACGACGCGGACCTCGACTTGGCGGCCGATGTGTCGGGTCGGGACCGAGTAGCGGGCCGAACCGAACCGGATGCAGCTGAGCCGGTCAACCTTGCGGATCACGAGCTTGCCGATCCGCGCTCGCAGCGACGGCAACACGCCCAGTAGTTCGCGTTCGGTGATCAACCGTTCAGCCGGCACCGCTGCGATCTGCGAATGCAGCGCCGCGTTCACTTCCGAGCACCACCCGACACCCGCCGCGTTGGCTGCCGCGAGGTCGGCGACGGTGAGCTCGGCCGGAATCATGAGATCGGACTTCACGTAGCCGACAAGGTTCTCGACCAAACCCTTCGACTCAGGATCGGCGCCTTCGCAGAAGTCGGGACGGAACCCGTAGTGCGTCGCGAAACGCACGTAGTCCGCCGTCGGCACGACCACACCCGCGACGGTGCCGCCCTTCAAACAGCCCATCCGATCGGACAGCACCGTTTTGGGCACGCCGCCGAGCTTCTCCATGCACGCGGCCAACGCCGCGAACGTCGACTCCGCGCGCAGGTTGTCGGCGAAGAACACGAACCGCCACCGGCTCCACGCGAGCACCGCGCAGAACACGAACAGCGGGCCGATCTCACCCCAGTCGATCACCAACATGTCGCCGGGCGCCCACACGCCCGGTCGGCGACCTCGATGATGATCAGCGCGCCACGCCGCCTTCGACTCGGCGACGAGCCGCCGGAAGTTGCGATCCGATCCGGTGTAGTCCGCCGCGATCGCGACCGGCAAGAGCCGCTTGGCCGAGATCCGACCGTTCGTCTTCGCGACACGATCAGCGACGATGTCGCGCACGCCGTCGTAGTTGTGGCTCACCGGATCCGTTTCGGCGACAGTCTCCGCGGCCCCCAGCACGGCCCGCTTCACGGTCTTGGGAGTGGTGCCGCAGATGACCGCGGCACCTCGATACGAGCCCACCTCTCGGTAGGCAGCATTCATGTCCATGCGTTCCCTCACTGATTTCAT
>JBEPUZ010000390.1:0-2108 GCA_041691275.1 Actinomycetota bacterium | reverse complement strand
CTCCACGGCGGCATGGGCTACGCCGAAGAGTTCCCGGTGTCGCGCTACTTCGTCGACGCCCGCGTGCTCTCGATCTTCGAAGGGGCCGACGAGACCCTCTGCCTCCGCGTGATCGCCCGTCGCCTCTGCGAACACGCCCTCGCCCAGGCGTAACCCGCGGAAAACTTCACCAACAGTTGTCGGAGTTTTCCGCGCATAGCGCGGATATCTCCGACAACTGTTGGTGGAGAAAATGGGGGGTTTAGGCGCTGCGGGACATTCCGGCGCGCCCACCGCGCATGACGAACTTGTTCGCCATCTTGCGGCTCGCCTCGTCGATCATCTCGTCGCCGAACATCACCGCGCCCTTGCGGTCGCCCTCGGTCGTCGCCTTCTCGTAGGCGTCGAGGATGTCGAAGGCGCGGTCGTACTGCTCCTGCGTCGGCGTGAAGACCTCGTTGATGACCTTCACCTGGTCGGGGTGCAGGGCCCACTTACCGTCGAAGCCGAGGATGCGCGGTCGCATCGCGTACTCGCGCAGCTGCTCGAGCTCGCGGATCTTGAGGAAGGGTCCGTCGATGACCTGCAAACCGTTGGCCCGACCCGCCATGAGGATGCGCGAGAACACGTAGTGGAAGTGGTCACCCGGATACTCGGGGATCTGCACGCCGCCGGTGAGAACGGGCATCTCGGTGGAGGCGGCGAAGTCGGCGGGGCCGAAGATGATCGTCTCGAGCCGGTCCGAAGCGCCGCAGATCTCGTCGACGTTGATCAACCCGCGCGCGGTCTCGATCTGCGCCTCGATACCGACGCGCGACTGCCGACCCGTCGACTTCTCGATCTGCGTCAACAACATGTCGAGCGCCTGCACCTGCGCCGCGTTCTCGACCTTCGGGAGCATGAGCTCGTCGAGCCGTTCGCCTGCGCCTTCGACCACCTCGATGACGTCGCGGTAGGTCCACTCGGTGTCCCACGCGTTGACCCGCACGCAGAGCACGGTGTCGCCCCAGTCGAGGTCGTTGATCGCGTTGACGATCTTGCCGCGCGCCGCCGGTTTCTCCAGCGGAGCCACCGCGTCCTCGAGGTCGAGGAAGACCATGTCGGCGCCGAGCCCGGGGGCCTTGGCCATCATCTTCTCGCTGGAACCCGGTACCGAGAGGCACGACCGGCGGGGCAAGCTACGGGAGCGTTCTGACATGTCACCAGGCTAAATGCCCACGGCGACCGCCGCCCAACCGCGCAGAGCTCGGGACGGGGCTGGGTAGGGTCGAACCATGAGCCGCGGGCCGAGCATCAGCCTCGAAGAGATCGCCGACGGCGTTTGGGTGTGGCTGCAGCCGGGCGGCGAGTCGGGGGTCAGCAACGCGGGAGTCGTCGCCGACGACGACGGCCTGACCGTGATCGACACGCTCATGGTGCGCTCGCAATGGGAACCGTTCGCGGCCGCGGTCGCCAAGCTCGGCGACCCCGTCCGTCGCATCGTGTTGACGCACGCCCACGTCGACCACGTCGGCGGCACGCGCGCCTTTCCGATGGCCGCTGTCATCGGCTCCCCGCAGACGAGTGAGCTCCTCGATGGCGAGATGCCCGTCGACGCGTACAAGTCGTTCATGCCTGCGTTCACGAAGGAGTTCGACGACCTCGCCGAGATCGGCACCCGCCCGGTCACCCATCTCGTCACCGACGCGGCCGAGCTCACGCCTCGCATCGAGGTGTTGCCCGCGTCGGGTCACACCGAAGGCGACGTGATGGCACTCGTCGCCGACGTCGACATGCTCTTCGCGGGCGACATCTGCTTCTTCGGGGTCACGCCCCTCGCGTTCCAGGGCGACTGCAAGATGTGGGCCGACGTGCTCGATGCCGTCGCCGAGCTCGCGGACGTCATCGTTCCCGGCCACGGTCCGGTAGGCGGCGAAGCCGAGGTGCGCGAGCTCCAGCAGTACCTGCGCTACTGCGTCGAGGGTGCGATCCCGCCCGGTCCGTGGGACCGCTGGCCCGAGCGCAATCCGCGCGACACGATCAACATCGAGCGGGCGCAACTCCTCGCGCAGGGCCGCGACGAGATCCCGCCCGCGATGTTGCGGGCGCTCGGCGCCTGACCCAGCTGCTCGGGTAGGCCTAGCCCAGCT
>JBEPUZ010000389.1:0-2117 GCA_041691275.1 Actinomycetota bacterium | reverse complement strand
ACGGGGTCGGGACGACCGTCTTGACCATCATCGCGATGTGGTCGGCTTGGACCTCGGTGAGGTCCTTCGAGGCAGGCGCGTCGCCGCGGATCGCCTCGTGGGGCACAACCACCCAGCACGCGCAGCCCCAGATGCACTCCCCGGCCATGCCGTCGAACCGGATCGACTGCTCGGAGAGCATCACGCCCAGGTCGAGCAGCCACGAGTGCATCAGCAGCTTCTCGTCCCACGACTCGATCGCGTCGTAGGCGTCGCGGGCCTCGAAGAACGCCGTGAAGTCGCTCTTGGCCACCCCCGGGATCATCACGTTGCAGTACGCCGTGAGCTCGTCGAAGAACTCGGCGTGCGATGTGTTGATCGTGCCGTCCTCGCCGTCGAGCACATAGACACCGAGGGTGTCGATGAGCTTCTTCTCCAGCGTGTCGTTCCACAGCTCGCGCGGCGCGACGGTGTGCGCCTCGATGTAGTCGGTCTTGAAGCCCTCCTTGAGGCCCGACCACTGCGGGATGTAGCCGATCCACTTGCTGACGACCTCACGCCACTTGCTGCGCGGTTCGCCTGGCAACACCTCGACCCCGGGGTGGGTGAACTTGGCGACGTCGAAGATCGTCCAGGTGCGGTCGCCCGAGATGTTGCGTTCGTGCGGTGCCCCGGTGAAGCCCATCGGGCGCAGCATCTTGAACAGCAGGCGGCCGTAGTCCTGCACCACGAACCGCATGAACGAGTCGTTCACGAACTTGCGTGTGACGCCCTTCCGGAGCGCATCGCGGATCGCGGGCTTCCCGGTCTTCGTGTACGAGCCGAGGCGCTGCCACGAGTGTTCCTGCGGCAACGCGAAGAAGCCACCGGTGAACGGGTTCTTGTAGAGGTCGCCCCACACGGCCATGACGCCCTGGTTCTTGGCGTCGTCGAGCATGCAGTCGATCTCGTTCATCGTGGGGAACAACGCGGCTTTGCCGCCTGCGTGCTCCTCGTCGCCCGAGAACGGCATGGAGGCGACGCCGACGACCGGGATGCGACGGCCGAGCTTCACGTTCGACAGGTGCCGGGCGAGGTCGACAACCATGCCGCTCCCGGTGCCGCCCGACATCGAGAAGAAGACGAGCACGAGTGAGGGCAGCTTGGTCTTGTTGATGCTGGCGACGAAGTCGTCGAGCTCCTTCTCCAGCGACTTGTCCTCGCCGTAGTAGTAGTGCCCGTAGATCGCCTTGGAGATCGCCCGCGGGATCGAGTCGCCTGCCTTGGGCATCTCGGTGTCGCTGGGCAGCCACGGCTCGTAGTTCGGGTTCCAGTAGTACCGCGGGTACTCCATCTTCAGGTACTCACGCCAGCGGTTCAGGCTGGTCATGAGGTCCTTCTTCACCGGAACCTCGAGCGAGACGGTGCGCACCTGCACGCGGTCGGTCGGGATGCCGCGCTCGGCGAGACGCCCGTCGAAGCCGCTCGCGTACTCCTTCAGCTCGTGCTGGTCCTGCTCGCCGATGTCGATCGACAGACCGGTGAACCGGGCACGCGGGTCCTCCAGCATGTCCTCGATCTCGCCGGTGCGCAGCAGTGCCTCGACCATGTAGGCACCGGTCTTGCCGATGCCGATCGCATGGATGCAGTGCGGCGCTTGAGCGCCGGTCGCGCTGTGGTACATGGACAAACCCATTGCGTTTCCTCCTGTTGACGGGCGTGCGCTATCGCCGCACGTACCCGGCGGGTCGTGCGTGGTGCCGTGCTGTCGGTGGCTCGGTCAGTCCAGGTAGCCGAGATCCTTGAGGATCGTGGCGGCCGTCGTCGGCCGTTCGTCGGCGATGTACGTGCGGTAATGGTCGATGACATCGCCGTAGTTGCGGGTCATCTTGCCCTCGTCGAGCAGGGTCATGGCCTTCTCGAGATAGGCCCGGGTGATCTTGTCGGACCAGAGGCGGTGCGTGACGTAGATGTATTCCTCGTCGGCGCCGCTCACCTTGAGGGTTCGGGCTCCCGGCATCGAAGGGAGCTCGGCACCGTCGCGGTAGCGGGCGACGACATCGGCCCAGTCGGTGGCCACGTGTCCCCCCTCAGCCCGACCCCGCGACACCCGCGCCGCCCTTGGCGACGGCCGCGACCTCGGCGTCGGTGATCGGCGA
>JBEPUZ010000388.1:0-2131 GCA_041691275.1 Actinomycetota bacterium | reverse complement strand
ACTTCGTCGAGCGCATCCGTGATCAATCGGTGACCAAACGGTGACCAACGAGCCGATTTCTGGACGATCGACTCCGAGCGAAGTCGCGTTTCCCCAGGTAGGGTGCGTGGGCCCGGCTGGGATCGAACCAGCGACCGAGGGATTATGAGTCCCCTGCTCTGACCACTGAGCTACGGGCCCGCACGAACCGTTGCCTACTGCGGAAGCCCGCGGTTCTCGTCGAAGATACTCTCCGCCTCGGGCTCAGTTCGGGGTTGCACGCCTCGGCCGCGGCTCGGGGTCGTCCACCGCAATGACCACCGCGACGGCGGCCGGCACTGGCGGACGCGCCGATCCGCGTCGAGTCACGTCAACGCGTGATCGCCTGCGCCGACGCGGCGCCGGACCGCACCTGAGTTACCGCGTAGGTCGTCGAACCGCAGTTATCGCAGACCGAGTCTTCCGGGTTCTCGTCGGTCTCGAATTGCCAACGACGGCCGCAGGCACATGCTCCGAAAGTCGGACCAGCCACGACCCGCAAACTCGTGTCCTCGCTCATATGCACCGACCCGATCTCCGCAACAGGCTCCGCGCGACCCGGAGCGCCCGTCCGCACGCCGTTCCCGCTCAGGGGACACATGGAAGAAATGAGTCAATGTGGACAGACCGCACCGGCTACGCACAGCCTGCGCACAGGGTTGTCAGCCGGGCACAGGCAAACCTCGCGTCCGGCAGCGGTGCAATGACGCGAGCGTCCGGACGCGCGCCTCCGCACGGAGTCTCGACTAGCGAGGCGCCGGAGACTCCGAAGGGACGCGTCGGGCCGAAGCTGCCGCGATGAGTCCCGGTCCGAAGGCTCCGACGAGCAGCAGCACTCCGCCGGCCAGCGCGACCTTCGGTCCCCAGCCCAGCCTCGCGCCGCTCGTGAGGTGCCGGAACGCGAAGGCGGCGGCGACCGCGACGACGAACCCCACCACGCCGACAATCCGCGTCGCGGTAGAACGACCGAGCACGCCCCACACGATCCAACTCACCGCACCCGTTGCGGGCACGAGATACCAGAGCACCGTCAACCGTCCCGCCGACAGGGCGGGCACGTGCCGACCGATAGCTACCAGCGCGTCGACGAGTGCGTGACCGCGCAGCCCACTTCCTGCGCCGCGCGCGATCCAGTGCAGAAACGCGGAACCGACCAGCGCGGCGCCGCCCGAGAGGTAACACGCGTCGGCGATCAGACGTCGCCGGCGCGAGCCCTCATCCACCAGCCGGCACCGACGTTGCCTCGGGCAGTGTGCCCGGCACACTCGTAGGCGAGCCGCTCGAGCCGCTCGCACCATTGCCGCTCACGAACGTCGTTCCGGTGCTCTGGGCGGGAGGGGCGACAACCGTCACCGACGTACAGCTCTGGGTGTTCGCCGTCGAGGTGCACGTCTCACCGGGCTGCAGATTCTCCCCAACGCCGAGGGACCCGCTGGCGCCTCCCGACGAGGGACCGTTGCACGTCGAGCCGTTCGCATCGTACGTGCACTGCTCCCCGTGGTTGTCCTTCGCTGCGGCCGGCGCGTCGGCCGCGTCCCACACCGTCACCGTTGCGACCTTCCCGGCCGACAGGAACTGACGAGTGACGATGAACTTGTACGTGCCGTCGACGGGAAGCGTGAACGCCTGCCCCTCGAACATCCCGTCGGCTTGGTACAAGGTCGCGCCGTCCGGCCCGAAGACCCTCACGTACAACGGCGTGGAGTCATACGAGTCCTGGTGCGGGGTCGATAGGCCGAGCAACTGCTCGCCTCGCTTTCCTGCGAACGACAGCACTCGCGGGCCGGGATCCGAAGCCGGCAGCGTGATCTTCGTCCCCAACCTGAGCGCCGCATCGGCGGGGAGCTGCTCGGGAATGTTCAAGAGCTCATAGAGCGTGCGCTGGTCGAGCCCGTTGATCGAGCTGTTCACGAGATCGAGCACCGTGCTCACCGGGCTGACGAACCAGCGTCCGCTCTCCTTCACAACCGTGAACGTTCCGTCCTTCCCCGTCTCCGAACCGAGCCCGAACCGGAACAGGAACAGGAACAACCCTGCTGTCGGATAACACGGCAGTGTCGGGTCACCGGCGGCGACCGCGTCGTTCGACGTGGACGAGAAGCAGCCCCCCTCG
>JBEPUZ010000387.1:0-2179 GCA_041691275.1 Actinomycetota bacterium | reverse complement strand
GGGTTTGTTTAAAAACCCCCCCCGCCCCGCCCGCGGGGGGCGGCTTTCCCGACCCCCAACAACGGGTGGTGCGCGGGGGCGGCGCCCTGCCCCCCCCCCACGACTGGTTCACACCGACGCCCTCGTGGGGCTGGGACGTGCGCGACACGATCGCGCATCTCGCCGACACCGACGAGATGGCCGTCGACACTGCGCGCGGCGGCCCGTACGCGATCAACGATCTCGCAACGCGCGCCGCGTCGGGCGCCGACGTCACGTACCGCGGGGTGCTGAAGGGCCGTACGCTTCCGGGCGCGCAAGTCGCGGGCTGGTGGGCGACGACGGCGCTGACGGAACGGGAGACGCTGGTCGGGCTCGCACCCGGCACGCGCGTGCCCTGGGGTCTCGGCATGCGCCCACCCTCGTTCGTGACCGCCCGCCTGATGGAGACGTGGGCGCACGGGCTCGACGTGCGGGCCGCGCTCGGGGTGGACGCGGTCGACGCCGACCGCCTCGCTCACGTGGCCTGGCTCGCAACCCGGGCCCTGCCGTACGCCTATTCCGTGGCCGGTATCGAGCCTCCGGACGTCCCGTTGCGAGTTGAGCTGACGCTGCCCTCGGGCGCGTCGTGGACGAGCGGGCCCGCCGACGCGACCGCCCGCATATCGGGCACAGCGGGCGAATACTGCCGAGTATTCGTGCAGCGTCGCCGAGTTGCCGATACGAACCTGGTGATCGAAGGACCCGCGGCCCGGACGGCCATGTCGGTCGCTCGCGCGTTCCTCTAGGGAGCACACATGCCGAACTTCTCCTTCGAGGGTTTGACCCCGCAGGTGCACCCGGACGCGTTCGTCGCGCCGACCGCAACGCTCGTCGGCGACGTGATCGTCGAGGCAGGCGCGTCGATCTGGTACGGAGCGGTTATCCGCGCCGACTACGCGCCCGTGATCGTGCGCAAGGGCGCCAACGTGCAGGACAACGCCGTCATCCATGGTCCTCCCGGGCTCACGACCGACATCGGTCCGGGCGCAACCGTCGGGCACAACTGCGTCGTGCACGGTGCGATCCTCGAGGCGGAGTGCCTCGTCGCCAACGGGAGCGTCATCCTCGACGGCGTGACGGTGGGCGCCAAAGCCCTCGTCGCCGCGGGCTCGGTGGTGGCCGCGGGGACGAACATCCCCCCGGGCATGTTGTTCACCGGATCGCCGGCGACGTTGAAGCGTCCGGTCAAAGGCACCGGCGCCGAGATCTGGGTCGAGACGAACCCAGAGGCGTACGCCGAGCTGGCCCAGCGTCACCGCAAAGGGATCCGTTACGTCGACCCGATGGACGACGAAGACGACTGATCGACTCGGGCCTTCGACTCCGGTACCTCGCGCGGATATCTCCGACAATTGTTGGTTGGGTTATCCGCGGGTGTGGACGCCGGCGCCGCCGTCGACGACGAGGAGCTCGCCCGTCATCCAGGCCGACGCGTCGGAGATGAGGAACAGCGCTCCCGAGGCGATGTCGTCGGGCAGGCCGAGCCGGCCGAGCGCGTGGCTGCGCGCCATTGCGTCTTCGTTCGGTTCCCACAGCGCACGCGCCATGTCGGTCTTCACCAGCGCCGGGGCGATCGCGTTGACGCGCACTCCGGGGGCCAGCTCTTGCGCGAGCTGACGGGTCAGGTGGATGAGCGCGGCCTTGGAGACGTTGTACGCGCCGATGAACGGCCCGGGCCGGAGGCCGCCGACTGAGACGACGTTGAGGACGACGCCGCCGTGCTCGTTCATGTATTGATGCCACGCCGCCCGTGCGAAACGGAGCGGCGCCATGATGTTCGCGTCGAAGACCTTGGCGACGCCTGTGAGCTCGACGTCCATCAGCGGCCCGAAAACTGGGTTGATCGCGGCGTTGTTCACGACGATGTCGCAGCGCCCGAGCCGTTCGATCACCGCGCTGACCGCGGCGTCGGCGACGTCGGGGTCACCCACCGATCCGGCGACCGTCACGACCCTCGCCCCGAGCGCCGTGAGCGCGGCTTCGGTTTCCTCGAGCTCGACAGGCTTGCGGGCGACGACGCAGACATCGGCCCCGGCCACCGCGCTCGCCTCCGCGATCGCGCGGCCGATCCCCCGGGTGCCGCCGGTGATCAGCACCACCTTGGCGTCGATCCGCAGCGCGGTCGCCGGGTCGATCACAGATACAGACCCGTGCCCGC
>JBEPUZ010000386.1:0-2200 GCA_041691275.1 Actinomycetota bacterium | reverse complement strand
TTCGGCGACGCCGCGTTCCACGGTTCGATGGGTGGGCAGCACCTCAACCGGCCCATCGTCGGGATGGCTGCGACCCCGTCGGGCAGGGGCTACTGGTTCGTCGCGTCCGACGGCGGGATCTTCTCCTTCGGCGACGCCAAGTTCCACGGCTCCACCGGCGCGATCCGGCTCAACCAGCCGATCACCGGAATGAGCTGACCGACCGCGCGACCACGCGCGTCTGGCATGCGCCGCGGTGCGGGCATCCCGTCGCGAAGCTCTGGCGTCCGGGCCTTTCGGGCATCGACCCCGGGGTCTACCCTCCGCGAACGAGTGACGCGTCGACGTGATATGGCGGAGCTGCAGCGGCTGCACCGCACGGTGTGGGGAGACGTCGCCTACGACCGCCACGCCGCCTCGCGGCGCGCCACCTCGACCCGACGTCGGGTCACTGGTGTCGTGTTCGCGATCTTCTTGGTGGGCGTCTCCCTTGTCTGGGTGCGCACGATGCGCGACGGCGACCCGTCGCGATTCGCGAGCGTGTCGACCCCGACGGCTGCAAGTCCCGGCGCGATATCAACGACGACGGTGCCCCGCACCGACCCGACCCGGACGAATGCGACCAGCGTCATCGCCGCGCCGAGTTCGACGGTCGGAGCAGCCACTGCGCCGCCACTTGCGAATACCGGAACGCACGATTCCTCGGTGCTCGTCGTCGCCGCGATCGTCATCGCGACCGGGGTCGCGCTCGGTGCGTCCCGCCGCGGTCGGCGGTAGCCCGTGCGGAGCGGAGAATCTCGGGGTCTGCGGGAAGGCCCTTCCGCACACTTCTCCGCGTGAGAGAGTGTCTCCGTGGAACCGACCGCGACCATGCCGGCCGCGTTCATCGGGCACGGATCGCCGATGAACGCACTCGAGGACAACAGCTACACCGACGCGTGGCGAGCGTTCGGCGCAACTATTCCGCGCCCGCGCGCGATCGTCTGTGTCTCCGCGCACTGGTACATCAATGCGTCGGCTGTCACCGCTATGGCCGAACCCAAGACCATTCACGACTTCTACGGCTTCCCCCGGGAACTGTTCGCCTTCGAGTATCCCGCTCCCGGCGCGCCGGAGCTCGCGCAAGAGATCGTCGAGCTCGTCGAACCCACCTGGATCGGGCTCGACAACGACAGCTGGGGACTCGACCACGGCGCCTGGTCGGTGCTCGCGCACGTGTTCCCCGACGCCGACATACCGGTTGTGCAGCTCTCGATCAACGCGACGAAGCCTTTTGCATACCACCTCGAGCTCGGTGCGAAGCTGGCTCCGCTACGTAACCGGGGCGTGTTGATTGTCGGGAGCGGCAACGTCGTGCATAACCTCGGCGCCATCGATCCTCGTCAATCGGAGTCGGGCTTCGATTGGAACCGCCGGTTCGACGACGCGGCGGCATCGATCATGACGACCGCACCCGGAGAGCTGCCGAGCCTCCTCGGTCACGCCGACTACGCGCTCGCGGCGCCGACCCCCGATCATTTCGTTCCGCTGCTCTACATCGCCGGTGTGGCGATGGCCGCCGGCGAGAACGCATCGGTGTTGATCGACGGCTACGCGTTGGGCTCGCTCTCGATGACCACATACACCGTTGGTCACCGTGAGATCGCGCTCGACGCCCGGGAGGGGGCCCAACACCTTCCCGACGTTCCCGCCGACGAGACCAACACATGAGAACTCTGCCTATGGATGCGGCGATCGAGACCGACGATCTCGTTGCCGGTGCGGCACTCGCGTCGTTCGATTCTCCGCGTTGTGCGAGAAATCCGTCGAGCGAGCGGAAAAGTCGCCAGACACCGCTGGCCCCGCTGCGTCGCCAGACACCGCTGGATCCGCTCCGCGCGCGCTGATTACGGTGTGATCACGCTGCGATTGGGGTGGGCATGGCGTGGGACTTCGAGACGGAGCCGGAGTTCGAGGAGCAGCTCGTGTGGATGCGGGCGTTCATCGACCGGGAGCTGATCCCGCTCGAACCGATCTACGACCAGATCTCCGCCGCGGAGTGGGAACCGGTCAAGCGCCATCTTCAGGAACAGGTGAAGGCGCAGGGACTGTGGGGCGCGTTCCTCGACCCCAAGCTCGGTGGCAACGGCCTCGGGCAGCTGAAGCTCGCGCTGATGTCGGAGATCATCGGCCGCTGCATGATGTCAATGGCGATCTTCGGCGTGCAGGCGCCCGACAGCGG
>JBEPUZ010000385.1:0-2201 GCA_041691275.1 Actinomycetota bacterium | reverse complement strand
CGTAGCCTGCCGGGCGTGAAGGTCGTCGGATTCGACCATGTCGTGATCAACACGCTGAACGCCGAGCCGCTGCTCGCGTTCTATTGCGATGAGCTCGGGCTCGAGGCGGTCAGGGTCGAGGAATGGCGCCGGGGCGAGGTTCTGTTCCCGTCGGTCCGGGTGACGCCGCAGACCCTCATCGACCTGTTCCCGGCCGAGCGCACCGGCGAGAACATGGGTCATATCTGCCTCGTGATCGAGCCGACCGATCTCGACGAGCTCGCCGCCCGCTTCCCGGGCGCGACCAAGGCCGACGGCCTCTTCGGTGCGCAGGGCTTCGCTTCCAGCGTCTACATCCACGACCCTGACGGCAACACGGTCGAGCTCAGGTACTACGAGGAGTAAGCATGGCTGCGACCGAGGTGCTGTTGAAGGAGCGGGCCGCCTTGTGCGAGACGCTCGAGAAGTACGGACCCGACGCACCGACCCTCTGTGTGGGCTGGAACACGCTCGATCTCGCCGCCCATCTCATGGCCCGCGAGGCTCGGTCCGACGCCGCGATCGGTCTCGTCTTCCCGCCGCTGGCGAAGCACCTGCAGAACGTCATGGACAAGTACAAGGCGCGCGGCTACGAGCCGCTCGTCGCGAGCCTCCGCACCGGCCCGCCCTGGATGCACCGGGTCGGCCCGCTCGCGAGCGCGAACGTCAACGAGAACTTCGTCCATCACGAAGACGTTCGGCGCGCCTCGGGCGAAGCGCCCCGGACGATCGATCCCGAGATGGACGCGATCCTCTGGCGGTTGCTCGGCTTCGGTGCCCGCATGTCGAAGAAGGCGGTCAAGGGCGCTGCGCTCACATTGCGGACTCCCGACGGACGCGACCGGGTCGTCTCGACCGATGGCGCGGCAGTGACCATGAACGGTCCGCCGGGCGAGCTCGCGTTGTACATGTCGGGTCGTAAGGAAGCGGCCGAGGTGGCGCTCGACGGCGACGCGACCGCGGTCGCGATCGTGCGCGCCGCGAGCTTCGGCATCTGAACCCGACTTCCGATCCCCGCACTTCGAACTCGCGTTCGCGTAAGGAGACCGCAACATGAAAGAGCTCGTCTACCACCGGCTGTTACTTCCCACCGTGGAACGTCACGCTGATCGGGTTGCGTTTTTCGACGGCGACTATCAGGGCACCTTCGGTGGACACATCGACCGCGTCGGCCGCCTCGCGTCGGCGCTGCGCGGTCTCGGCGTCGGCCGCGGCGACCGGTTCGCGGTGATGGCGATGAACGGTCACGAATTCCTCGAGTGCTACCACGCCGCCTTCCTCGGCGCAGGCGTGATCAACCCGTTGAACCTCCGACTCGCGCCGAAGGAACTGGAGTACATCCTGGGCGATTCGGAAACGAAGGTGTGTTTCACCGATCAGTTCTTCGCGCCGGTGATCGACAAAGTGCGCGAAGCCGTGGGTATCGAGCACGTCGTGATGATCGGCGCGGGCGACGCGCCCCACGACGTGACATACGAGGATCTCCTCGCGAGCGCGACGCCGCAGATTCCCGACGAGCCCGAAGAAGACGATCCCGTCGTCCTCATGTACACCGGTGGGACGACCGGGCTCCCCAAGGGAGTGCTGCTCGACAACCGGGCCGAGATGCTCAACCTGTACCACGTCATGCAGGTCTGGCGCTTCGACCCAAGCGACGTCTTCTTGCACCAGACGCCCATGTTCCACGCGGCATCCATGGGCGGGATGCTCGCGGTACCCGCGCTCGCGGGGGCGTCGGTGTTCGTACCCCTGTTCGACCCGGCCAAGGTGCTCGCGCTGTGCGAGCAGTACTCCGTTACCCAGACCGTGATGGTGCCGACGATGGTCGCCATGTTGCTCAATCATCCGGAGTTCAAGCCCGAACGGCTGGCCGCGCTCCGCGCGCTCACCTACGGCTCGTCACCTATGCCGGCCGCGTTGCTCGATCAGCTGATCTCCATATTTCCGGACCTCGACATGTATCAGGGATACGGGATGACGGAATGCTCGGCGGTGCTGACCGCGCTGCGCCCGGATGAGCATCGCGCCGGTGGGGCCCGGCTCCAGTCGGCCGGTCGTGCGCTCCCCGGCGTCGTGCTCTCGATCCAGGATGCCTCGGACAATCCCGTGGCGCAGGGGGAGACCGGCGAGGTGTGCGCCCGCGGCGGCAACTTCATGACCGAGTACTGGAAGAAGCCCGAGGC
>JBEPUZ010000384.1:0-2213 GCA_041691275.1 Actinomycetota bacterium | reverse complement strand
AGAAGTGGATGCCGTGGCCGAACCCGAGGTGTCGTACGTCGGATCTACCGATGTCCGCAGGTCTTCGAGTTGCTCCTGTACCTCGCCGTCAACCGCGACCGCGCGGTCGCAAAGGCAGAGCTACTCGACGTGATCTGGGGCGACCAGTTCGTTTCGGAGTCGGCTCTCACCACGCGCGTCAAGTCGGCCCGCGCCGCGCTTGGTGACAACGGACGCGATCAGCGCCACATCCGCACGGTGCACGGATTCGGATACCAGCTCGTCTCCACGGTGGTCGAGGTCGTGTCTCGTATCACGGCCGCCTCGACCGGACGCGAGTCACGTGCGGTGGAATCGATGCCGCGCTTCCCCAACCCGTTTCGCGGGCGCGACGCCGAACGCAAGGCGGTCACGGAGCTGGTCGAGAACCACCGTCTCGTGACGCTCCTCGGTCCGGGTGGTATCGGCAAGACCCGGCTCGCGGTCGTGGTCACGGCCGACCTGATCGGCGGCAGCCTCGGCGTGTTGCCGTCGGTGTTCGTCGATCTCACGGCGACCGGCATCGGCGGGCCGGTCGCCGCCGCGATCGCAACCACGCTCGGCATCGCGATTGGTCAGCGGCGAGACCCGATCGACGCCGTGTGCGAATTCCTCGACGCGATTCCCCACCTCGTGGTGCTCGACAACTGCGAGCACGTGCTTGCCGACGCGAAGTCGGCCGCCGCCGAGATCATCGCCGCCACCTCTGAGTCGCGCGTCCTTGCCACGAGCCGGGAGCCGCTGGGATTCGGAGCCGAACGGCTGTACCGCCTCGGTCCGCTCCCGCTGATGAGCGACACCGACGTGGTCACCGTCGATACCGCGGTTCTCAATCCCGCGGTTGCGATGTTTCTCGACCGCGCGCGACTGGCCGGCGAAGACCTCATGCTCGATTCCACCGACGCGAAACAGATCGTCGAGCTCTGCCGTGCGCTCGAAGGCCTTCCCCTCGCGTTGGAGCTCGCGGCGGGCCGGGTGTCGGCGTTCGGTGTGGCCGACCTCCTCGGTCTGCTCGACCGTCGACTCGATGTGTTCGGCGACCACTCGACGACCCGGGACCACCGGCATCGCACCCTGCGGTCGACGATCGATTGGTCATACGAACTCTTGGGGGACGACGAGCAACGACTGTTGCGTTCGTTGGCGGTCTTTCCCGCGGGTGCGACGATCGATGCGATCGACTGGTTGAGCGACCGCTTGGGGTTGACGGCCCACGGTTTGGATGTCGTCGCGCGCCTCGTCGACGCGTCGTTGCTCGTCCGCCGGCGCATGCGGTTCGAGTCGCGCTATACACAACTCGAGACGCTGAGAGCATTCGGGCTCGAGCAACTCGAGGCGCGCGGCGAGACCGACCACATCCGCGAGATCGCCGCGGCCTTCACTTTGGACCTACTGGCACGGGCCGAAGCCGGGTTGGCTTCGATCGAGGAAGCGCGTTGGTCCGAGCGCGTGCGCCGCGGCTTCGCGAACATCCAGGCGACTCGCGAATATCTCGCCAAGCACGATCGCGCCGACGAATTGCTGGAAATATCTCGCCGGCTGACCGGTTGGGCGCGATTCCGGGATGCCACCGAGGTATGGGCGTGGTCGGACGACCTGCTCGAGCGATTCGCGGATCCCGACCCGCGTCGCGAGACGGCGCTCGCGATACACGCGCAGGCGGCGTGGCGGCGGGGCGACATCGCGGGCGCGATCGCCGATGCCAAGGCTGCGCTCAGTCGCGATCCCGACGACTGGACCCGGGGCCAGGCCCTGTCCGAGCTCGGACCTGCGATCGGGTTCGGCGGCGATCTGGCCGGATCGGTTCGAGCCTTCGTCGCACGGGACGCACTGCACTCCGATCCGTGGTCGCTCGGATCCGCGGCCGTGACGGTCGCGTACACAGGCGAGGTCGAAACCGCGCGGAGCTACATCGCGCGGGCCCACGAAACCGTACGGGCCACGCCGGCGCCGAGCATGGTGGCGTGGAGTGAGTACTGCACAGCCGAGACCGAGAACACTGTCGGTTCCGCCGACCTCGCATTGCTCGACCGGGCGATCGAGCGGGCTCGGGAGGTCGACGCGACCTTCGTCGTCGGCGTTGCCGGAGTTACGCGCGCCTCGGTGCAGGCCGCGCGTGGCGATGTGGCGGCCGCCGCGCAGAGTTATGCAGAGTTGATCCGTCATTGGTTGCGTAGCGGCAGCTGGACGCAGCA
>JBEPUZ010000383.1:0-2215 GCA_041691275.1 Actinomycetota bacterium | reverse complement strand
CGCGTAGAGTCAACTTCCATCAGGGGCTCTCCCGAACTCGACGACCTTCGAACAGCCGTCAAGCTCGCAGAGCCCCTGTCTCGCGTCAGGGATCCCCTACACCCCGCTCATATCCGAAGCGCCAGATATGGGCGGTCTTCGGGAGCCGTTTGACAGCCGCGTGATGAGCCGCGAAGGCTGGCTGTGATGACGGGGGAGGTGCGGTACGCGCAGGGGAGCGGCTCGTACATCGCGTACGAGGTGATCGGTGGCGGACCACGCGACATCCTCGTCGTGATGGACGGGTTCGTTTCGATTGACACGATGGATGATGAGCCTCGTCTGGCGCGCTGCATGGGGCGGTTGAACTCGTTGGGGCGTCTGATCCGCTTCGATCGTCGTGGTATCGGACTATCGGATCCGGTCTCGCCGAGCACGCCGCCGACTCTGGAGCAATGGGTAGACGACGCCGTCGCGGTCCTCGACGCGGTCGGGTCGGAACGCGCCGTCGTTGTGGCCGCGGCGGAGGCGAGTCCGGTCGGGTTGTTGATGGCGGCGATGCATCCTGAGCGCGTCGAATCGCTCGTGGTTGTGAACGCGTACGCCCGCGTGCTGTGGGATGTGGACTATCCCGAGGGGCTGCCCGCAGCGGTAGCCGAACAAGATCTTGCGGCGACGACGGATGCTGCGCCTGTAGACCCCAAGGACGACTTCGTATTTGTGGTGGCGCCGAGCGCGGCGCACGACCCGATGTTTCGTCAGTGGTGGGAGGAGACCGGTCGGCGGGGCGCGAGTCCGGCTACGGCGAGGGCGTTACTACGTGTTCCGATGGAGAGTGACGTACGGGCAGTGTTGCCGGTCATCCGGGTCGCCACGCTCGTCGCTCATCTGCGCGACGACCCACTGCTCCCCATGCGGGTGGGGCGTTACGTCGCGGACCATGTGCCACAGGCACGGTGGGTCGAAGTCCCCGGAGCCGACGACTATTGGTGGGCGGCGGACAGTGCCGCGATCGTGCTCGACGAGATCGAGGAATTCGTGACTGGCGTTCGTGCGGCGCCGCTCGCGAATCGTGTGCTGTCGACGATCCTGTTCATCGACATCGTGTCGTCGACTGTGCAGGTGTCAGCGCTCGGGGACGCACGGTGGCGTGAGCTCTTGGACCGCTTCGACAGCGCCGTGCGCCGACAGTTGGTTCGTTTCCGCGGCGTGGAGGTCAACACGACCGGCGACGGCTTCGTCGCGACGTTCGACGGTCCGGCACGCGCTGTCGGTTGTGCGTGCGCGATCCGTGACACCGCCCAACAGCTCGGCTTCGAAGTGCGCAGCGGTGTCCACACTGGCGAGATCGAGCAGCGGGGTGACGACATCTCCGGGATCGGTGTTCACATCGCCGCCCGCGTCGCGGCCCTCGCCCAGCCGTCGACGGTCTGGGTTTCGCGTACCGTGACGGATCTCGTCGTCGGTTCCGGTATCCGCTTTAGCGACCTCGGCGACCACGGACTCAAAGGAGTTCCCGGAACCTGGACCCTCTACGCAACCGCCGACGACTAAACCGCAGCAAGACAGCGCGATAGCCCCCCCCTCGTTCGTGACGAGCCGGATCAGGCAGGGACGGTACTCGCAGCGGCATTCACCCCTTCTAACTATCGCCGTGACACGAGATGTACGTCCCGGATGCGGTGGTGCCACGGGTCCCAGGCCGTGCCAGGGATCACGTTAGAAATCGCGTGAGAAGCGTGGATGCAAATCAGGCTCTACGCGATCAAGCGTGGTTGGCGGCCTCGCACTCTTGCGGTTCGGGGAGTGTGCCATTCGACGCCGCAGTGCAACAACAGCCGGAGCCTGTAGTTGTCGAAGTTGCGGAAGCCGTGTCCGACGCGCTTGATCTTCTTGATCAGCAAGTTGATGCCTTCGGTCACCCTGTTGGACGCGCCGGTCTGGTGGTAGGCGAGGACCTCGTGCTCCCAGGAGCGGATCGTGAGGGCGAGGCGACGGCATTCCCGCACGCGGCTGCGGTCGCAGTGCCGGTAGAACTTCTTGAGCGCGCGCCGCGCCGCTCGGAGGTTCCGTGCCGCGTAGACCTCGCGTAGGAGCTCCTTGGCGAGGTAGGTGGCACCGACTTCGCCTTCTGGGTCACCGGTGAGCAGCAACCGCACGACGCGTTCGCGTTGGTGGTCGGTGAGCCGGTCGTGCGCGACGAGCAGCGTGCGGCGGATCCGATACAGCGGATCGT
>JBEPUZ010000382.1:0-2235 GCA_041691275.1 Actinomycetota bacterium | reverse complement strand
CATCCGCGTGTTCCCGCTCTCGAACTGGACCGAGCTCGACATCTGGCAGTACATCCTCGAAGAAGACATCGAGCTGCCGACGATCTACTTCGCCCACCGCCGTGACGTGTTCCGCCGCGACGGCATGCTCATGGCGGTCACCGACTTCCTGCAGGCCGGCGACGGCGAAGAGGTCTTCGAAGCGACCGTTCGCTACCGGACGGTCGGCGACGCCACGTGCACGGCCGCGGTCGCGTCGATGGCGGCGTCGATCGAAGACGTGATCACCGAGGTGGCTGCGTCGAGGATCACCGAACGGGGCGCGACCCGCGCCGACGACAAGTTCTCGGAAGCTGCCATGGAAGATCGCAAGCGGGAGGGGTATTTCTAATGGGGTGGGGAGTGCACAGGGGGCAACTCGCCGTAGGCCGCCGGCCGTTGAGAGCGGGTGGGAAGTAAATGGACCTTCTGCGATTCGCTACCGCGGGCTCGGTCGATGACGGGAAGTCGACGCTGATCGGGCGGCTGCTCTACGACTCCAAGCAGATCTTCGAGGACACGCTCGAAGCGCTGGAGCACACGACCATGCTGCGCGGCGAAGAGGGCATGAACCTCGCACTGCTGACCGACGGCCTGCGGGCCGAGCGTGAGCAGGGCATCACGATCGACGTCGCGTACCGGTATTTCGCCACGCCGCGGCGCAAGTTCATCATCGCCGACACGCCCGGCCACGTGCAGTACACGCGCAACATGGTGACGGGTGCATCGACGGCCGACCTCGCCCTGATCCTCGTCGACGCGCGCAAGGGCATCATCGAGCAGTCGCGTCGCCACGCGTTCCTCGCGTCGTTGCTCGGCGTGCCGCACCTCGTGCTGTGCGTCAACAAGATGGACCTCGTCGACTACGACCAGGCCGTGTTCGATCAGATCAAGACCGAGTTCCGCGAGTTCGCGGCCAAGCTCGATGTGCGCGACCTGCAGTTCATCCCGATGTCGGCGCTCAACGGCGACAACGTCGTCGACCGGTCGGCGAACATGCCGTGGTACGAGGGCACGTCGCTCCTGCATCACCTCGAGGATCTGCACATCGGTTCCGACCGCAACCTGATCGACTGCCGCTTTCCGGTGCAGTACGTGATCCGGCCGCGTGACGACAAGCACCATGACTACCGCGGGTATGCGGGCGAGGTCGTGAGCGGCACGTACAAGGTCGGCGACGACGTGGTGGTGCTGCCGTCCGGATTCATGTCGACGATCGCTTCGATCGACACCGCCGACGGGCCGGTCGACGAAGCCGTGCCGCCGATGTCGGTCACGATCCGCCTCACCGACCAACTCGACGTGAGCCGGGGCGACATGATCTGCCGCCCGAACAACCAGCCGAGCGTGAGCCAGGACATCGAGGCGATGCTTTGCTGGTTCGGTGAGCGCACGCCCCTGAAGCAGGGCGGTAAGTACGCGTTGAAGCAGACGTCGAAATGGACACGCGCGCTGGTGAAGGACCTGCACTACCGGCTCGACGTCAACACGTTGCACCGTGACGAGGTGGCCGATTCGCTCTCGCTCAACGAGATCGGGCGGGTCACGCTGCGTACGACCGCGCCACTGTTCTCCGACGACTACCGGAGGAACCGGGCGACGGGCTCGTTCATCCTGGTCGACGAGGCGAGCAACGACACCGTGGCCGCGGGGATGATCCTGTAGGGCTCGCCTGGCCAGCACGTCCCGGGGTCGCCCAGCGGCCAGAATGTAGGCGTGGTCCACAACGTCGCCGCCGCCGGCTTCAACGATCCGGCCGACTATGAGGCGGCGCGGCCGTCGTACCCGCCCGACGCGGTCGCGTGGTTCGTCGAGCACCTCCGGCTCGGGCCCGGGCGAGTCGTGGCCGACCTCGCCGCGGGAACGGGGAAGCTGACCCGGCTCCTCGTCCCGTCGGGCGTCGATCTCGTCGCGATCGAGCCGGTCCCCGGGATGCGCGCAACCTTCCAGCGCCTCCTCCCCGACACTCCGCTCCTCGCGGGCACCGCGGAGGCACTGCCGCTCGCCCCCGCCGCCCTCGACGCGATCACCGTGGCGCAGGCGTGGCACTGGTTCGATCACGAACGCGCCACCGAAGAAGCGGCACGCGTGTTGCGCCCGGGAGGCAGGCTCGGCCTGGTGTGGAACGCGCGGGACCGGACCGAACCGTGGGTCGACGAGGTCTGGTCGATCATGGACCGCGTCGAGAAGCGGGCGCCGTGGCGCGATCACGAGAAC
>JBEPUZ010000381.1:0-2283 GCA_041691275.1 Actinomycetota bacterium | reverse complement strand
CTTGTAAGCGGTAGGTCGTCGGTTCAATCCCGACCTCCGGCTCCACGCCTGACCAGCGGTTTGGGTAGGGAGTCAAGGCCGTTGCGGGGCTAGGGCGCCGTCTGCCTACGGCAGAAGGTTGAACGCCTCGACGTGCTTCGGGCGGACCGCGGCGAAGTGCCTGCGGTCGGTGGTAAGGATGGTTGTGATCGACCTGCGCTCGGCGATGGCGATGATGCTCGCGTCCGAGCCGCCGAGCGGGAAGTTGTCGTACTGCTCGACGAGTTGGGCCATGCGCTCGAAGTCGCTCTCGACGAGGTTGCCGATCGCGAGTTGGCCGTCGGCGAAGGAGCGGAGGAAGGCTGCCTCGGCTGCCGAGCCGAAGCGGTATCGGCTGATCATGTAGCAGACTTCGGCGACGATGGTCGCAGGCACGATCAGCGGGCCGGGCAAGGTTTCCAGGAGTCGTGAGCACTCGTCGTGCCAGACGTCGGTGTCGTCGAAGCCAGCGATGAGCGGGCCGGCGTCGACGAGAATCTCAGTCAGCCTCTTGCCCGATCCCGGTCCGGATGTCGTCCTTGGCGCGTTCACTCAGCGTGTGTTCTCCGGTGCTGACGCTGCCCAGCCAGCTCAGACGGCGACGGCGCGGAGTGTCGGCGCCGTCGCCGTCGATGACCTCGAACCGGACACGGTCACCGGCGTGCAAGGGCACACCGAGTCGTTCGGCGACCTCGGCGAGCTCGGGGGCGACGACGAACTCGTGGGGGCTGTCGGCAGCGGACATGTTCACTGTCGTCCACATCCTCCGGTCATGCTCGTACTCTATCGGCCTCTCGTACGTCCCCTCCAGCCACGAATGCCAGCGGCCGGTGGCGGCCACGAGCCGGTCAGCCCTCGATGAAGATCAGGTTCTCGGGGGGCTGGGTGAGGGTGACGGTCTGGTCGGCGACGGTGATGACGTTGTCGAACCCGGTCATCGAGCTGTTCGTCGTCAGGATGAGGCGGTCGTCGACGGTCGCGAGGTAGGTGCTGAACCCCTTCATGTCGACGTCGCCGTGGTTGAGGGCGATGTAGTCGACGAGACGGCGGAACAGCTTCGGCAGGATCACGGCGTCGTCGGTGAGGGTGCTGAGACTCTCGACCTTCACGCCGGTCTGCGTGACGTCGTCGGCCCAGATTCCGCGCTTCTCGGCGCGGGCGCCGTTGACGGCGTCGGTGAGCGCGTTGCGCAGGTCGGGGAAGAGCTTGCTGTAGTAGGTCGGGTACGCGAGCCCCGCAGTGAGCATGCCCGCGTTCGCGCTCGTGTCGACCGCGGCGGCGTCGACGAACATCGGCTTGAGGTCGTCCTGGTCGATGTCACCGGGGAAGGCGAAGGCGACGCAGCGGCCGTACTTGTCGGCGAAGCGGGTGAGGATGTAGCCGGGCGTCGCGTCCGGTTCGGACGCTGTGACGACCTGGTTGTCGCCGCGGGTGATGCTGGTGAAGCCGAGCAGCTGGGGGAGGCGTTCCGCCGCATCGTTGCCGTAGCGGGCGGGCTGGTGGAGCTCGCCGAGGCCACCGACGCGTGGGCTGTAGTGGGTCTCGAGGGCGTCGATGGCGTCGAGCCGCAGCTGCGCGCCGCCCGTCGCGTTCGTGCGCACATTTCTGACCCCGGCCTTGGTGAACGCGTCGGTCTGGGTCGGGTAGAAGCGGATGGAGTCGCCGTCAGGGGCGGCTCCGACGATCCGGTAGCTGCCCTTGATCACGGTCAATGGCATTGCGCTCTCCACTCGTTCTGGCCGTCGCCGTCGCGGCGACGTCGATAGGGAGAGGCGGTGGCGGTGGCGGTGATACCGGGGCCCCACAGCGTTGTCCGCGGGTTGGGGCCCCGTTCATCCATCAGGCACGCACGAGGTCGGCGGGTGGCAGGAACTCCCGCAAGACGTCGTCGTGAGTCTGGCTGGTCGCGCCGACCTTGCGGATGATGTCGGCCACGGCGACTCCACGGACCCCGGCGAGCGTGATATGTCCGTTGTGTTTGGTGGTGATGCACCGCTGCACGCGGGCCGGATGCACGGCGACGCACATGCGGGCGAGCTCGCCCGCCACAGCCTTGTACGCGACTGCGCCGGTGAAACGGTCGAATGCCTCCACGTCAGCGACGGCGACCTCGACCATCGCCTGGTACTGGCGATCCATCGGCTTGGTCATCGTGACCCCCGGATGATCGAGGGTGATGTCGAGTTCCTCGAACAGGTGCCTGCGCAGCTTCAGTACCTCCGGGGACGCGGCCAGTCCCGGCACGAGCGAGTCGTCCACCCAGGC
>JBEPUZ010000380.1:0-2297 GCA_041691275.1 Actinomycetota bacterium | reverse complement strand
CGTCGGCGGGATCGCGACCGGCGGGAAGATCGGCGACCTGGAACTGCACCTCGAAGCGCTGCTCCCACTGGTAACACCGTTCCGCCGCGGCCTGGCCCGCGGCGTCGCCGTCGTACGCGAGCGTGACCTTGCGCGCGAGGTTCTTCAGTGTGAGGAAGTGCTCGTCGGCGAGCGCGGTGCCGCACGTCGCGACCGCGATGGGAACGCCCGCGAGCGCGAATGCCATCACGTCGGTATAGCCCTCGCAGATCACCACCTCGCCCTGGGCGACGATCTCGCCCTTGGCGAAGTTCAGGCCGTAGAGCAGACGCGACTTGTGGTAGATCGCGGTCTCGGCGGTGTTCTTGTACTTGGGTCCCTCGTCGGTCAGCGTGCGCCCGCCGAAGCCGACGGGGTCGCCCTTGGTGTCCCAGATCGGGAACATCAAGCGACCGCGGATCGCGTCCTGCAGCTTGTTGGCGCGGTTCACGAACGCGAGCCCGGCGTCGGCGATGTCCTGCCGCGCGAACTTGAGCTTCTGCAGATGGGTGCTGACCGGGTCGTAGCCGTCGGGCGCCCAACCGAGCGAGAACTTGCGGACCGCTTCGCCGTCGAAGCCGCGGCTGCGCAGATACCGCCGGCCGAGGCCGCCGTCGGGCGCTTCGAGCAGACGCTGATGGTAGAACGCGATCGCAGCCGACACCGCTTCGTGCAGCCGGTGCTTGCGCTTGCGTTCCTCCGAGAACGACGCGTCGTCGTAACGGAGGGTGATGTTGGCGCGGGCCGCGAGCCGTTCGACCGTCTCGACGAAGTCGAGGTGCTCGACCTCGCGCACGAACGTGATCGCGTCGCCGCTCTTCTGGCAGCCGAAGCAGTGCCAGACCCCCTTTTCGGCACTGACCGAGAACGACGGGGTCTTTTCCTGATGGAACGGGCACAGACCGGACCAACGACGCCCGACCTGTTTCAACGAGACATGCTCGCCCACGAGCGCGACCAGATCGGTCGCCTCCCGCACCCGCGCGACGTCGTCGTCGAGAATGCCCATCGCGTTGCAGGCTACGGGTTGGCCAAGCGGCTCACACGCCCCGCGGCAGGTCTTCCGGGCGCCACCCGAGCAGCTCGACGCCGAGGCCGAGCGCGAAGCGATCGGTCATCCCGCTCACGTAGCGGACAGCTACGGAGGCGGCCTCCGGTGAACCGGCGGGAAGGTCGGTGTGCATGCCCGTTGCGGCCGCAGGGAGCCGGGACGGAGCGTCGACGAAGAAGTCGACGAGACCCCGCAGGAGCCCTACGACCTTTTCTGCCTGACGCCGGGCCGCGGGCCGCAGATAGATGCGATCGAAGTTGAACTCACGGAATGCAGCGAGGGCATCAGCCTCGGGTGCGGTCATCCCGACCCGGCCCGTGCGGTCGATGGCCTCGAACACCGCGTTGACGAACGCCCCGACCTGGCGAGAGGGATCGGTGCCGACCACGGAGGCGACCGACTCGGGGAGATCGGTGGGCGCGAGGATCCCGGCCCGGACCGCGTCCTCGAAGTCGTGACAGACATAGGCGATGCGATCGGACCAGGCCACGACCTCACCCTCGGGCGTCGACGGCGCGGGTCGGCGCCACGAGTGGTTCCGCACACCGTCGAGCGTCTCCGCGCAGAGATTGAGCGGTGCGAGGGTGACGTCGGCGCCGTACACGGCGTGGTCGTAGCCACCGGGAACGTACGGCGAGAACGCCTCTTCCGACGCGTGCCCGGCGGGGCCATGACCGCAGTCGTGCGCGAGCGCAATGGCCTCGGTGAGGGGCATGCACAGCCCGCTGACCCGGGCGATGCCGGTCGCCACCTGGGCGACCTCGACCGCGTGGGTGAGCCGGGTGCGGAGATGATCGTCCTCGGGGGCGATGAACACCTGACACTTGCCCGCGAGCCGGCGCCAGGGGTGCGAGTGCTTCACCCGATCGAGATCGCGTTCGAAGCACAGCCGGTAGGGATCGGGCTCTTCGTCGCGCGCGCGGGTTCCGGGGCCGACGGGACGGGTTGCGCCGGGCGCGAGGGTGGCATCGAGTGCGGCTTCCCGGACCTCGCGACGCTGTGCAGCACGGCCGACGAGCGCTTCGGCTCCCGAATGCGCCCGCCGGACCAGCTGCCGCTCCGCTTCCTCCTCCACCCGCATGGACGCAGAGTAACGACGGGGTGAGACAGTCAAATTGCTCCCTTGCCTTCGCCCAGAGGGCTCAGCTCGTCCGCACGCAACATGGCTCCCTCGCCTTCGCCCAGAGGGCTCAGCTCGTCCGCACGCAACATGGCTCCCTCGCCTTCG
>JBEPUZ010000379.1:0-2319 GCA_041691275.1 Actinomycetota bacterium | reverse complement strand
AGAGACAGTCGCGCGCCTCAGTGACGAGGCGCGCGATATCCGACTCGACCTGCTCGAGCGCGCCGGTACGGACGAAGACGGCCTGGAGCGAGCTGACATCGACCGGCGACAACATCGGGTCACCGAGGCGGCCGAGCAGCTCGCGGTCTCCTGCGTCGGCCCGCGCGAAGGCGAACGCGACGAGCGGCGTGGGCTTGCCCTCGCGCAGGTCGTCGCCGACCGGCTTCCCGGTGACGTCGGCGTCGCCGAACACGCCGAGCACGTCGTCGCGCAGCTGGAACGCGTGACCGAGCGGCAGTCCGATCGCCGACAGCGTCGGGCCGAAGCGGCCGAGACCGTCGGCGAGCGCGGCGCCGAGGTGCAGCGGCCGCTCGACGGTGTACTTGCCCGACTTGTAGACCGCGATCCGGTTGGCGAGCTCGGACTCGGTGCTCGCGGCGGCGGTGCCGACGAGGTCGAGCGACTGCCCGACGCACAGCTCGACGCGGAGCTCGTCGAACACGCCGTACGCAGCTTCGGGCATCCCCCGCATCAACACGTCGGCGTAGGTGAAGGCGAAGTCGCCGACGAGGATCGCCATGCCTTCGCCGAAGCGGCGGGGTTCGCCGCGCCAAGCCGCTTCGACATGACGCTGGGCGAAGCGGGCGTGCACGGAATCGTTCCCGCGTCGCATCTCGGATCCGTCCATGACGTCGTCGTGCGCGAGCGCGAACGTGTGCACGAGCTCGAGCGCGGCCGCGGCGTCGACCACGTGCGGATCGTCGCCGTCGCCGTTCGCACCGACGAACGCGCAGTAACAGAACGCGGGTCGGAGACGCTTGCCTCCGGTGGCGACGAAATCTCGGAGTGCTTCGATCGGTTCCGCGAGACGCGCGTCGACCGCACGCCAACGGTCGAGCTCGGTGCCGAGGAGGTCGTCGATCCGCCGTTCGACTCTCGCCGCGAAAGGCACGAGCGCCTCGGGAAAGGTCGCCTCCTTCGGCCCGGTCGAGGTCATCACCGGACGGTAGTCCCGGCTCGGGGGCGAAATCGGAACAGGGTGCGGGCTCAGATGTCGTGGGGGTCCAGATGCCGTGGGGTCCAGATGTGGTGGGGTCGTACGCTGCGGCCGTGCCCGAGTTCCTTTCGGAGATATGGCTACGCGAGCTCGACGCGGCGGTCCGCGCCGCGACGAACGCGTCCTCGCTCGCGCCGATCGTGATCGAGCAGGTGGTGCACGGTGTTCCCGGACGGGGCGAGGTGCGGTACCGGCTCCGGGTCGGGATCGACGGCGCGTCCGTGGTCGAAGACGACACGGTCGATCAACCCGACGTCCGGCTCACGACCGACTTCGAGACGGCGGTCGCGATCGCGACCGGTCGTGAGAACGCCCAGATCGCTTTGTCTCGGGGTCGGCTGCGCCTCGGCGGCGACGTCGACGCGCTCGTCCGGGGCGCGGTGGCGCTGGGCGCGCTCGACGACGCCACGGCCGCCCTGCGCGACGCCACCACCTTTCCGTCGCCGTAGGATCCGCGCATCATGTGGGGTGAGGTCACACCGGCGGAGCGCTTGCGTTCGGTAACCCGTCGCAACGTCGACGACGACCGCCTCGCGGCGGCCGCGGCGGACGCTCTCGCGGGGTTCGCCGACGAACCTGCGTCGCTGGTCGTCGCGTGCCGGCGAGTTCTCGCACACCATCGCGCACACGGTGCGTTGTGGTGGGTGTGCTGCCGTATCCTCGCGGCCGCCGACCCGGCCGATGCCGCGCTCGTCGCCGAACGCGAGCTCGAAGCCGATCGCACGGGCGATCGCCTCGGTGCGACGCTTCCGCTGCTCGACGAAGGCGAGGTGGTCACCGTCGTTGGCTACTCGGGCACCGTCGACGACGCGTTGTTGGAGCGCTTCGACCTTGTCACGGTCGCGGTCCGGGTCGAAGGTGACGACCCGTTCGCGTCGCTGCGGCGGCGCCGCAGTGATCACGCAGTCCGTGTCGTCGACGCCTGGGACCCGGTGCTCGAGCACACCGCGCGGCTGCTGGTCACCGCCACTGCGATCGGTCCCGAGCGCGCGCTCGTTCCCGCGGGGGCGACCGAGGTGCTCGACATCGTGGGCACGGGAGCCCGCGAGGTGTGGCTGGTCGGCGGGGTTGGCCGCGTGCTCCCCGCCCGTGTCTACGAGATGATCGTGGCGTCGCTCCCGCCCGACTCCGGTTTCGAGGAGATCTCGCTCCAGCGCTTCGATCGGGTCGCGGGTCCACGCGGGCTCGAGCGCCCGGTCGACGCGACCGCACGCGTCGACTGTCCTGTGGTCCCGGAACTCCTGCGTCCGCTCGGTTAGCCC
>JBEPUZ010000378.1:0-2321 GCA_041691275.1 Actinomycetota bacterium | reverse complement strand
CACAGCACGATGCGCTCATCTGGATGGACTCGCGGGGCGCGGAGGAGACCCGGCGCGTCGTCGGCGGGGCGCTCCGTCTGCAGGGCTACGAGCCTCGCAAGCTGCGGACGTGGATCAGTCGTACCGGTGGCGCCCCCGCGCTGTCCGGCAAGGATTCGATCTCGCACATCCACTGGCTGCAGCGGGAACGACCCGACATCGCGCGCTCGACCTGGAAGTTCCTCGAGCCGAAGGACTGGTTGAACCTCCGGCTGACCGGGAACTGCGTCGCCACCTACGACTCGATCGTCCTGCACTGGGTGACAGACAACCGCGATCCCGCGCACGTCGAGTACGACCCGGAACTCCTGCGCATCGCCGAGCTGGATCGCGCACAACTTCCCGACCTCGTCGCGGCGACGTCGGTCGTCGGCACGCTGACCGAGTCGGCCGCGGCCGAGCTCGGCGTACCCGCGGGAATCGCGGTCGTGGGCGGCACTCCCGACTTGCAGAGTGCCGCCATCGGATCGGGCGCGGTGCGCGACTTCGAGGGCCACCTCTACGTCGGCACGTCGTCGTGGCTGACGTGCCACGTGCCCTTCAAGAAGACCGACCTCCTGCATGGGATCGCTTCGCTCCCGTCACCGTTGCCGGGCAAGTACTACGTGGCTGACGAGCAGGAGGTTGCGGGCGGATGCCTCGAATGGTTGCGGGAGCATGCGCTCGAGACCGGTGACGATCTTCGCCGGCTCGACGAGATCGCGGGCGCGGTCGCGCCGGGCGCGAACGGAGTGATCTTCACGCCGTGGTTGAACGGCGAACGCACACCGGTTGACGATCGCACCTTGCGCGCGGGATGGAACAATCTCTCGCTGGCGACGACGCGGGCGGAGCTCGTCCGCTCGGTGCTCGAAGGCGTCGCGTACAACAGCCGTTGGTTGCTCGGCACGGTCGAGAAGTTCGTCGGCCGGCCCTTCCCCTGGTTGCACTTCATCGGGGGCGGCGCGCAGTCGGAGCTGTGGTGTCAGATCATGGCCGACGTGTTGCAACGGGAGATTCGTCAGGTCGAGCACCCGATCCGCGCCAACGCGCGCGGCGCCGCGCTCGTCGCGGGCATCGCCCTCGGACGCGTCGGTGTCGACGATCTCGCGCGTAACGTCCGGATCGCCGCCACGTTCACTCCGGACCGCGGGAACATCGCGGTGTACGAGGATCGTTACGCCGAGTTCCGCGTCCTGCACAAACAGACGAGCAAGAGGACCAAACGCCATGTCCGTCGCGCCTGAGCGCAGAAACGAACCGACGCGGTTGCGGGGCGACTCGTTCCCGATGCGCGGTTGGGGACTGCCCGAACCGGGCGAGCTCGACCGCGTCGTGATCGTGTCGCCGCACCTCGACGACGCCGTGCTGAGCTGCGGCGGGTTCATGGCCGTGCATCCGGGCACGACCGTGGTGACCGTGTTCGCGGGCAATCCCGACGCATATCCGACTCCACAACGACTCTGGGACGTGCAGAGCGGCTTCGGTCCCGACGACGACGTGATGGAAGCGCGTCGGCAGGAGGATCGGGCGGCGCTCGCGCTCCTCGACGCAGGTCCCGTGCACCTCGACTTCATCGAGCACACCTATCTTCCCGGCGATCAGCCGGTCGCGCCGGAGATTCTTGTCGACCGGATCGTCACGACACTGGGGGAGAGTGATCCGACGCTCGTCATCGCCCCGTTCGGGCTCGCCAATCCCGACCACGACGTGACGCACCGTGCGTGCATGCTCGCCCGGGATCACCTCGACGACGCGGTCTCGTGGTGGCTCTACGAGGACAACGGCTATAAGCACATCCCGGGGATGTTGGCGTGGCGCGTGTCGACGCTCTTCCGGCGCGGTGTCTGGCCGACACCGGTGTGCCCGACGGTCGACCACCAACGCGAACGCAAGGCAGCCGCGGTGGAGTGCTACCCCTCCCAGCTTTTCGCGCTCGATGACGACTGGCAGATCCGGGCCAAGCTCGAGGCCCCGGCGCCGGAGCAGTTCTGGCGCCTCGCGCCGCCGCCCGCAGGCTGGGAAGGTCTCGCCGGGGACGAATCCGGCCACTGAGAACGAGTCCTCAGGCTACCAGGACCGAGGTGAAGTCGGTCACCTTGGGGAACACCGTCGCGTCGCCGAACGCAGCAACGGTTCCGTCGGCCGCGGCCATCCAGTAGCCGTTGCCGCTCAGCGAACGGGCGAACCCGCACACCGCCGCGGTCGTGTGGATCGAGGCCCCGTGGAACTTGGCGTCGCCGTAGTTGAAGATCCCGCCGTCGCTCGCGCAGAGCCAGTAGCCACGCCCGGTGGGCGTGGAG
>JBEPUZ010000377.1:0-2331 GCA_041691275.1 Actinomycetota bacterium | reverse complement strand
GATCGACGGGAGAGCCACGTTGACGATCGACGCGTCGACGAAGTCGAGGAAGGCAACCGCGCACAGCAGCGCCAGCATCAACTTGCCGTGCGGCGAGGCCAGTGCCGAAGTTCGTTCAAGAGTTGCGGTCATGCCTGTCCTCCGAGAGTCGGTGTGTTCACAGGCAGAGGACGAGACGGACGGCGAGAAGGTGACAACCCGTGGTCCGTGTCACTATCGAGACGGCTATCTCGTCCTTTGCTGTAGAGACGTCGACTCAATGAGGTGGGCACGTGGCGACGACAGCGACGGATGACGAGTTTGCCCAGGTGTGGCAGGCGAATCGTCCCTATCTGGTGAATCTCGCGTACGGGATGCTCGGCGACATCGGCGCGGCCGAGGACGCGGTGCAAGAGGCGTTCGCCCGGTTCTCGACGGCCGACTACTCCGCGATCCAGGATGCCCGCGGTTGGCGGATCGTCGTCACCAGCCGCATCTGTCTTGACCAGATCGGCTCGGCGCGGGTTCGGCGAGAGCGAGCCGTCGACACGTCCACGATCGAGGTCACGTCCTCAGCCGGGCGAGCCCCCGACCCTGCGGATCGGGTGACGCTGGACGACGAGGTGCGTTCGGCGTTGATGGTGGTGCTCGAACGGCTCACTCCCGCTGAACGCGTCGTGTTCGTGCTGCACGACATCTTCCAGACGCCGTTCGACAGCATCGCCGCGACGATCGGGCGACCCGCGGTGTCGTGCCGGCAACTCGCGCGGCGCGCCCGGCTGAAGCTCGCAGGCGATGCGGCTGCAGAGTCCAGCGCCGTGGATGTCACGCAGCACCGCCTCGTCGCGGACCGGTTCATCGATGCGTTGTCCCGCGGCGATATCGATGCGTTGGTTCCGCTACTCGACCCGGAGGTCTGGGGCGACGCCGACATGGGCCCGCTCGACCCGCGCACCGGGATCGTCAACCGCGGCTTGCGCAAGGTGTCGCGCAATCTCACGCGCTGGTTCGGCCCGAACACGACGCTCGTGTCTGATCCGTTCGGCGATCACACCGAGGTGCGAGCGTTCGTCGATCGACGCCTCTACGCGATCATCTACCTGACCGTCGCGGACGGACTGGTCCAGCGCCTGCACGTCATCGCCGACCCGGCCAAACTCGAATCGATGAGCGCGTCCCTCTGACGGGCCGCCAACGGCCATTGAGCACCTGACGGCTACCCAGTGCCGGCAACTCCGATCAGGTTGCCCTCGGGGTCGGCGAACTGGCCGACCACCAGGCCAGTCGGGGCTGCGGCCGGACCCATCACCCGCGTTCCGCCGAGACTTTCGGCCTTCTGGAGCGCGGCCTCGACGTCGGGGACGCCGACATAGAAGACCGTCTGGCTCTCATAGCCGGCCCCTCCGCCGACGCCGCCGGGGATTCCGATGCCGTCGCTTGTCTTGTTGCCCTCCACGAATCCGTAGTTCGCCGGCTCGGAGACCGCGTCCGAGACCAAGCCGCTCGTGTCGAACTCCCATCCGAACAGGCCGGCGTAATAGCTCCGGAGTTTGTCCGGCTCGCGACCGATGACCTCGAAGTGCACAACCGGTTGCCCCATGTCAGTCCTTTCCGCGTCGGTGCAGCAAGGTGCCACTATGCCCAACCGTGAGAGTGGGCGTGCTCCGGCCTGATGCATCATGTGGAGATGACTGACGGGGACGCCGTGCCAAGCCTCATCGAGTGGGCGGGCGGTCCGCCGGCGATCACCCGGCTGATCAACGCTTTCTACGACCGGGTCGAGCACGACGACCTGCTTAGTCCGTTCTTTCCGGGTGGGGTCAGCCAGGAACACCGTGAACACGTCAGCATGTGGTGGATAGAAGTGTTCGGCGGCCCGCCCGAGTACACCGAACGACTCGGAGGATACGAAGCGATGCTGGCCCATCATCGCGGGCTGGGCATCACCGGCGAGCAGCGCCTGCGTTTCGCAACGACCATGAGCCAAGCCGCAGACGACGCCGAACTGCCCGCCGATCCCGAGTTCCGGGCCGCGCTGATCGGGTACCTGGAGTGGGGGACTCGCCTGGCGGTGGCCAACTCCCAGCCGGACGCCGAACCGTTCCCCCACGCCCCGGTCCCGCGCTGGGGCTGGGGGGTCGCGCCGCCTTACCAACCCTGACCGTGCTGCTCACCGTCGAGTGGTCATTTACGCGCCGAGTGGACACGTATAGATGACCACTCGACGTCGAAGTGACCACTCAACGGAGGCTTAGATCGGTTCGGCCCATTCCGCACGCCAGGCAGGGGCCTCGGAGGCCTGGGTGTAGTACCTCGTGTCGCGCACGATGCGGCCGTCGTCGGCGAGTTCGA
>JBEPUZ010000376.1:0-2342 GCA_041691275.1 Actinomycetota bacterium | reverse complement strand
GTACCTAATCTCTACTAGGTAAAATAAAATCAAAATAGTTGTTCTCGTATACCTATACAAACACATTTATAATTTTTTGGGTGTAGATCTCGGGGGTCGACGTATAATTAAAAAAAATAAATGATGGGGGTGGGGGGGGATGTTCTGGTATTAGGCGCGGTGGTCCACCAGGTCGACACCGGTCGCCTTGAGCTTGGTCTCGAGGTCGTCCCACGCGGACTTGTACTGGTTGTCGGGGGTGTCGTACGTGAGCATCGTGAACGTGCGGGGCTTACCCACGAGCTGCGGTCCCGCCCACTTCGCGGGCTTGCCCGCGAGCTGGTTCTTGATGAACGTCGTGATCATCGTCGACGTCTGGTCGGGTGACGGTCCGGTCGGCCAGATGTATGGCTGGTTGTCCTCGTAGTACTTCTGTGGTTGCGACGTGATGCACGTACCGACACAGAGGATCTTCTTCTGCGCGAGCTCGTCGGAGAAGGCCTTGGTCTGCTGCGGTCCGCCGATGACCGCGAACACACCCGCGGCCGCGGCCCGGTCCGCGTCGGCGCGGGCCTGCACGGAGTCGGCGCTCGCGCCGGAACCGTCGATCCGGACCAACTGGATCTTCCGGCCGTAGAGCTGGTAGGTCCCGGCGTAGATCTCGGTGTAGTCCTTGATCGCCTGCGCGGTCTTGTCGGGCGGGTCGTACGCGCCCGCCTGGGCCAGCACACCGTCGAGCGTGGGGTCGGGCTTGGCGATGTAGTAGCCGAGCTTGATCGTCGACGCGGTCACGCCCGCCGTGGTGGCGCCACCGTTGTCGCCGGTGAACTCCTCGACGCACGGCGGCGGATTCAGGATCGGGATCGCGACCCGGCCCGTGTCCGTGTCGCAGTTGTGCCACTTCTTGGTGTCGGCCGTGCCCTGGGTCTTGGCGTCGCTGTAGAAGAGCGGCACACCGTTTTGGCCCGACACGCTCGTAGCGGGGGTCGACGTGTTCGGGCTGACCACGGCCTTCTTGCCGTCACCGCCGCGCGTTGCGAGAACGGCGACGACGATGGCGACCACCACGGCGACGGCGATGAACGGTGCATAGCGTGCCAACGGCGACTTCTGCCGTCGGCGCGGTGTTTGTTGCATTCCCATCGATCGTCCCCCTGGTCGTGATGTTGGTGCGTGTTCGCCCGGGCATGTGTCCGGGATCTTCGGATACGGGATTCTTAGACGGGCTGGACCCCGCTGCGGGCGATGGCCGCTTCGCTCGTGCCCAGATACGAGTGCACGACGATCGGATCGTTCACGACGTCCTCGGGCCGGCCCGACGCGACGACCTCGCCGAGGTCGAGGGCGATGAGCCGGTCGGCGATGCTCAGCAGCAGTGGCACGTCGTGCTCGATGACGAGAAGCGTCGCACCGGTCTGTTCCCGGATGCTCAGGAGCAGCGGACCGAGCGCTTCCGCTTCCCGTTGCGCGATGCCCGACGAAGGCTCGTCGAGCAGCATCACCGTCGGGTCGTGCGCGAGCTGACACGCGAGGTCGACGATGCGCCGGCTGCCGGTCGAGAGTTCGCGGATGAGCTTGTCCCGGAAGTCGGTGATGCCGAGGAGCTCGAGGAGTCGTTCGACATTCGTGTCGACGTCGTGCTCGGTGTGCGCCACCGACGGCAACCGCAGCGCGGCTGCGATGGGGTCGCGCATCTCGAGGTGACGTTCGAAGGCAATCGAGATGGTCTCCGCGACGGTCAGGTTCGGGAACAGCCGTCCATCTTGGAACGAGCGACCCAGGCCGAGCTTCGAACGGCCGACCGCGGGCATGCGGGTCACATCGTCGGCCTCGTCGCCCTCGCCGAGGATGATCGTGCCCCGTTCGGGCATCACGAAGCCGGAGATCGTGTCGAACAGCGTCGTCTTCCCGGCACCGTTCGGGCCGATGAACCCGACGATCTCGCCCGCCGCGGCCTGGAACGAGACGTCGGTGAGCGCGGCGAGACCGCCAAAACGCTTGGAGACGTCGAGCAAACCCAACCTGATCGGCGCGTCAGCGAACGACGTGTCGTTCTTCGCGGCCGGCGCGACGTTCCCGACCGTTGCCGGTACCGCCAGGCGCGCCGCCTCGACCTTTCCGAGGGCGCCGTTTCCGACCGTGCCGTTCGTGATCGTGCCCTTGGCAGCTGAGCCGTTCGTGATCGTGCCGTTCGTGGCCGTGCCGTTCGCCTCGTGGGCCATGCCCGTTTGGGCGCCTTCCAGGAAAACCGACCGCAGCACGTCGGGCCGTTCCAGGAGCTCGGCGGTCGGGCCGTGGAATCGGATCTCGCCCTTCTCCATGAAGTACGCGGTCTGGGCGATCGTCAGCGCGAGGTTCACCGA
>JBEPUZ010000375.1:0-2383 GCA_041691275.1 Actinomycetota bacterium | reverse complement strand
TCGCGCCAGCCGTAGAGCATCATCGACACCGCGCCGATGTCCATGCCGTTCGTCGCCTGGAACAAAAGGTGCGAGGCCATGCGCGAGAGCTCGCACATCATCATGCGGATCCACGAAGCGCGCTCGGGCACTTCGACGTCCAACAGCCTCTCGACCGCCATCGAGTAGACGAGCTCGTTGGCGAAGTTCGACGCGTAATCCATGCGCGACACGTTGGTCGCACCCTGGACGTAGGTAAGCTCCTCGCCGGTCTTCTCCATGCCGGTGTGGAGATATCCGATGACGGGCTTGATCTGCAGCACATCTTCGCCGTCGAGTTCCATCATCAGTCGCAGGACACCGTGCGTCGACGGGTGCTGCGGACCCATGTTGATGATCATCGTGTCGCCGAGGTCGTCGGTCGGCCACATGCCGCCACCGGCGATCACAACCTCACGCGTGCGCCGCTTCAGCTCCTGCGCGCCCTCGTCGGTCTGGCGTTCGAGGCGCGCCTCTTCGCGGTCGATCGCGTCGGTCATGAGTCACCCTGCCTGATTCGTCGCTCGGAGCAAGGGCGAAGCGTTGCGGAACCCAGGCGCGGAGCGCTCGTCGCACTTCGGGCGGGCTCACGTCGCGAGCCGAGGGTGGGCCGCGCAGCAAACAAAGGGCAAAGAGTCATCGGGGGCTCGGGTCGCCTTTGAACGTCACCGGAACGCGGGCCGCAGCATCGTCCTTGCGCAACGGGTGACCGTGCCAATCGTCGGGCATGAGGATGCGGGTCAGGTCCGGGTGTCCTTCGAACGTAATGCCGAAGAGGTCGTACGACTCCCGCTCGGGAAAGTTCGCACCTGGGTACACCGCCGTGAGCGACGGAGCCGTCGGGTCACTCGCCGGAATCTCGCTCACGATACGGATGCGCCGGTTGCGACTGTGCGACAAGAAGTTGACGACGACCTCGAAGCGCTCGGGATGCACGCCCTCGACACTGACGCGCGAACCGTCGAGGAGGTGGTCGACAACCGCGGTGTCCACCAGCATCATGAACTGCTCCTCGTCGCGCAGTTGCCGCGCCACGTCGACCATGACGGCGCGGTCGACGTAGACAACGGGTTGGCCGTGACTCGAGACGAACACCGAGCCCGGAAAGCGCGCGACAACGGCCGCGGCGACCTCGTCCGGGATCGCGGCCGACCCCGAACCGTCACCATTCCCGTCGGGCTCGTGATCTTCTTCACGAGCCGTGTCGTCCGCCATTCCCGTCGCCTTGCTCGAGTCGTTTAGGAGGTCGGGAGCCCGACGGGCTCGCGACCGAGGTCAATGCCTGCGCCGCCGGTCGGCGACGCTTCGCGCCGGCGCAGGAGCTCACCCGTTCGGATCTGTTCGTGCAACGTCAAGATGCCGTGCATCAACGTCTCGGGGCCGGGCGGGCAGCCCGGTACGTACACGTCGACCGGAACGATCTGGTCGACGCCCTGGACGATCGCGTAATTGTTGAACATCCCGCCGCTGCTCGCGCACACACCCATGGAGATCACCCACTTGGGCTCCACCATCTGGTCGTACACCTGCCGCAACACCGGGGCCATCTTCTGCGACACCCGGCCGGCGACGATCATCAGGTCGGCCTGGCGCGGACTCGCGCGGAAGACCTCCATGCCGAAGCGCGCCATGTCGTAGTGCGCGGCACCCGTCGCCATCATCTCGAGCGCACAGCACGCGAGACCGAACGTCGCCGGGAACACGGAGTTGCGCCGGCCCCAACGAACGACGTCTTCGAGACGCGCGGTCGCGAAATTGTGCGGGATCTGATCGAGACCCATCAGGCCGCTTCCTCTTCGGGAGCGAGACCGGTCGCGTCGCCCGAAGTGGCGCGCGGGTCGTACATCGCTTCGCCGGTACGCAGCAACGGCCCGGGCATGCGCTGCAGCACGTCCTTGACCGGACCCCACTCGAGCGCGCCGACCGACAGGAGATACGCGAACGGGACGAGCAAGGTGAGCACGAAGACCGCCATCGCGATGAGGCCGAACGCGCCGAGGCCGCGGAACACGACCGCGAACGGATAGAGGAAGACGATCTCGACGTCGAGGACGATGAACGCCATCGCGACCAGGTAGAACTTCACCGGGAAACGTTCGGCGGGCTCTTCCTCGGGCACGATCCCGCACTCGTACGGAGCCTGCTTCGCCGAGTTCGGACGCTGCGGCGCGAGCAGCTGCGAGGCGACGAACGACAACATCACGAACGCGATCACAAGCCCGGCCATCACGAGGATCGGGAGGTAGTCGGCCATCGCTTCCGACGCTACCCGACTACCCGCCTGGATGAGCGAAGCGTCTGTGGTGGAAGCGAGTGCGGACGAGCGAGGCCCCGGCCGAAGCCGAGGGAGCCGTGTCGAGTGCGG
>JBEPUZ010000374.1:0-2401 GCA_041691275.1 Actinomycetota bacterium | reverse complement strand
TCGCGCAACTCGATCCCACGCCGGCAGCGCGGGTCCGCGTGATCGGGACGTACGCGGCGACGCGCACCGGGCCGCCGCCCGGACTCTTGACGGAGTTGGGCTCGAGTCCGACTCTCGTCGTGGAACAGCACTGGCGCCCGGATACCGCGCCCGACGAGACGGGTCCGGCGACCGACGCCGATTTCGTCGTCTACGTCCGCGACGACGCGATCCTGCCCAGCCGATTCCTCGACACGTTGATCGCCACTCAGGTGACCCTCGACGTCGACCGACTGCAGCCCACCCACATCGGTGGCCCGTCCGGCGGTCCGCCCGTCGCCGAACGTCATCTCGGTTCGGTGGCCCGCGAGATCGACGAGGTCACGCTCGTTCCGGTGTTGTCGGTACGCGCCGGCGCAGATCGCGACGGCTCGGTCGCGCTGGCCGACAACGTCAGCGTCGGGCTGCGCCACCCGCTGCCGATGTCGGCGCCCGGGGACGCACGGGTGCGGCGGACGTGGCTGGTCGGTGCCGATCGCCGGCCGTTCGCCTACGAACGCACCGAGCCCACCTCCGCGCCGCGGATCAGCGTGCTGATCGCCACCTACGACCGGCCCGAGCTCTTGCGCGCATGCCTCGAGTCGTTCGCGGCGCAGACCCTCGACCCGTCGGAGTACGAGGTCGTGGTCGTCGACGATGGTTCCGACGGCGGTGACCTCGCGGTCGTGCTCGCCGACGTACGCGACGACATGCAGGTCGTAGGTATGCGGATCGAGCACGGCGGGCGCAGCGCGGCCAAGAACCACGCCGTCTTCCTCGCGCGCGCGCCGATCGTCTTGTTCTTCGACGACGACGACCGCGCCGCGCCCGACTACCTCGAACGTCACCTCGCGGGCCACGATGCCAAGCCGAGCGAGGGCGTCGCGATCCTCGGCCATACCGACTGGGCGCCCGAGCTCGAGCTGACGCCGCTGATGCACTACATCACCGACGTCGACCGGCTGATGTTCGCCTACGAACGGCTCGGCGACGGTCAGGAGCTCGACTGGCGCGGTTTCTGGGAGGGCCGGATCTCGTGCAAGCGTTCCCTCCTGGTGCGCCACGGTCTGCACGACCAGCGCCTCGGCTACTCGATCGACATCGAGATGGGCTGGCGACTCGGACCGGCCGGCCTGCGGGTCATCTACGCGTCGTCGGCGCGGAGCCTCATGGCCCGGCCGATCGACTTCGACGCGTTCTGTGCGCGCACCGAGGCCAAAGGCCGTGCCCACGCAATCATCGCCGCGCTCCATCCTGGTACGGACATGGCGACCCGGCTCCAGCTTGACGACGCGGCCAAGCTGTGGGAAGAGCAGCGACTCACCGAGCCCGCGCTACGGCGGCGCGTCGCGACACTCGAGGCCAAGAGCGAGACCGACGGGTCGGCGCTCGACGACCTGCACGCGGCGTACCGCGAGACATTCCGCCTACTGCACGCCAAAGGTGCGGCCGGAGCTACCGAAGGGGTCCCCGCCATCTCCTCCACCCTGCCGACCACCGTGCAGCCGTTCGCGAACACTGATCCCGACCTCGCGTACGACCGCACGCCGCCCGGGCCCGACGTCGAGCCGTTGCTCAGCATCACCATCCCGGTCTGGAGCCGCACGCCCGAGCTCGCGGAGATGGCGCGCCGCACGATCGAACGGATCTGGGAAGTCGCGCGCATCCCCACCGAAGTGGTGGTCGTCGACAACGGCTCGCCGTTCGACGCGCCCGCGCTCCCGGCCAAGGTCTACCGGTACCCGGAGAACAAAGGTGTCGCGACCGGGTGGAACACCGGGGTTCGGTTGTCGACGGCGCCGGTGGTCGTCGTGATGAACAGCGACTGCATGGTGCAGCCGGGATGGGACGTCGCCCTCTTCGAAGCGGCCGTGAACGGTCGCCGCGTCGCGTTCCCCTACACCGATCACTGCGACGGACTCGGCTTCTCCAGCCCCGACCAGGGTGGTACCGCCGGTTGGTGCTTCATGTTCGCACGCTCGCTGTACGACGAGATCGGCGTGTTCGACGAGTGGTTCAACCCCGCGTTCTGCGAGGACACCGACTACTGGCATCGCGCCTGGCAGATGGGTATCGATCTTGCGCCCGTTCCCGCGGCGCAGGTCGTGCACGCGCGGCGGACGACTGCGAGCACCGACTCCCGTGTCGACATGCTGTTGCAGGGTCACCGTTACAAGTACGGGTGGAAGCACGGCGTCGACCCGCACCGGGCGGCCCTCGCGGAACTCGATGGTGCGGCGCTCGGGTGCGGCCGGGGTCGAGGACACCGGGCGCCACCATTGGTACTCGCCGGGGTCCAGCTGCCGTTCGAGGTCCTCGATTTCGCCGCTGCCGATCGAACGGCCCCAGCAGGTCTTGTCGTCGCTGATCCCCTCCTTGTAGG
>JBEPUZ010000373.1:0-2404 GCA_041691275.1 Actinomycetota bacterium | reverse complement strand
TTCGGCGGGAGTCAGAACTGGCCGCTCGGTTCAGCGATGTCGGTGTTGTTGATGGTCTTCATCCTCCTGGGCGTGTTCGTGTACCTGCGCCGAGTCGGAGACGAGGCGCTGTGACCACGAAGAGCGCGTTGCGCCCCCGCTATCTGAAGTTGCACGCGGTGCTCGTCTTCGCGTTCTTGTTCCTCCCGATCGTCGTGCTCGTCGTGTTCAGCTTCAACAAGGCTCGCAGCGCGACCGACTTCACGGGCTTCACGACGCATTGGTACAACGACCTCGTCCACAATCACGATGCGTTGCGGGCCTTTCGCACCACGCTGAAGGTCGCGGTTTCGGCGACGTTCCTCGCGACTGTCATCGGAACCCTCGCCTCGTTCGCGCTGAGCCGATTCCGCTTCCGGGGCCGGTCCGGCTACACAACGCTCATCTTCGTCTCGTTGGTGATGCCCGAGGTCGTGATGGGTGTCTCGCTCCTCGCGTTCTACGTGCAGGTCGCGCACATGAAGCTCGGACTCACCACGGTCATCCTGGCCCACACCACCTTCTGCATCGCGTTCGTGGTGGTCGTCGTGAACGCACGTCTGGCCTCGTTCGACAACCGACTCCTGGAAGCCGCGGCCGATCTCGGCGCAACTCCCCTGCAAGCCTTCCTGCGCGTCGTCCTCCCGCTCGCCGCGCCGGGCATCGCGGCGGGGGCGATGCTCGCGTTCACGATCTCGCTCGACGACGTCGTGATCACATTCTTCACGTCGGGCGCGGGTTCCAACACGCTGCCGCTCTACATCTTCGGTCAGCTCAAATTCGGGGTCTCGCCGTCGATCAATGCGCTGTCGACATTCGTGCTGGCGTTCTCGCTCGTCCTGCTGGCGATCGGCGGGCTGTTCAGCGTGCGCTCGGCCAGGCGTGGCGTGACGGCGATCGACGTCAACGCGCTCGGCTGAGCGGAGGTCACCATGGAACAAGAACGCAGGCTCGTCACCGAGATCCCCGGCCCGCGCTCACGCGCGCTCTGGGAACGACGACAGCTGGCCGTCCCGGCCGGGGTCGGCACCACCCTGCCCGTCTTCGTCGAGCGGGCCCAGGGTGGCATCGTCGAAGACGTCGACGGCAACCGGCTCATCGACCTGGGCGCGGGCATCGCCGTCGTGAACGTCGGCCACGCCCACCCGAAGGTCTCGGCCGCTATCGCCGAGCAGGCTGCCAAGTTCGTGCACACCTGCTTCCAGGTGACGCCATACGAGGGCTACGTTGCCGTCTGCGAGCAACTCGGACGGCTGACCCCCGGCGACCACGAGAAGCGGTCGATGCTCGTGAATTCGGGCGCGGAAGCCGTCGAGAACGCAGTGAAGATCTCCCGGGCGGCAACCGGGCGGCCCGCGGTCATCGCGTTCGACCAGGCCTTCCACGGGCGCACGCTCATGACGCTCTCGCTCACCGCCAAGGTGATGCCGTACAAGAAGTCGTTCGGCCCGTACGCACCCGAGATCTACCGGGCGCCGTTCTCGTACCCGTTCCGCGGGACGGGCGGCCTCGCGCAGACGATCTCGTGGATCGAAGCCAGCGTCGACGCGAGCCAGATCGCATGCGTGGTGGTCGAGCCGATCGCAGGTGAGGGCGGTTTCGTCGTTCCCGAGCCGGGTTGGTTCGCGGGCATCGCGCAGTGGTGCCGCGCCCACGGCGTCGTATTCGTCGCCGACGAGGTGCAGACCGGTTTCGGCCGCACCGGCGCGTGGTTCGCGAGCGAGCACGAAGGCGTCGCCCCCGATCTCGTCGCCACCGCGAAGGGTCTCGGCGCAGGCATGCCGATCGCCGGCGTCACGGGACGGGCCGAGATCATGGACGCCGTGCACGCAGGTGGGTTGGGAAGCACGTTCGGCGGCAACCCCGTGTCGTGTGCGGCCGCGCTCGCCTCGATCGACGTCATCGAGAGCGAAGGCCTGAAGGAGCGGGCCCGCCAGCTCGGCGACCGCATGCTCGAACGGCTCACTGCACTACAAGCCGAGACGACCGGCATCGGCGACGTGCGGGGCCGCGGCGCGATGGTCGCGATCGAGCTCGTGCACGAAGACGGCAGCCCCGACGCGGAACGGGCGCGCCAGATCTCGGCCTCGTGTCATGCGCAGGGCGTGATCGTGCTCACCGCGGGAACCCTCGGCAACGTGGTGCGGTTGTTGCCACCCCTTGTCCTCGAGGAGTCGTTGCTCGACACGGGTCTCGACGCGCTCGCCCGCGCGATCCGGTCGTAAAGACCCCCGACCCGCACGGACGCCTACTCGATCGAGCTCATGACGTGCTTGACGCGCGTGTAGTCGTCGAGGGCGTACATCGACAGGTCCTTGCCGTAGCCGGAATGCTTGAACCCGCCGTGCGGCATCTCCGCGACCAGCGGGATGTGGGTGTTGATCCA
>JBEPUZ010000372.1:0-2407 GCA_041691275.1 Actinomycetota bacterium | reverse complement strand
ATCCCGCCCAACAGTTGGGCGAGAAAACCGTCGTGCGGACGGAAAACTCGCACAACGCGCATGGCGGAGCGAGGCTCGGTGCTCAGGTCAGCGAAGAGGCTCAGCGAATGGAGCGCCGGTGCGGGAATGTCGGGCGGTTCTACGGCATCAGGCGCTCAGAGATACTTCTCAGGCGGTCGCGCGGTTACACAATCCGGGGATGAGCGTCGTGGCGCGGCGTCCGGCAGGCACCGTGTTGATCACGCTGCCCCATAAGCACGAATCGAAGAGTCGTCGAACGGACTCGGCGTCGCGTTGCGATAGTCGCGTGCCTGCGCGCGAGCTCTGCACGTGACGTCCTGACCCCCAACGGAGGGTGGTAGCGGTCACTCGAACAGCACGACGCGGGCTTGCGTGGCTTTGCTCGTTCTCCGGAGGAGTTCGGATTGCACCGAGACCGCAATGTCGGCGTCGAGCACGAGCGCGGTTGCGACTGCCTCGGTCGTCAGGACGCTCGCCGGCGCGACGGATGACTATGCAGACATGACAGGAACGACGGTTCGCGAATCGAGCGTGATGATGTCCGCGAGGAGCTCGTCAACCAGACTGATCACGTCCGCCTGGTGCGCAGCGCTCAGCGCAGAGAATCGTCGGCTGAGGCCGCCGTTCGACCTCGCGGAGAACAACGAGTTGGATTCTTGCCCGGCGAGAATGCCCAGGAGCTGCTGGTCATCGAGGATGATCACGCGGTGTCAGGCAAGGTCCGGATCGGCGTTGGCGACCTCGGCGATTGCCTCGGCGAGAACGCCGGAAGCAGTCGCGTCATTGACCCACGCCGCGATGACCGGATCGATCTCTCGTCGTGGGAAGGTCGTCGGCCGGGCCGCGACTCGGGCGCGCGCCCGTGCGACCGCCGAAGCAAGAGGTTGCGGTAGATCTGCAAGCCCGGCCGCCACACCTTCATCGTACTGCGCACGGGCGAGCACCGGGTGGCCGATTTCGAGGGCACGAGTGAGATCCAGCGGTTGGTGGTCGCGCGTGCCGTGAGCGGACTGCACATCCCGTAGCGCACCCCATCCGACTCGAGCGGTGATTCAGGGCAGGCGGGCGATCGCCAATCCGGCGGCTCTCCCCGCTTCGAGGAGCGCGCTGTCGCCGGCGACAAGAACGACGTCTTGATCTTGAATGCGCTCGGCGGCAGCAAGGTGTACTGCGTCGTAGCCGCGGAGCCGGTGAACCTCCGAGAGATGACCAGCGCGACGCGCGAGTGCTGCGTCGAGTTCGACGATGTCCATCTCGGCGAGCAAGGCGTCGAACTCCTCGACCGCCGCGCGTAGGTGACGCGCAGTGAGGCGCCCGAGACGCTCGGCTTGGGCGAGCGCCGCGCGAGTCTCGGGATACAACAGGCGAACACTCACGACCCGGTCGGCGCTCGTCCACAGTGACGCCGCACCCTCCGAACTGGCTTCCGCGATCAACAGGGGGACGAGGGCAGAGGTGTCGAAGTACGCGATCACCGGCGCTGTTCGCCGACGAGATCCGAGACGGTCGACTTGGTCTTGATCGGCTTGGGCACGCGGCTCTTGTCTCGGCTCGATGGTGTCACGACGCCTTCGGCGATGAGTCGATCCAGCACGCGTTCGCTCGCGACCGGTACGACGCGAGCGATTGCATGCCCTCGGTCCGTCACGATTAGCTCGTTGCCGGCACGCACGCGATCCAGATAGCGACTCAGGTGGTTCCTGAGCTCCCGCACCCCGACCTCCATTCGGTCCCCTTTCGACGTCGTCGCCACTTCAACGGCGTCATTGTAGCCACATAGTGCCGACCCCGGTGCCCGGGCATTGATCCCAGCCGGCCTTCATCCCGGGGAATCCTCGGCCTCGCGGATGGCGAGGAAGTCCGAGTCGTCACCGGCGTGGAAGAAGAAATGACCGCACAGCGATCCGTCGCTCTCCAACTGAGCCCAGCCGCGGCCGGTGCGGGCGTCGCCTTCGTCGTCTCCTTCCCACGTGAACTCCACTCTTCGACGACCGTCGACGTCGGCGTATCGGTAGTCCAGGTCACCCTCAACTGCGATGAAGCCGAAGCCGCCCCGTTCGCCGCTAGCGAACTCGAAGTAGGCCGGCGCGACGAGGTCAAGTGCATCGCGATCCCAGAGATCCATCTCTACGATCCGCCAGCGGCCGATCAACCCGCTACGCGACATCGGCGGAACGATCCGAGCGACCGCGCGATCTCACAAAGCCGCCCGGTGCTTTCCCTACCTCTACGACGCTGACGCCATCGCTACTTTCATCCCTACAACTCGCGCCGACTCGTCGGATTCGACGGACCACAGGACCGAATCCCGCCTGCTCAGCGGACGTGCGACGACTGCCCTTACGGAGCAAAGTGAGCTACACGATCTTCGAAGGCACCTCGGAGA
>JBEPUZ010000371.1:0-2437 GCA_041691275.1 Actinomycetota bacterium | reverse complement strand
CGGTAGAGCACCTTCTCGAGCCAGCCGGTCCCCTCGCGGCACGGCGTGCACTTGCCGCACGACTCGTGCGCGAAGAACTTGGCGAGCCGCCAGGCGACGAGGACGGGGTCGACGGTCTCGTCGAACACCATGACCGCGCCCGACCCGAGCATCACGCCGTACGTCTGCTGCACGAAGTCCATGTCGAGCGGCGCGTCGAGATGCTCGTCGCTGCCGAGGAGCCACTGCGACGACGCGCCGCCCGGGATGAAGAACTTGATCGTGCGGTCTTCGCGTACGCCGCCGGCGAGCCCGTAGATCAGGTCGCGGAACGTCATGCCCAGCTCGACCTCGTAGTTGCCGGGCTTGTTGACGTGACCCGAGACCGAGAAGATGCGCGTCCCGGTGGACCGGTTCACGCCGAGCTTGGCGTACTCCTCGCCGCCCATCCGCATGACGTGCGGCACGGTCGACAGCGTCTCGACGTTGTTGACGACCGTCGGCTTCGCGTACAACCCGGCGATCGCGGGGAACGGCGGGCGGATGCGCGGCATACCCCGCTCGCCTTCGAGCGACTCGAGCAGCGCGGTCTCTTCACCGCAGATATATGCGCCCGCTCCGCGATGGACGACGATGTCGCAGTCGAATCCCGAACCGAGGATGTTCCTTCCGAGAAACCCCTTGGCCCGGGCGTCGTCGATGGCACGGGTGAGGCGCTCGTAGCCCAGCGCGAACTCGCCCCGCAGATACACGTAGACGGTGTTGCACTGCACTGCGTACGAGGCGATCGTGATGCCTTCGACGAGCTGGTGGGGGTCGTGCTCGATGAGCATCCGATCCTTGAAGGTCGAGGGTTCACCTTCGTCGGCGTTCACCACGAGGTAGCGCGGGAACGAGTCGGGCGGCAGGAACGACCATTTCTGCGCGGTCGGAAAACCGGCGCCCCCGCGGCCTCGGAGACCCGAGAGCTTCACCTGTTCCTGGATGTCGGACGCGTCACCCTTGGCGAGCACCGTCCGTAGCACTTCGTAACCGCCGGACGCGAGCGAACCGTCGAGCGTCCACGAATCTTCGGGGCGATCGCGCAACCGCTTCGTGACGATGCGCGTCTCCACGATCTTCGAGTTTCCGTTCACGTCAGGCAACGGGTGCTCCCGAGACGGTGCGGGCCCGACGCGCTCCCGAGCGGTAGCTCTCGACGATCTCTTCCGCCGACGACGGCGACACGCTCTCGTGGAACTCGTAGTTGACCTGGAGCGCGGGCGCGCCATCGCACGCGGCGAGGCACTCGACCTCCTCGACAGTGATGTCGGCCTCCTGCGCGTAGCGCGCCTCGAGATGGTCGAGCACCTCGGGTCCCCCCGTCACGAGGCACGTCACGTTCGTGCACACCGACACGACGAGCTTTCCGCACGGCCGCCGTTTCAGCATCGTGTAGAAGCTGCACGTGCCCAGCACGTCGGCGGCAGTGGTCTCGGTGAGCTCGGAAATCTGCTCCATCGCCTCGGGCGAGAGCCAGCCGTTCTGGTCCTGGGCCAGGTGCGCGAGCGGCAGAATCGCCGACTTGGCGAGCGGGTAATGCTCCAGGATCTCCTTCGCCTTCGCCAGGTTCGCCTCGTCGAAGAAGCTCATCGGTCCACCTCCCCCATGATGGGATCGATGCTCGACACGATGGCGACCGCGTCGGCCACGAGGCTGTCGGAGCCCATTGGATCGATCGCCTGCAGGTTGTAGAACGACGGGCCGCGTATGTGCATGCGGGCGGGCTTACCGGATCCGTCGCTGACCATGTAGCACCCGATCTCGCCCCGGGGCGACTCGGTGGCGACGTACGTCTCGCCCGCCGGAACCTTGAAGCCTTCGGTGAACAACTTGAAGTGGAGGATGAGCGCTTCCATCGACTCGTCGATACGCGCCCGCGGCGGCGGGGTGAGCTTCTTGTCCTGCACGCGGTAGTCGCCGGGCGGCATCTTTTCCACGCACTGGCGCACGATCTTCACGGACTCGAGGATCTCGTAGAGCCGGATGCGGTAACGATCGAAGACGTCGCCGTTGCTCGTATAGATCACGTCGAAGTCGACCTGGTCGTACGGCAGGCATGGCTGGGCCTTCCGCAGGTCCCAGGCGAAGCCGGTCGAGCGCAGGATCGGACCCGTGATGCTGAGCGCCAGGCACTGTTCCGTCGTGATCACGCCGAGGCCGACGGTGCGTTCCACCCAGATCGGGTTCTCCGTCAGGAGCTCGTCGTACTCGGCGACGCCGGCAACAACGAGGTCGCACACGTCGAGTATCCGCTGCTGCCACCCATCGGGCAGATCGACTGAGACGCCGCCGGGCCGGATGTAGTTGCAGTTCATCCGCAGACCGGTGACGTACTCGAAGATCCGCAGGACTTCCTCGCGCTCGCGCCAGCCGTAGAGCATCATCGACACCGCGCCGATGTCCATGCCGTTCGTCG
>JBEPUZ010000370.1:0-2542 GCA_041691275.1 Actinomycetota bacterium | reverse complement strand
TCTCGTCCGCACGGAGTCTGAACCTACCGGTCAGTAGCGGAAACGAACCAGCCGTACCTACACTGACGCCACTTCGTCGTGATTTTCAAGGAGGCACTTATGACCGGTTCGGTGATCGTCGGATCGGCCCGCACGCCGATCGGAAAGCTCTCCGGCGCGTTCGCCGGTCTGAGCGCCGTGGAGCTGGGCGGGATCGCCATCAAGGCTGCGCTTGAGCGCGCCGGGATCGGCGCCGAGCAAGTCGACTACGTCTTGATGGGACAGGTGCTGCAAGCGGGCGCCGGTCAGATCACCGCGCGCCAGGCCGCGGCGGCGGCGGGCGTGCCCATGACGGTCCCCGCGACGACGCTGAACAAGGTCTGCCTTTCGGGTATCAACGCGTTGTACCTCGCCGACCAGATGATCAACAACGGCGACGCAGAAGTGGTCGTCGCCGGCGGCATGGAGTCGATGACGAACGCTCCCTACCTGCTCCCCGGAGCGCGTGCGGGCTATCGCATGGGCAACAACGAAGTCGTCGACTCGATGATCAGCGACGGCCTGTGGTGCGCGTTCGACGCGGTGCACATGGGCGCCGGCACCGAGAACTACGTCGGCCAGGTCGGCAACATCTCCCGCGAAGCGCAGGACGAAGCCGCGGCCAAATCGCACGAGCGCGCCGCGGCCGCCCAGAAGGAAGGGCGTTTCGCCGACGAGATCACGCCCGTCTCGATCAAGCAGCGCAAGGGTGATCCGGTCGTGGTCGACATCGACGAAGGCGTGCGGCCCGGCACCACCTCGGAGTCGCTCGCCGGGCTTCGCCCCGCGTTCTCGAAGGACGGCACGATCACTGCCGGCAACGCGTCGCAGATCTCCGACGGCGGCGCCGCGATCATCGTGACAAGCAAGGCCAAGGCGGAAGAGCTCGGTGTCACACCGCTCGCCGAGCTGATCGGCTACGGCATGGTCGCCGGGCCCGACACGTCGCTGCTGCACCAGCCGTCGCGCGCGATCAAGCGTGCGCTCGAGGCCAACGACATGACCACGGCCGACGTCGATCTCTTCGAGCTGAACGAGGCCTTCGCCGCGGTCGGCATCGCGTCGATGAACGATCTGGGCATCAAGGACGACATCGTCAACGTCAACGGGGGCGCCATCGCGCTCGGCCACCCCGTCGGCATGTCGGGTGCACGGGTCGTGCTGACCATCATCAACGAGCTCCGGCGCCGCGGCGGCGGAGTTGGCGCCGCGGCACTCTGCGGTGGCGGCGGTCAAGGCGACGCCGCGATCATCCGCACGCTCTAACGGTGAACGAAAGCTCGGGGAGCCGCGACCCGGCTCCCCGGGATGCCTAGCGTGGGCACATGGTTTCGGAGCTACGCCCACGCGGCATCGGAGAGATCCTCGACTCCGCGGTAGCGCTGTACCGGGCCCGGTTCACCCGGCTCGTCGTCGTCGCCGCGACGGTAGTGGTTCCCGTCCAGGTCGTCAGCGCGATCGTGCTGCTCTCGGCTCAGCCCGACCACTATTCGCTCAGCGTCACGGGTGCGGTCACGCCGCAGTTCGACTCGAGCTCGTTCGGCGTGCAGCTCGCGGCGTTCGTCGTGGTCGCGCTCGTCGGGGTGGTGTCGAGCGCGCTCGTCGTCGCCGCGTGCACCCGTATCGTCGCCGACGCGTACATCGGCAACACGTCGGGGGCAGGTGAAGCCTTCCGTACGGTCCGGCCCCGCGTCTTCGCGGTGGTCGCCATCAGTTTGATCGTGCTCCTGAGCGAAGGTGTCGGGCTCGTCCTGTGCTTCGTCGGTGTGCTGCTTCCGCTCATCTTCTTCGCGGTCGCGGTGCCGGTCCTGATCCTCGAACGGGCCGGCGTGTTCGGCGCCATCGGCCGCTCGGTCGCTCTCACCAAGGCACACGCGTTGCACGTGCTCGGCCTCGTGCTCACAGCACAACTGCTGAGTGTCGTGATCAGCGGATCCTTGGCCGAAGGCATCCGTCTCGTGTTCCGTAGCGGCGGTAGCACGACTGCGATCGTGATCGGGCAGAGCATCGCCAACACGATCGCGGGCGTCCTGACCACGCCGTTCATCGCGACCGCGGTCGTGGCGCTCTACTTCGACCTTCGCGTCCGCGACGAGGCTTACGACGTCCAGCTCTTGATCCAACGCAACGACGCGCGCGCTGCGGCGCGGGTCGTGTGAAGCCGGGCGTGTGAGAGTCGTGCGCGCCGGTCAGGTCGTCGATCCCGATGCCGCCCGTCGTGAAGCCCAACACATCCTCTCCGATCGACGATTCCGGCCGAGCCCGACGCCCCGACCGCTCCGAGGACCGCTGCAATGGCTCGGAGACCGACTCACGAGCGCGCTCGATCATCTCGCCAATCTGTTCGGCTCGGTGTCGATCTGGATCTGGATCGTCCTGCTCGTCGTGGTCGTGACGTTCGTCGCGTGGGCGGTTTCGAAACGCGTCGCTCGACGGGCCGTTTCCGCGCCACACCGCGGGCACGCGCCGGCGTCCGCGGACGACGCCGAGAACGCCGACGCGCTGGAGCGCGCCGCCGACGACC
>JBEPUZ010000369.1:0-2554 GCA_041691275.1 Actinomycetota bacterium | reverse complement strand
GCTTGCCCGTCTCGATGCTGCGGATGATCGTCGACGCGTATTCGAAGCTGCGATGAACCTCCATCGCTCCGCCACCCTCGAGCCGCTCGCGCTCCGCGTCCCAACCCGCGATCTGGTCGACGCACCGGCGCGGATACTCGTCGAGCGGGACGTTGAAACGATCGATGAGGTCGGGCCGGTCGCGCTTGATGAACCACGGCACGTACTCGGCGAAGTGCTCGCTCGACTCGGTCACGAAGTAGCCGAAGTGCTTCAGCACCTCGTAGCGCACGCGGTTGTGGTTCGGCATCCGGCCCCGCTGGCCGATCTCCCGCAGCTGCGGATACAGATCCTCGCCGTCGTGCTCGAACTTCAGATAGAAGGCCATGTGGTTGATGCCCGCGGCCAGGTAGTCGATGTCTTGATACTGGAGGCCGAGGTCCATCGCGAGCTCGTTCGCCGTGCCCTGCACGCTGTGGCAGAGACCGACGGTGCGGATCGACGTCGCCCGGGTCACCGCCCGGCAGTTGATCGCCATCGGGTTCGTGTAGTTGAGGAACCACACGTCTGGGCACAGGTCTTCCATGTCGGCACACATCTCGAGCATCGGCGGAACGGTTCGTAGGCCCCGCATGATCCCGCCGATGCCGAGCGTGTCGGCGATGGTCTGGCGCAGCCCGAATCGCTTCGGGATCTCGAAGTCGGTCACCGTGCACGGCTCGTAGCCGCCGACCTGGATCATGTTGATCGCGTAGTCGGCGCCGTCGAGGGCAGCCCGGCGATCGGTGGTCGAGGTGATCTTGGCGGGGGCGTCGAAGGAGTCGGCGACGCGGCGGGCGACGAGCTCGGAGGTCGAGAGCCGTTCCTGGTCGATGTCGTAGAGGCTGATCTCGGAGTCGGCGAGCTCGGGGTATCCGAGGATGTCGCCCAGGAGATTGCGGGCGAACACCGTGCTGCCGGCCCCGATGAACGCGATCTTCGCCATGGGCGGACATTAGTTGTGGGGAGTCCCCGACAGCCCGTGACCTGCACCAACTCCGTATTCCGTATTGAGGATTCCCCGGAGGAATCCTCGATACGGGTTGGCGCCGGGCGGGGGAAGAGGGCCGGTCCCGTTCCGACGAATCGTTCGACGAATCGTCAACACGAGTTGGGAGGAGGGGCCGCAAGTCGGGCGGTCCGCTCGACGAACTGAGGACAGACGAACCGAACACCGACGCCGCGCTGCCCCCACGGAGTGCCGGCAAGGAGTCAGCCCGCAATGACCTGGCGCGTCCCGAGTCGACCTCCCGCCGGGCTCGACCGCGAGCAGGGTTCGACGCTCATCGAGGTGCTCCTCGCGCTCGTCATCACGAGCAGCGCCGTCTTCGTCCTGGTCGGCGGCATGAGCGCGATCTTCGCCAACTCCGTCCAGAACCGTCAGACCACCACCTCGGGCGTCGTCGCCCGCGACTACGCCGAATCGCTCGAGGTCACCGTCGCCGAGGCGAGTGCGAACGCCGTTGCCGGCGCCTGGTGCGCCACGAGCTACACCACCGCCTACTCGCCGCCGACGGGCTACTCCGTTGCCAGCGTCCCCGGCGCCTGCCCGGCCATCAGCGCCACCGTCCCGCAGTTCCAGACCGTCCTCATCACCGCGACCGGACCGAACGGGGCCACCGAACAGCTCCGCGTCGTGGTGCGCGAGGCATGAAGCACCTCACCCGCCGGCGCGCCCAGGGCGAAGACGGGGCCGCGCTCGAACTCGCGCTGATCTTCCTCACCGCGATCTCGGTGATCGTCGCCTCGCTGCTCGGCTTCTCCAGCACGAGCTCGCAGGCAGTCGTCGTCCTGCGCGGAACCCGCGGCATCGACTACGACTCCGACGCCGCCATGCAGGCCGACATCGCGACGATCCGGGTGACCGCCGGCCAGGGCGTGGTCGGTACCTGCGCGGCGTTCACCCCCGCGTTCACGCTCAACAACCCCGCCAACCCGCTCCGGGTCGACTGCACCCCGTTCGCGATCTCGGCACCCACCGCGGAACGCCACGTCGTGCTCTCGGTCTGTCCGACGACGGTCGCCGCCCCGTGCCCCGACGCTTCGGCCCTCCTGCGCGCCGACATCATCTACTACGACGACGGCTCCTTCGGACGCGCACTCTCGATCCAGTCGTGGAGCAACCAGTGAGGCGGCCTCGCTTCTTCCGTCGCATCATGCCGAAGGGCGGGCACGACGAATCCGGCTTCACCCTCGCGGAGCTGCTCGTCGCGCTCGTGATCGAGACCGTCATCTTCGGCGCGCTCGCCGCCGCGTTCATCGTCGTGCTCAACAGCGGCACCACGGTGAACGAGAACCTCAAACGTTCGAGCGACGCGCGCCTCGCGGCCGCGTACATCGTGAGCGACGCCCGCAACTCGAGCGGTCCGGAGACCTCACTCGTCGACACGACGTCGTGCCCCGACCCGAGCCCGCCCGTCACCGGCGCCGCGACCCCCGTCGCCCGCTTCAACTGGAACTCGCCCAGTCGTACCGCGGTCAACACCACTACCCCGAACATCAGCAACTTCGTACTCGTCTCCGGCAATCTCCTGCG
>JBEPUZ010000368.1:0-2561 GCA_041691275.1 Actinomycetota bacterium | reverse complement strand
CCCTCAACGGATGGTGGGCAACACCAGGTGTCTCACGTCAGCCTGACAGAGAGGGGACCACGTCGGTGTCGTACGAGCGGTGTGTGCGCGATCACGTCATCCCGCATCCCACATCTCGGACTGGTGCGGCTGCGTGAGCTGGCGCCGGAACATGTCCGGTCGTGGCAGGCAGTGCTGTTGCGTACGCCCCGCCGGTTCCGTGATGGTCCGCTGTCGACCACCACAGTCCGCTACTGCCAACGGTTGCTGCGCCGGGAGTTGCAGGACGCGCTGCGCCGGGATCTGATCGATCGCAATGTGTGCGACGCAGTCGTGGCTCCGAGACGGGCCGAGACGGAGATGTCGGTCTGGTCACCGCCGGACGTGCGTCGGTTCCTGGTGTTCGTCGCCGACGAGTTTGCCGGCACCGAGAACAAGGCGAACTGCGTCGCGTTCCTCGAACGTGCCGTCGCGTGGTTCGCGGCGCGAGGGAGCACGATCGAACGGATCGTGACCGACAACGGCAACGGCGACCGAAGCCGCGACTGGGAACGTGTCTGCGCCGAGCTCAACATCCGCCACACGAGAACCCGGCCCTACCACCCAGCCACGAAGGGCAAGGTCGAACGGTTCAACCGCACGCTGTTGGACGAATGGGCCTACGCACGCGCCTGGACCTCAGACCGGCAACGCGCTCGCACCCTTGACCGCTGGCTCCATCGCTACAACCATCACCGATACCACACCGCCATCGGCGGCCCACCCACCAGCCGAGTCACCAACCTCATTGGGCACAATGCCTAGCTCGGCAGCGCGAGCCGTGAGACGGTCGACCGCTTCGATGACTTCGCAATCGCACTCGCGAGCGATCACGGCCGTCGCGTGACCGACGACCACGCTCACCCGTACGTCACGCGGTCGGTCAATCACGCGGCAGCAAGGCTATCGCACCACAGGCACGTTCCGATGTGATGCGAATCGGTACGGAACCGGCTCAGTTCAGCCAGCCGGATCTGGCCGATCAGTGAGTCAGCCCGATGAACGCATCCCTGTCTACTGCCTCTAACAGCCGCAGGACCGCGCACGCATCATCCCTGCCGATCGGCCTCAGAGGACGACGGTAGCGTTGCCTGCTTCGGGCGGGGGAGGGTGCCGCGCGCCACGCGCTCGCCGTATCGGAAATAATGGCGTCATGTCGCCGCCAGTCGCGCCGGATTTCACCCGCGGGTCGGTCTTGCTGTCGTTATGGTTCTTCGTCGTGCTCGCGGCCGTCTCGGCCGGGTTCGTGATCCTGCTTGTTGGTGTGTGCATGCCGGTGGTCCGGACTCGATTTGGGTTGAAGGTCCGAAACGTGAGGATCATCGGCGCAGGTGCGATCGTCCTGGCCGTGTTGTTCGGGACAACAACAGTGGCGGACGGCCTCAACCGGCACTTCGCGTATATCCCGTCCTTCGCTGCGCTCCGTGGCGACTACTCACGCGATCTCGTCGGACACCGACAGCTGATGGAACTTGCGAAGGAATCGGCCGCTGGTCACGGTCCCTCTCATGGCATCGTTGAAAACGTCTTGCTCAGTGGCTCGCATTCACGGATCGCTCGTCACGGGTACGTGTACCTGCCGCGCGCCTACTTCGATCGCACCCAGCCGTTACACCGGTTCCCCGTGCTCTATCTGTTGCATGGGTCGCCGGGCGTCGCGTCGGATTGGCTGCGGGCCGGTTTCGTCGACCGGGCGATGGATGACCTCATCGACCGCAACACGATAAGGCCGTTCATCGTGGTGTTGCCCGACGTCAACGGTGGGTATGGCCGCGACACCGAATGCCAGGACGTCGTCGGCGGTGGAAAGGTCCAGACCTACCTCACCTACGACGTGACGGGTTGGGTTGATAGCCACTACCGCACCGTCGCAACCCCGGCCGGACGGGCGATCGGGGGACTATCGACCGGAGGCTACTGCGCGCTCAATCTGATGCTGCGTCATCAAGACGTCTTCTCCGCGGCGGTGATGCACTCCGGCTCCCTCGCTCCCCTACAGAGCCGCTATAGCGGACGCCTCTGGGGCAACGACGATGCACTTCGGCGGGCGAACACACCATCGGTCTACATCCCGACCATGCCGTTGAGCCGGGCGGTGGCCGTGTATTGCGACGGCGGCGCCGATGACCACGACAGCGTCCGCACCTGTATCGAGACCCACCGACTCCTCAGCGCACGGCACATCCCCGTCGAGACCCACGTCTTGCTTCACGAAGGCCACTCCTTCTCGGCTTGGCGAAAGAACCTCTACCTCTCGCTGCCCTGGGTCTCCCGATGGTTCACACCAGTCACGCGCGGCAGACCCGACTGATCGAGTGGTCCGCCTGGCACCGACTACTCAGCATCGATCTCGGTCAATGGAGACAGGCTTGTCGAACCGAGTTCGCCGACGCCCTCGACGGGCGTGCTCGCGCTTACGGGTTCAGCCCCTCAAAGGGCGACCAAGGTCCGTCGTAACTTCCGGTTTCTTCCATGGCCTTGGCGATGGTCTCGTCGGCGTCGTAGCCCGGCACCTTGCCGTCGAGGATGTCCCGCATCGTGAT
>JBEPUZ010000367.1:0-2596 GCA_041691275.1 Actinomycetota bacterium | reverse complement strand
ATGTCGTAGAGGCGGCCCACCGCAAGGTGGCGGAAGTGCGGCGGAACCGCCTCAGCCAGCGGGCCATGCCAGGCCACGAATGCGGCGAGGTCGTCCGCGATGAGGTCTACGGTGCCGATCCAGTCGGTGCCGTACTTCGGTCGCTCGAGCCGAAGTCGCTCACGAACCGTGGAGTCGAAGGCAGGTCCGATGCGGCCGTCCGTGACGAGCAGGATCGACTTCGTGATCCCGACGCAGGATGCCTCCCCGGTGGCAGCGAGGCGACTGAAGTTGCCCCAGAGCGCCCGAAGTGAGCGCTCCTGCGCTTCCGTGCGACGCCGGAACGTAGAGAGGTCGAGAGCGCCCAGGACGCGAATCGAGGCCTGGGCATCGGCGAACAGGTCCTCCAGGTACGGCGCCGCATGCGTCGCCGCCGCTCGCTCTCGCCGCATCGGCTCGGGGCGCGTCGCCTGCCAGCGTCGGAGGATCTGCCCGAGCACGACCGGTCGCTGCGCATCCCGGACGGCCAACCACGACTCCCAATCCCTCACGTAGGCCGACGCGAACCCGGACACCGCGTCTGAAACTTGCGCTGGTGTCATGTGGCGGATCCCGCTGACTGCTTCGGTCCAGAGGCCCATCTCGCCATTCTGGGCTCCGGCGGGGCGTCGTGTGCTCACGTCCGAGCCTTTGGCAATGGACGTCGAGAACTAGGGTTGGGAGGCTCGGGCGATGAACTCGACTGCGAACTTCGCCGTGTGCTTGCCGCGTCCTCGAACGTCAGCCGGTCCGTAACCACACAGGGCACAGATGTCACCGGACAGGTCGGTCGTCGGGCGAGCCCAGTGGAAGCCATCCGACCGCCTCACCAAGCGGAGTCCCTCACGAGTCGGACGATCGGTCTGCACGTACTCATGAGACACGCCCCTGCTGCCGTCCATAATCGCCCTCGTGCTTCGTCTTCCGCGCCCAATCATACTCTATTGGTGGCATCCCGAACGTGACTTGCTCGCCATACCGAATTACGCCGCGTGGTTTGAGCGCGCCGCGCCATGAAGAGACGTGCGGGCCGCCCTGCTCGTGCGCGCACTAGAGTCGGTCATCGCGCCATAGCCCGCGCGAAGCCCTGGCATCACGTAGGTCGGCGGGTCCCGTAGACGGACGCGGGCCCTTTTGCTTAAGGCATGGCGGGGAACGAGACGTTTGCGCGGGCGAGCCGGGCGAAGAACGACGAGTTCTACACCCAGCTAGCCGACATCGAGTCCGAACTGCGGCACTACCGCGAGCAGTTCCGCGAGAAGGTCGTCCTTTGCAACTGCGACGACCCGTACGAGTCCAACTTCTTCAAGTACTTCGCGATGAACTTCCGTTACCTCGGCCTGAAGAAGCTCATCACCACCAGCTATAGCGGGAGCCGGATCACCGGCGAACAGCTCCCACTGTTCAGCGTGAACGGAATGTCCAAGGACGTTCTGGAGAAGTCCGCCTACCGAGTCGAGATCACCGAAGTGTCCGACGCCAACAATGACGGCGCCATTGACCTGTCCGACATCGAGCTTCTGTTGAAGAACGAGCGCAATGTCGTGAGCCTTTTGGCGGAGGGCGGCGACTTTGCGTCCGCCGAATGCGTCGCGCTGATGGACGAGGCCGACATCGTCGTCACCAACCCGCCGTTCTCCCTCTTCCGCAAGTACGTCGGCCTACTCGTCGAGCACGACAAGAGGTTCCTGATCCTTGGCAACCAGAACGCCATCGCCTACGGCGAGATCTTCAGACTCATCAAGGAAGACCGGCTCTGGCTCGGCTACGACAACGGCGGCGAGAAGTGGTTCCGCGTCCCGGACGACTACAACCACACGACCGACAAGGGGAAGATCAGGGTGGAGGCCGGGGTGAGGTACCTAGCCATGAAGAACATGGCATGGTTCACCAACCTGGACACCGCGAAGCGCCATGAGGCCATGACGCTCTACCGGCACTACACGCCTGACGCGTACCCGACCTATGCGAACTATGCGGCCATCGAGGTCGCCAAGGTTTCGGACATCCCGATGGACTACAACGGGGCCATGGGCGTCCCGATCACCTTCCTGGACAAGTACAACCCAGACCAATTCGAGGTCCTGGGAAGTAGCCTCGAGCTGGCTGAGCCAATGTCGAAGTTCGCCGAACGAGGGACATACGGCGGGGGCGGCAGGCAACGCTTCTACGTGCCCGAGCGCGACGGAACGCATCGCCGTCTGTACGAGAGGATCGTCATCCGGCGGATTGAGGGCGCTCCCGCGTGAAGATTGAGTTGCACGAGATCGCTGTCCGAGAGATCGCGGAGGGTTACGTAGACAGCGCAGAGGAAGGCGTCGTCGGCTACGGCGGGCGGCTCGACATCAGGCCCAAGTACCAGCGCGAGTTCGTGTACGACGACAAGAAGCGGAATGCTGTCATCGACACGATCCGCAACGGCTTCCCGCTGAACGTCATGTACTGGGTCGCCACCGAGCAAGGGACCTACGAGGTGATGGACGGCCAGCAGCGGAGCATCTCGTTCTGCCAGTACGTGCACAGCGACTTCTCCGTCTCTGTCGGAGGCCACCCGATGGCGTTCCACAATCTGCCAAAG
>JBEPUZ010000366.1:0-2601 GCA_041691275.1 Actinomycetota bacterium | reverse complement strand
CGGGCGATGACATCGACGCCCCCGCCGGCCCCAAATGGATCGATGATCCGTACCGGGCGGCCCGGAAAGGCCTGGTCGTGGACCACGGGCGTCGAGGACATCGGCGCTTCAGCTCAACTCGGCCATGCGGCACCGTGATGCCGCCGGCATCGGAGACAGGGGCCGAGCACCATGGCCTCCGGGGTAGGAATCGTCAAAGCGCAACCAGAGATCTGTTCGTGGCATCTGACGCCGTCGTTGGCCGGCAGTGCCGTCGTTCAGTACCTCGCTCCCTCAGCCCCATTGTCCACGCCGCGGTGCCGGCGTCAACGGCGCTTCGCGGCTCCTCGCCGGTTATAGGCCGCGGCGCTCCAGCTGTGGCCAGGCAGTCCCGGATCTGCTGGGGGCCCCGGTAGGTGTGGCCTTCGTCGACCGCGATGGCGTCCTCGGTGTAGTAGCTGGCCGCGGTGTCGAGGTCGCGGGCCTAGTGCGCGACGAGGTAGCTGCTGATCAACGGAGCACTGGGCGTGCCGCGACGACATGGGCCTGCTCGAGCAGCTGCGCGGCTGATCGCCCGCCCGGGGAATGTCTCAGCCAGTCAGGTTCACGCGTTAGGCGACGATCGTGCTCGAGGGCCGAGCCCGGGCCGGAGCCGATGAGTCGGACGTGGACGGCGGGGAGGTCGTGCATGCGCCCGACGAGGGCGACGACACGATCGCCGCCATCTCTGGGTCCAATCGTGACGTGGTCGTGGTGACGGCCGACCGTGAACTGGCCGAACGGCTTCGAGCCGTCACCGCAGAGGTCGTTCGGCCGAGCTGGCTGCCTGACCAGCTCGTCGACTGGAGCTGCAAACCGAAGCCGGAGCCGTGGGATGAGGACGGTCCGGCCACTCCGCGGTATGGGACACGTCGTCGCTGCTGAGTGAGTTGATTCACCTTGCCCAGTCGGCGGCGGTGATGCCGTCTGCGTGACCGGCGGGCCACTGGACCAACTCGATCCGGTTGCCGTCTGGATCGACGATCCACGTCGTTCGAAAGTCTGCTGATCCATCGGGCGATGTGGGCGCTTCGACGTCGATGCCGCGGGCGGCGAGCTCTGTGAGAGTGACGTCCATGGAGTCGACGTGGATGACGAAGTGGCTGAGGCGGGTGCCGCCGTCGACCGCGGTCTCGCTTGGATTGTGGACGAGTTCGATGGTGACGAACTCGTCGCCCGGAAGTCTCAGCATGGTGAGGTGCCCCAGGCCGGTCTCCGGGACATTGCCGACGATCTCGTAACCTACGGCGGTGTAGAACGCGAGTGAGCGGTCGAGATCGGCGACACGCAGGCCGAAGTGCAAGGTTCTCATCGGTTGACCTCATGTGGTCGGTAGGTGTGGATCATGGTGCCGCTCGCAAATGTGCGGGCCTCGAGGTGGTCGAGCTGGAGCGGCTCGCGTAGCGCGCTGAAGAGGCCAGTCCCATGCCCGATCGCAACCGGGTGGATCACCAGCCGGGATTCGTCGATCAGATTCTCGCGGATCAAGGCGTCGATGAACGTGGCGCCGCCGTGGGTGACGATCACGCCGCCCGGCTCGCGCTTGAGCCGGCCGATGTCGCCGGCGAGCTCGCCGCTGGCGATCCGGCTCTCCGGCCAATCCGCACGGGTGAGCGTCCTCGAAAAGACCACTCTGGGAATCTGGTTCATCACGTCCGCGTAGACGCCGGTGATAGCTGGCCACACCGATGCCATGGCTTCGTACGTGACTCGGCCCATGATGTGTGTGCCGGCTTCACGTAGTGACGCGATCTTCCAAGCCACGACGTCGTCCTCTTCGGGAGGAAGTCCCCAATCCTCGTATCCCTTTGCGCCGTGGAGGAAGCCGTCCAAGGTGACGCCCATCTGCATCACGACCGGTCGCATCAGCGGATCCTTTTATCACGCGCGTCTCGGCGAAGCCGTCCGTCAGCTGTTGAGGGGTTCACGGATGCTCCCGGATAGAACTTATCGCGCCGAGGAGCGGTGCCCCACGACCGCGCCAACCGCTCAACACGTGACCGTCCGACAGAGGGGCGTCCGACGCCGGCCCTACGGCGTAGCTCGAGGTCGTCGCTCGGCCCGGCAATGAAGCCGTCGACCGGCATCGACATGTACACCACGACGTTGCTCATGGCGGGTCTGGCTCCTCGAGGTGCGCCTCGACGTCGAGCTCGACCGCCATGGTGTCGCCGACGACGACCTTGTTCCCCTCGACCGAGCGCTCGCCGACGTGAAAGTCCGAGCGCCGGATCGTCGTACGCGCCGCGAAGCCGATCCGGGGGTCGCCCTGCAGGCCCGTCGCGTCGAGCCCGAGGAACTCCGCCTCGAGCCTGACCTGCGGGTGATGGCGCGGATGGTCAGGTCGCCGACGATCGTGAAGATGCCGTCGGCACCGACCTCGACCGCGGTGCTCGCGAAGGTCATCTCCGGGTGTTCCTCGACATCGAAGAACCGATCCGACCTGAGGTCGTCGTCGCGCTGCGGTGTGCCGGTGTCGACAGAGGTCACAGCGATGGAGGCCGACACCGAGCAGTCAGTCAGGGTCGGACTGATGTCGATCCGGCCGGCGACGTCGCGGAACCGGCCGCGCACTTTGCTCAT
>JBEPUZ010000365.1:0-2607 GCA_041691275.1 Actinomycetota bacterium | reverse complement strand
AACCAGCTGATGCCGAAGCCCGCGCACCTCACGTGGGAAGAAGCCGCGTGCAACGCGCTCTGCAACTCCACGAGCTACCGGATGATCGTAAGCAAGAACGGCTCGCAGATGACGCAGGGTCAAGCGGTGCTCATCTGGGGGGCAACCGGCGGCATCGGCGCGTACGCAACGCAGTACGTGCTCAACGGCGGTGGCACTCCCGTCGGCGTGGTCTCGTCGGAGAAGCGCGCCGAAGTGCTGCGCGCGATGGGCTGCGAAGCGGTCATCGACCGCCGGGCCGAGGGCTACAAGTTCTGGAACGACGACGACACCGAACAGGATCCGGCCGAGTGGCTCCGGCTCGGGAAGAAGATCCGCGGCCTCGTCGGTCGTGACGTCGACATCGTCTTCGAGCACCCCGGCCGCTCGACGATGGGTGCGTCGGTGTTCGTCGCCAAGCGGGGCGGAATGATCATCACGTGCGCGGCGACGTCCGGGTTCAAGATCGAGTACGACAACCGGTACCTCTGGATGAACCTCAAGACGCTCAAGGGATGCCACTTCGCGAACTACCGCGAGGCCTGGGAGGCGAACCGCCTCGTGTGCGATGCGCGCATCCACCCGACGATGTCGAAGGTCTATCCACTCGACCAGACCGGCGATGCTGCGCTCCAGGTCCACCACAACCTCGTCGAGGGCAAGGTCTCGGTGCTGTGCCTCGCACCCGAAGAGGGGCTCGGCGTGACCGACGAGGCGACGCGCGAACAGCATCTGGACCAGATCACACTCTTCCGCCGCATGGCGGTCTGACGGAACGGAACGCCGACATGGACATGTTGCTCACCGAGATCGACCACGTCGCGATCGCCGTCAACGATCTCGAAGGCGCCATCGCGTACTACCGCGACACCTTCGGCTGCGAGGTCGAGCATCGCGAGGTCGTCGAGAGCGACGGTGTCGAAGAGGCCCTGTTGAAGGTCGCCGACTCCTACGTGCAGTTGCTCACGCCGACCAACGACGACTCGCCGGTCGCGAAGTACCTCGCGAAGCAGGGCGAGGGTCTGCACCACATCGGGTACCGCGTCGACGACTGTGCGCAGGCGCTCGCGTCGGTGAAAGCTCACGGTCATCGGGTGATCGACGAGGAGCCCCGCCCGGGCAGCCGTGGGACGACGGTCGCGTTCGTGCACCCGAAGACGGCATTCGGGACCTTGATCGAGCTCGTCCAGGAGTAAATTCTCGGCGCGATGCCGGTCCCGTTGCCCTCCGATGCCGAAGTGCTCCTGCAGCCGCCGGACGCGGCCGAGACCCGGCTGATCGCGGGTGCGGTAGCGGGCGCGATCGCGCCGGGCGAGCAATTGACGAGCCTGCAGCGCGTGCTCGTCGAGGCGTTGATCGAGTCGATGACCGGTTTCGTCGTCCCAGTGGCGCGCGTCCCGCGCATCGGCGCGCACGAGTTCGCGACGGCGATGTCGGTGCGCAACCGGCAGTTCCGCGAACGCATCGTGCAGTTCATGTTGCTATGTTCGCTGGTGCTGAATCCGCTGCCGGCCGAGGTCGTCGCCCGGGTCGAGGAGTACGCCTCGGAGCTCGGGATCGCCGACCCGATGTTGCGGGTCGCGGAGCGCTACTCGCACGGCAGTCTCGGACTCGCGCTCATCGACTTCCAGCGCAGCGGCTACATGGAGACGTGGGACAGCTCGCAGACCGCGGAGCTGCACACGTCGAAGCAGCTCGCCGACGCGTGGGACGCGAGCGTGTCCGACCCTGTGCTGGCCGACCGCTGGTCGTCGCTGCGGGATCTCCCCGGCGGCACGCTCGGGCGCGAGGTCGCCAAGTTCTACGAGGCCCGGGGATTCTCGTTCCCGGGAACGCAGGGCAGCGCGCCGCCGTTCCTGGCCCAGCACGACTGGGTGCACGTGCTGACCGAGTACGGCTCGACCGTCGAGTGCGAGATCGAGGTGTTCGGGTTCATCTCGCGCGCCAACGACGATCCGCGTGGTTTCTCCCTCTTGGCGCAGATCATCGGCTTGTTCGAGACCGGCTACACGGCGAGCGGGATGGGGCTCTTCCAGTACGACCGCGGGCACCTCTCACACCAGGGGATGGCCGTCCGCCTCGCCGACGCGATGCGCCGGGGTGCGCTCTGCGGCGCGCACGCCGGCGGCCCCGATCTCCTGCGGCGCGACTGGTTCGCCGACGCCGAGCGGCCGGTGGCCGACGTGCGCGCCGAGCTGGGCATCGTGTCCAGGTCGGAGCTCGCGCTGCTCTCCGGCTCGGTCACCGCGTGGGAGCCGGGAGGGATCTCGCCGTACCAGTACGACTGTGGTCGCCGGGCGGCGGAAGCGGCGGGCCGCAAGTACGAGTCGTACGGCGCGCAGCCCGCGTAATCGGGGTCGGTCGACCGGGGGATCGCGCGGGCCCGCGAACTAGCCTGACCGCCATGTCCGACACTCCCCACCCGATCACGGAGCGCCTCGAGCAGCTCGCGAAGCTGAAGGAAGAGGCGCGCACGCCCGGCAACGAGGCGTCGGTCCGGCGTCAGCACGAGCGGGGCAAGCTGACCGCTCGGGAACGCCTCGAACTGCTGCTCGATCCGGGCTCGTTCAACGAGCTCGACATGTTGGC
>JBEPUZ010000364.1:0-2664 GCA_041691275.1 Actinomycetota bacterium | reverse complement strand
CCGCCCGGGAGGCCGAACATGACCTCGACGTGCTCCATCTCGAGGCTCTTGATCAGGGCCTGGGCTCCGGTCAGCTTCATGATTCCCTCTCCGTTTCCGGACATGAAAAACCCCCCGCAGAGGCGAGGGGCGAGGTAGCGCTCGGCGCGCGTGGGCGTGCCGGAGCGCTACGTAACTACTACGAGAATGTAGGCGGCGGACATCGGGACGAATCCTAACACCAGTTTCCCGGCGCAGGCGCAAGTTCCCATTCGAGTCGGGTCAGAGCTGATGGACCGGACACCAATACGTGGTGCGGCCGCCGACTGTGGCCCGGCGCAGCAGTGAGCCGTCTCGCGGACAGGGCACGTCGAGGGCCCGCGGCATGTCGCCGGTGTGCGATCCACCCCGCCGATCGAGGGTGCGCAGCGTGGTGCGGATCGCCTTGTGCAGGACCTTCCGTTCGTCGGCATCGATGTCGACAGGAAGATGCGTCGGATCGAGCGCGGCGCGCCAGAGCGACTCGTCGACGAGCAGATTGCCGAGTCCGGCGATGCGCTGCTGATCCATCAACACGGCCTTGATCGGCGCCTTCCGGTGATCGAGGGCGTGGTCGAGCTCCTTGTACGACAGCGTCAGCGCATCGGGACCGAGCCGGCTCTCGTCGGGATCGAGCTCGACCGCGCCCAGTCGGCGCGGGTCACGCAGCATGAAGTCGCCGCCGTCGGCGAAGTGCACGCCGAAGCGATGCCATTTCGGCACCCGACGGTTGCTCGCGTAGAGGAGCGGATCACCCGCTTCTTGGTCGTCGACGAGAACCCGGCCGCTCATGCCGAGGTGCAGGCCCAACCGCACCTCGGGATCGCGCGTGTCCATGATGATCTGCTTGCCCCGGCGCCGCGCCATGGTGAACGCGTTCCCTACGAGCGCGTGCCGCAGCGCGGGTGCGGTCGTGCCGCGCTTCATGAACCACGTGTCGGGCGCGTGCACCTTGACGATCTCGCGATCGAGCGCGCACGCTTCGAGCACCTTGCGCGCGGCTTCGACTTCGAGGATCTCCGGCACGGGGAAGTGAGGGCTCGGTCAGATGGCGCGCGTCAGATGTTCGTGATCGCGCCGGTCTCGGCACCCTGGGCGAGCCGCGCGTACTTGGCGAGGAATCCACTCGTGTAACGGGGTTCGGGCAGCTTCCAGTTCGCCTTGCGCTTGGTGATCTCGGCTTCGTCGACCAGGAGATCGATCGTGTGCGCATCGGCGTCGATGACGATGGTGTCGCCTTCGGCCACGAACGCGATCGGGCCACCGTCGACGGCTTCGGGCGCGACGTGGCCGACGCAGAAGCCGTGCGTGCCACCGGAGAAGCGGCCGTCGGTGATGAGCGCGCAGTCGGCGCCGCGTCCGACTCCCTTCATCGCGCCGGTGACCGCGAGCATCTCGCGCATGCCGGGACCACCCTTCGGGCCCTCGTAGCGGATGACGACGATGTCGCCGGGTTCGATCTTCTCCGCGAGGATCGCCGCCATCGCGAGGTCTTCGCCGTCGAACACCCGCGCCCTTCCCTCGAAGCGCATCTGGTCGAGGCCCGCGACCTTCACGACCGCACCCTTGGGCGCGAGCGTTCCGGTCAGCACCGCGATGCCGCCCTGCACGTGCACCGGGTTCGCCATCGCGTGCACGACGTCGCCGTCGGGCGCGGGCGGCGCGAGCGTCTCGAGGTTCTCCGCGATGGTCTTGCCGGTGACGCTCAGGCAATCGCCGTGCAACAGACCCGCGTCGAGCAACTCCTTCATCACAACCTGCACCCCACCGATCCGGTCGAGGTCGGTCATGTGGTACTTGCCGTGCGGCTTCATGTCGGCGAGGTGCGGCACCCGTGCGCCGATGCGGTTGAAGTCGTCGAGCTCGAGCTCGACGCGTGCCTCGTTCGCGATCGCGAGCAGGTGCAATACCGCGTTGGTCGATCCGCCGAGCGCCATCGTGATCGCGATCGCGTTCTCGAACGCGGCCTTGGTCATGATCTGCCGGGGCCTGAGATCGAGCTCGAGCAGGTGCATGACCGCGCGGCCCGACTCGTACGCGAAGTCGTCGCGACGACGGTCGACCGCGGGCGGCGACGCGCTCCCCGGCAACGCCATGCCCATCGCCTCCGCGATCGACGACATCGTGTTGGCCGTGAACATGCCCGCGCACGAACCCTCGGTCGGGCACGCGCGCCGCTCGATCTCGCCGAGCTCGTTCTCGGTGATGGTGCCGGCCGCGCACGCGCCGACGGCCTCGAAGACGGACACGACATCGAGGGCCTGGTCCTTGTAGTGACCGGGCAGGATCGAACCGCCGTAGAGGAACGCCGACGGCACGTTGATCCGGGCCGCGGCCATGAGCATGCCGGGCAGGCTCTTATCGCAACCCGCGAACGTGACCAGCGCGTCGAGGCGCTCGGCGTGCATCACGCACTCGACCGAGTCGGCGATGATCTCGCGCGACACCAGCGAACCGCGCATGCCTTCGTGGCCCATCGAGATGCCGTCAGAGACCGCGATCGTCACGAACTCGATCGGGAAGCCGCCCGCGTCGCGCACACCCTGCTTCGCCCGCTTGGCGAGCCGGTCGAGGGGCATGTTGCACGGTGTCACTTCGTTCCAACTCGACGCGACACCTACCTGCGCCTTGCCCCAGTCGCCGTCG
>JBEPUZ010000363.1:0-2697 GCA_041691275.1 Actinomycetota bacterium | reverse complement strand
CGGTCGGGACGATCACTGATGCCGAAACCGATCAGGTCGGGCACGAGCACCCGGTGCCGTTCGGCGAGGAGCGGGGCCAGCTTGCGCCATTCGTACCCGCTGGCCCCGGCGTAGACACCGTGCAGCAGGAGCACCAGGGGCGCCGACGGATCGCCGTACTCCCGCCAGCGAACGACGAAGGGCCCGATCCGAGCCGATCCCATCGTCGCTCCCTGCACGGGAGCCATCTTGGCCGACGCCGCATGGGTCCCAGCTACGGGCCGGGTGGGAACCAGGCCGCAACGCGCAAGACCCCCGGCCGCGAAGACGCAACCGGGGGTCGAGAAGAACTGCGCGACTTGTCAGTCCCTGACACCGGGGGGGCAGTAGCTCCCCTTCTGGCGGCCAAGCAACCCGTTCACGTTCTCACGCCGCTCGATCGCGGGCGAGGTGTACTTCTCGGTCGAGTGATCCTTCACGGGCAAGCCCTCCCTGGTCAGGTGCCACGCCTGTTACGTGGCACCGGTGTGTCCGCCGAGGTATGTCGCGGAGAGTAACAGCATACTGCACTCCGTGCTCAACGTCGAGTGAAAGTGACAAATGTCGAGGCAGGGTGCCGATCAGGTACGACGGCGATCCGACGGCACCCATGCCCGAATAATCGGTCGCGACGACGACGTCGCCGTCGGCGGGGAACTCGTGCAGGCCTTCGATCAGGATGAACAGATCGCCAATGTGGCGACGAGCATTCCCACGGCGATCGCCGCGACCGTTGCGGTGCGAGCTGGGGTCAAGGTGCCGGGAACCACGTAGGCGGGCGACATGTGTCTCCCTTACTGATTCTGCGGGAAGCCGAGATTGAGACCTCCGTGGCTCGGGTCGGGCCAGCGACTCGTGACCACCTTGCCACGCGTGAAGAAGTGGATTCCGTCGCTCCCGTGCGCATGGGTGTCGCCGAAAAGCGAGCTCTTCCATCCGCCGAAGCTGTAGTACGCGACCGGCACGGGAATCGGGACGTTGATCCCGACCATCCCGACTTCGACCTCGTTCTGGAACCGACGGGCCGCGCCGCCGTCGTTCGTGAAAATCGCGGCGCCGTTGCCGTACGGGTTCGCGTTCACGAGCTGCAGCGCGTCGTCGTAGGTCTCGACGCGGATGACCGACAACACCGGGCCGAAAATCTCGTCGGTGTAGAGCTGCATCTCGGGGGTGACGTGATCGAACAACGTCGGACCCAGCCAGAACCCCGGTGCGTCGCCCTTGATGGTGTGCATGCGCCCGTCGACCACCAGCGTCGCCCCCGCGCCGATCCCGGCATCGAGGTACGACGTCACTTTGTCGAGATGTGCCTGCGTAATCAACGGTCCCATGTCGGTCCCGGTGCGCCCGTCGCCGACCGTCAAACCCCCGATGCGCTCGGCGACCTTCGCGACGAGCTCGTCGGCCGTCGCTCCGACCGCGACGAGCGCGGAGATCGCCATGCATCGCTCTCCGGCCGAACCGAATCCCGCGTTGACGGCCGCGTCGGCCGCGAGGTCGAGGTCGGCATCGGGCAGCACGATCATGTGGTTCTTGGCGCCGCCGAGCGCCTGCACCCGCTTGCCGTTGCGCGTGCCGGTCTCGTACACGTAGCGCGCGATCGGGGTCGAGCCGACGAACGACACCGACCGCAGGTCGGGATGTTCGAGGAGTCGATCGACCGCGACCTTGTCGCCGTGCACGACGTTGAACACCCCGGCCGGGAGGCCGGCCTCGGCCCATAGCTCGGCGATCCAGTTAGCGGCTGACGGATCCTTCTCACTGGGCTTGAGGATCACCGTGTTGCCCGCCGCGATAGCGATCGGGAAGAACCAGCAGGGCACCATCGCGGGGAAGTTGAACGGGCTGATGATCGCGACGACGCCGAGGGGCTGGCGCATCGACGTGACGTCGACCCGGGCCGACACGCCTTCGGAGAAATCGCCCTTCAACATCTGGCCGATGCCGCACGCGAACTCGACGACCTCGAGCCCACGTGCGACCTCACCCTGCGCATCGCTCAGCACTTTGCCGTGCTCGGAAGTGATGATCGCGGCGAGCTCGTCGCTGCGCCGGTCGAGCAGTCCGCGGAACCGGAACAGGATCTTCGAACGTTGCGCGATCGACGACGACCGCCACGACGCGAATGCGGTGCTCGCGGCGGAAACCGCGTCGTCGACGTCTTCGCTCGACGCGAAGGCGACTGTCTTCGTGACCTTGCCCGTCGCGGGATCGAAGACGTCGCCCCGTCGATTCGACGTTCCGTGCGCGACCTTGCCGTCGATCCAATGATGCACGAACAGGAGCTCGACGGAGGTCATCGTGAGCAGTCTCGCCGAGCCCGGGCGGACGCTCCAAACGCCCCAATCCAGCTCGGAAATACAGTTCGCCGCGTGGCCACGATCGACATCGATGGCACGACGACCCCTGGCATTGATCGGCCGGCGCTCATGCCGCGTTCGCGTGTGCGGGTGGTGGGCGGAGGGTGCGTTTTCGGGTGGTGGGGTGGGCGGGTCCGAGGATCCAGCCTGCGGTTTTGTGTCGGTGGTGGCGGTAGCAGAGCCAGCGGAGGTTCGCGAACGATGTTGGTCCGCCTTTCGCATGTTCGTCGATGTGGTCGCGTTCGAGATAGCCGCGATGGTTGCAGCCTTCGACGTCACATTCGCGGCCGCTGACGAGGAGGGCGGTCGTCACCTCGGC
>JBEPUZ010000362.1:0-2718 GCA_041691275.1 Actinomycetota bacterium | reverse complement strand
CCCCTGACGTTCGAACCCGATCTATCGTAGATCTTCGCCCGATGCCCAACCTTGCCCCAAGCCCGGTCGTGTCCCCCTCCGGCCGGCTCGACCTGCCCGTCGCCCACGGTCATCTCGAGGCGATCCTCAAGGAGAATCCGGCGCCCTTTGCCGCGGCCGTGGTCTGCCACCCGCACCCGGTTCACGGCGGCACCATGAACAACAACGTCGTCTACCGCCTGGCCAAGGCGCTGGCGGCCGCGGGCGCCGCCGTGCTGCGTTTCAACTTTCGCGGCGTCGGCCGCTCGACCGGCCAATACGCCGGTGGCATCGGCGAGGAAGAGGACGCGCGCGACGCGCTCGACTTCATGGCGCGCCGCTACCCGGACGTCTCGCTGTGGATGGCGGGCTTCTCCTTCGGCGCGCGCGTCGGCCTGACCGTGGGCGCCGCCGCCCCGCGCATCGACAAGCTGCTGGGCGTCGGCCTGGCGCTGAAGCTCTTCGACTACTCGTTCCTGGAAAGATCGACCAAGCCCAAGGCGATCATCCAGGCCTCCGAGGACGAGTTCGGCGCCCGCGACGCCATCGTCGCGGCGGTCGCGACCATGGCCGAACCCAAGCTGCTCACCGTGGTCGAAGACGCCACCCACCTCTTCCCCGGTCGTCTCGACGCCCTGGAACAGGCCGCCGTCGCATCCATCGCGTATCTGCGCGATCGGCCGCGCGGGTAACGCCCCGGCAGGGCAACCCTCCGGTCGCGAATCCCCGCGCTCGTGCGGTGTACTAGTACGACGAGCCCGAAATTTGATCCGGGTTTCGGGAATAAACGAAGCACGTCGCCGATCGATAGAGCGTGCCACGCGGACCGCGCCCACGTCGACTCCGCGTCCAGCGCAACCTGTTGCGGGAGCTCAAGGAGCTCGTGTGGCGGGGACGCGACATCCATCTGGTCGTCCAGCGTGCCCGAATCGTTGTGCTGGCGCATGAAGGCCAGGGGACGGAGGAGATAGCGCGAGCCGTCGGCTGGACGGCGCGCGCGGTGCGAAAGTGGAAGGCTCGGTTCGAGGGCGACCCCGCGCTGAAGACACTGAACGATGCCCCGCGAAGTGGCCGGCCATCGACGGTGCCGCTGGCGGTCCGTTGTCAGTTGGTGCGGCTGGCCTGCGAGCGGCCGAATCACGAGATCATGCGGTTCAGGGACGTGTGGACCTACGCCTCGCTGTCCGACGTACTATTGGCCAAGACGGGGTACCGCCTGAGCACCAGCGAGATTGGCCGGATCCTCCGCTTCAAGGAGATCCGTCCTCACCATGTGGCGCAGTGGCTGCATTCGGAAGATCCGGAGTTCCTGCCGAAGGCGGAGGCTGTCTGTGAACTCTATCTCAACCCGCCCAGGGACGCGGTCGTCGTCTGCGTCGACGAAAAGCCCATGCAGGCTCTCCAACGGAGGCATCCAACCCACGTCTCGCGCGACGACGGCGCCGTACGATACGAATACGAGTACAAGCGGCACGGCACCCAAGTGCTGCTGGCGGCGTTCGACATCGCCACGGGCAAGGTGTTGGGACACGTATTGCCGCGACGAACGGCTCCGGCGCTGGTCGACTTTATGGAGGCGCTGGCACGGAAATATCCGACGCAGCAGGTCCACGTGGTCTGGGACAATCTCAACGTCCACTACGACGGCAAGGATGACCGCTGGATGCGATTCAACGCGCGCCACGGCGGCCGCTTTCACTTCATCTACACACCCAAGCACGCCTCGTGGATGAACCAGGTCGAGATCTGGTTCTCGATCTTGCACCGCCGGATCATCCGCTACGGGGACTTCGGCTCGACGGTCCATCAAAAGAACGAGGTCGAGGCTTTCATCCGCCACTGGAACAAGAGCGAGGCCCACCCGTTTCGCTGGACGTGGCGCACCGGCCACGTCAAGAATCATCGGCAGACCGCCACCCCGGCCGCCGATGCCCAAGTACCAAGCTGACGACTCCCACGCCAAGACCGTCCAGCGTCTCCTGCACGCTCGCGACTTCGGCCACCTTCGCGCGCGCAAGTACGGCGCCACAGTCATCGTCGAGTCCGGACCAGCGGAAGACGCATATAAGCACCTCCGTCTCACCCGAGACGGCGTCCACGTCTGGTTCCTCCACATGGCCGACCACCGCGGTCGCTGGGAGCCCACCCCCTTCCGCGGCTCGCTAGACGAGTTGGTCACCCTCGTCGCCGACACCTTCCCCTGGACCCTCCAGTCCGTCCACGGTTACCCGGAACGGACTTCGGATCTCAAGCACTAGTACCCGAGCTGCGCTTGCCGCGGCTTGCCCGACTTGTCGGGGACGAACGTCGGGGCGCGGCGGTCGCCCGCGACCTTGATGGTCAGGCCGCGCACGCCCTCCGGGCCGATCGCGATCTTCTGGTGCAGCTCTTTCGATGCGCCTTCGTGCCAGACGCTCAGCTCGTAGTCGCCCGGGGGCACGCCCTTGATGGTGAAGGCGCCGCCGCCGTCGGCCTGGGCGTAGTACGGCGTGTCGACGACGTAGACGTAGCCGAGCATCGACGAGTGAATGTTGCACAGGATCTGCACCGGCCCGGCCTTGCGAAACACCTGGCTGTACGACCCACCCTGGCGGTAGAGCCCCGTGTCGAAGTCGTTGGGCCTCGACAGGGAAAAGACGTTGTGGAAGATCGCATCCTCGTTGCGGAAGTCGACCTTGGTGCCGACGGGCACCGCCAGCA
>JBEPUZ010000361.1:0-2759 GCA_041691275.1 Actinomycetota bacterium | reverse complement strand
AGCCAGGCGCAGATCCGCAGGCCCGGACCGCGGAGCCGTTGCACCCGGAGATAGAGCGCCGGAGCATCGAAGCCGCATGGAGCCCAGGCGCAGATCCGCAGGCCCGGACCGCGGAGCCGTTGCACCCGGAGATAGCGGGCCGGAGCATCGAAGCCGCATGGAGATGACCGCATGAGCATGCCGTTCTACGTTTCGCCGGAACAGGTGATGAAGGACCGCGCCGACTACGCGCGCAAGGGCATCGCCCGCGGTCGCAGCCTCGTCGCGCTCGAGTGCCCGGCGGGTGTGCTCATCGTCGCCGACAATCCGTCCCGAACGCTCTCGAAGATCAGCGAGATCTACGACCGGATCGCGTTCGCGGCGGTCGGCAAGTACAACGAGTTCCAGATGCTGCGCGTCGCCGGAGTGCGCCACGCCGACATGAAGGGCTTCTCGTACTCACGCGAGGACGTCAGCGCCAAGGAGCTCGCCAACGCCTACGCGCAGACGCTCGGCCAGGTCTTCACGCACGAGATGAAGCCGTACGAGGTCGAGCTGCTCGTCGCCGAGGTCGGCGCCCCGAACGACGACCACGCCGAGATGTACCACGTGCTGTACGACGGTGTCGTCATGGACGAGCAGAACTACTCGGTGCTCGGCGGCCAGGCCGACCAGGTCATCGAGGCCTTGAAGGAGCAGTACCAACCAGGGATGGCTCTCGGCGACGCGTTGAAGCTCGGGGCCAAGCTGCTCGGCACCGACGACACGCCGCTCGCCGCCGAGCAGCTCGAGGTCGCGCTGCTCGATCGGTCCCGCTCCCGGCGCGCGTTCCGGCGCATCAAGAACGACGAGCTCACGACTCTGCTCGGGTAGACGAATTCGCTAGTACCAGCGGATCAGCAACGCGATCGGGCCCGCGATCACAATGAACAGGATCAGCGCGGCGACCCAGATGACCGGTACCGGCTGCTTGCGGATCGGCGGGCGGTCGTCGTCGAGAATCTCGTCCGCCTCGTCCACCTCTGCGACGAGCAACGCCAGGCTCGCGTCGTCGAACTGATCGTCGGGCACATACACGTCGACGCGGGCCATCTCGCCCATCGTGAGTCCGTAAGGGCTGTCGATCGCACCCCGCAACTGCACGTCGAATCCCTCGTCGAGCAGGCGGGCCGCCATCACCCGGGCCCGAAACGATCCATACACCGATGTCAGCCGGGTCATCGGCATGACGATGGCTCCCTCGCTCCGACACCTACCCGGGGCGACCCGCCGGCACGTCTGCGCTGCGTCCGCACGGACCACGGCTCCCTCGCTCCGACACCTACCCCGGGCGACCCGCCGGCACGTCTGCGCTGCGTCCGCACGGGGAAAGTGTATGGCCGCGGCACATTGGTGCGAGTGGGGCCCCGTACACTCACGAGCGATGGACCGGCGCATTTTCGGCCTCGAGAACGAATACGGCGTCACCTGCACTCTCCGCGGCCAGCGCCGCCTCAGCCCCGACGAAGTGGCCCGCTACCTGTTCCGACGGGTTGTCTCCTGGGGCCGGTCGAGCAACGTCTTCCTCGAGAACGGCGCCCGCCTCTACCTCGACGTGGGCAGCCACCCCGAGTACGCCACTCCCGAATGCGACTCGATCCGCGATCTCGTCATCCACGACAAGGCCGGCGAACGCATCCTCGAGGGCCTCGTCCAGAGCGCCGAGCAGCGCCTCCGGGAGGAGGGCATCCGGGGTGAGGTCTTCCTGTTCAAGAACAACACCGACAGCGCCGGCAACTCCTACGGCTGTCACGAGAACTACCTCGTCGAGCGCGAGGGCGATTTCTCCAAGTTCACTGATGTCCTGATCCCGTTCCTCGTGACCCGCCAGATCTACGCGGGCGCGGGCAAGGTCCTGCAGACGGCGCGCGGCGCGATGTACTGCATCGCGCAACGGGCCGAGCACATCTGGGAGGGCGTGTCGTCGGCGACGACTCGCAGCCGCCCGATCATCAACACGCGTGACGAACCCCACGCCGACGCGGAACGCTTCCGGCGCCTCCACGTCATCGTCGGCGACTCGAACATGAGCGAGTACGCGACCTTCCTCAAGGTCGGTACGACCGCGATCATCCTGCGCATGCTCGAAGAGGACCAGGCGCCGTGGCGCGACCTCACCCTCGAGAACCCGATCCGCGCCATCCGCGAGATCAGTCACGACATCACGTGCCGTCGCCGGGTCCGGCTCGCCAACGGTCGCGAGCTCTCGGCGGTCGAGATCCAAAGCGAGTACCTGAACCGCGCCCTGCGCTTCGCCAAGCGGCGCGGGCTCCCGCCGCTCGAACAGCGTGCGCTCGAGATGTGGGAGCACGTGATGACCCACCTCGAGGACGATCCGCTCAAGCTGCGCACCGAGGTCGACTGGGTCATCAAGCATCACCTCATCGAGGCGTACCGCAAGCGCGGCGACCTTCCGCTCACACATCCGAAGGTCTCGCTGCTCGACCTTTCGTACCACGATGTCACCCGGACCCGTTCGCTCTACTACCTGCTCGAACGGCGCGGCCAGGTCGACCGCATGGTCGAGGACGACGAGATCACCGAGGCGATGAACATCCCGCCTCAGACAACCCGCGCCCGACTACGCGGTGCGTTCATCAAACGGGCCAAGGAACGCAAGCGCGACTACACGGTCGACTGGGTACACCTGAAGCTCAACGACCAGGCCCAGCGCACCGTCCTCTGTAAGGACCCGTTCAAGTCGCGCGATGAGCGCGTCGAGCGGCTGATCGCCTCGCTCT
>JBEPUZ010000360.1:0-2847 GCA_041691275.1 Actinomycetota bacterium | reverse complement strand
GTATGGAGCCGTCGATACGCACCGAACGAATCGCCCCGCGCCCGATCAACTCGTACGTCTTGGTACGCCCGCACGAGAGCGCCACAGCGACCTCACCGGGACGAAGCAGCAATCGGGTCATGGAACCTCCACGTTGTTCAGGGCGTACGCACACGGCCGAGTGCGCCGCCGGAGTTCACGGAAACACATACGCGTTCGGTACTGGTGGAAAGGGGTCGAGGGGACGTAGGGAAGACCGCTGGGCTCGTCGGCACCGAGCGGCCGACCAACACGGGACGCCCTCTCGATCGGTACGCCTGACCCTCCGCGATGCTCCGGCGAGGCACCGAACGACTCGGGCGTGGTGTCGTTACCGTTCGCCGCTCACGGTCAGCGATTGCACGAAGCGGACCGCTTCGGCATAGGGGACGCGCGCGGCCCGGCCGACGTGCACGATGTCGATCCGGCCTTCGGCGACCAGCTGGTAAATGGTGCTTCGGCCGAGGGACGTCATCGCTGCCAGCTCCGGGATGGTGAGGAGGAGGCGTTCGGGGGGATCTTGGGGTGCGCTCATGCGTCCACTGAACACCCCTTGCACCCGCCGTCGCTAGCGATTAGACATCAGTTTCATATTCTTTTCGGAAGCAGATTCGCATGAGGAACGACGACCATCGCCGGTGGGCTGCAGCCGGGCTGACCACCACGACCACGGATCGCCTCGGCCGCGACATGCCCGGGACGTGGCGAACAGCGTCGGAGGTGTCGCTCGTCAACCTCGACGTCTCTGGCCGAACCGTGCCCTGCCTTCAATGGCGCGCGACCTGGGACGCCAACACCAAGCGAGTCGCCGCTGCTCCCGATCTCCTCGACCGATTCAGTCAGCTCGGAGCGGCAGGCGACGAGGACGTCCGCCTCTTCGCCGAAGAGGTCGGTGCCGTAGCCCTCTGCGCCGAACACGGCGCCCCGCTCGGCCACGGGACCGACCGAAGCAGCCTCAATACGCCCTGCGCGCGACTGGGCGGCGACAACCCCTACGTGCCGTGCGAGTGGTACCGCTCCCGAGCCCGCGAATGTCGGGCGATCCTCAACATCGCCGCCCGTCTCGCCAAGAGTGTCACAGGCGCGGCAGAAGATTGGGCTGTGATCAGCCCCGACCTTGCCGAACGCCGCGACCTGAAACTGCGCCACTGGAAACCCGAGCCGCTCACGCCCAACGAAGCACTCGATACCGACCGCGAAGTCGTGGGCGAGATACTCGACAGCTGGTTGCAGCTGTACGACATCCGTCTCAGCGTCGAATGGCAAGACACCCCACACCTCGATTACCGGCTCGCCAGCACCAACGTCATGGGAGCCGTCGTCATCAGCCTCGTGCTCGCAGTCGCCCGCGTTGACGGCCTGGTCGTGTGTTCCAACTGCGGCCGTCCGTATTCACCGAAACGCCGACCGCGCTCCAACCAGCGCAACTACTGCCCCGACGTCTACTGCCAACAAGCGAAGAGCAGGTACGCGACGCGCAACTACGACCAGAAAAGGAAAGCCCGATCATGACAACCAGCAGGCGTCGCGGGCGCGGCGAAGGCAGTATCACCAAGCGTGCCGACGGGCGCTGGGAAGCACGTCTGGATCTTGGATACGTCGACGGGACGCGCCGACACAAGTCTGTCTACGGCCGTACGCGCAACGACGTCGCTCAAAAGCTGCGGCAGCAGCAACAACGTCAGGACTCGGGCGAGCTGCTCCTCGACGAGCGCATGACCCTTACTGATTGGCTGACGCACTGGGTGGACGACGTGCTGCCGACGCGCGTCGCCAACGCCACCCTGTCGGACTCGACGCGCGACAGCTACGCCGAAATGGTGCGACTCCACCTGATCCCAGTACTCGGGCGGCACCGGTTGACGAAGCTGCAAGCCGCGCATATCGACAAGTTCATCGCGACGAAGAGGACGATGCGGAAGGCGGACGGCTCTCCCTTGTACAAGGCGAACACGCTTCGGTTGATGCGCACGACGCTTCGCAAGGCGATCAACGACGCCGTGAAATCAGGACGACTGAACCGCAACGTTGTCGACGCGAGCGAACCGATCAACGTTCCGCGTCGTGCGCAGCAGTTCCTCACCGTCGACGAATCGCGACGACTGCTGTCCGCCGTTGAGGGCGATCGGTTGTCCGCTCTTTACGTCCTTCTCCTGAGCCTGGGTCTGCGCAAGGGAGAAGCCCTGGCGCTCCGCTGGAGTGACGTCGACCTGACGGCCGGAACCGTCTCGATTTCACGTTCCCTGAAGAGATTGCGCAACCCCTCGCTTCCGGACGGCACTCGGCCGAGTCCGGCCACGCGGCTGGAGTTCGGCTCACCGAAGACTGCGGATTCGTACCGGACTCAGGCGCTTCCGGCGCCCGTCGTCGAGCGACTCACCCAACACCGCCGACGGCAGGCCGCGGAGCGACTCGCTGCGGCTACGTGGGTCGATCTCGACCTGGTGTTCACGACGCCGGTTGGAACCCCTGTTGACCCGGCGAATCTCGGCAAGTACCTCTCCCTGGCCGCCAAATCCGCAGGGCTCGGCCATCGAAACCCGCATCAGCTGCGCCACTCGGCTGCGACCATCATGCTGGCGCAGGGCATCCCGCTGCACGAGGTGTCGAAGGTGCTCGGCCACTCGTCGATCACGGTCACGAACGACGTGTACGGCCACCTGGTGGCGGAACGAGGTCAGGCCGCAGCCAACGCGATGGGCGACGCTCTCCGGGGTGTGCCCGGCGGGACTTAGTCCGTCAGTTAGTCCGTCAACGCGAGGACGACCCGGCGACGGTCAGGGTCGACACGATCCTGACCTGCACCAACTCAGCGCGCTCGGAGGGAGT
>JBEPUZ010000359.1:0-2859 GCA_041691275.1 Actinomycetota bacterium | reverse complement strand
TGCATGAGGTCCTCGCCGAGGAACACCGCGCCCTGCGAGCCCCAGGCCATCGGACCGATGCGATCCGACATGCCCCATTCCCGGACCATCTTGCGGGCGAGCTCAGTGTTGCCGACGAGGTCGTTCTGCGCGCCCGTCGACTGGTGACCGAAGATCAGCTCTTCGGAGACACGACCGCCCAGCCGCACGACGAGCGAGTCGGCGATGTACTCGCGCTTGTAGATGTGCCGCTCTTCGGTGGGCAGCTGGTGCGTGACTCCGAGCGCCATGCCGGTGGGGAGGATGGTGACCTTGTGCAGCGGGTCGGCGTGCTCGAGCACGTACGCGCACACCGCGTGCCCACCCTCGTGGTAGGCGATGATCTCCTTCTCCTCCTCGGAGAGAGCGAGTGACTCGCGCTTCAGGCCCATGAGCACACGGTCACGCGCGGCGTCGAAGTCTTCGCGATGCACTTCGTGGGCTTCGCGGCGCACGGCGAACAGTGCGGCTTCGTTCACCAGGTTCGCGAGATCCGCACCACTCATGCCGGGCGTACCCCGAGCGACGACGTTGACGTCGACGTCGGGATCCATCTTCTTGTCGCGCATGTGGACCTTGAGGATCTCGATGCGCTCGTCGAGGGTCGGCAACGGGACCATGATCTGACGGTCGAAACGACCCGGACGCAGTAGGGCGGGATCGAGCACGTCGGGACGGTTCGTGGCCGCCATCATGACGATGCCCTCGGTGGCCTCGAAGCCGTCCATCTCTGCGAGCATCTGGTTGAGCGTCTGCTCCCGCTCGTCGTGGCCGCCGCCGAGCCCCGCACCGCGCTTGCGGCCGATGGAGTCGATCTCGTCGACGAAGATGATCGCAGGCGCCTGCTTCTTCGCGGTGGCGAACAGGTCGCGTACCCGCGCGGCACCAACCCCGACGAACATCTCCATGAAGTCGGAGCCGGTAATCGAGATGAACGGCACGCCGGCCTCGCCTGCAACCGCGCGGGCGATCAGCGTCTTACCGGTCCCGGGCGGGCCCACCAGCAGCACACCCTTCGGGATGCGGGCACCGATCTCCTTGAATTTGCCCGGCGACTTCAAGAAGCCGACCACCTCGGTGATCTCTTCCTTCACCGCGCCGTAGCCCGCGACGTCGCCGAACGTGGTCTTGGGCTTGTCGGTGTTGTACACCTTGGCGCGCGAGCGCCCGATGTTCATCACCGCACCCATCTGTCCCTGCGCCCGGCGCGCGATGAAGAACCAGATCGCGCCGATCAAGACCAACGGCAGCAGATAGACGAGGAGCGTCCCGAGGATGTCGCTCGAGCGCGGCTTGTAGTTGCGCGCGACGTTGTGAAGGGTCAGCGTCGCGATGTCGGCGTCGGGGAGTTGGACCTGCGGGCCCGGCGCTGTGAATTCCTTCTTGCCGTCCTTGGTGAAGCCCTCTTTGAATGCGCCGGTGATCTTTCCGCTCGACGAGTCGTACTTGATGTTGGCGACGTGGTTCTGGGTGACGAGCGTCAGGAAGTCGCCGTAGTCGAGTTTCTCCTGCGAGGCGGTCGAGGCGGGCGCGGCCCGCCAGACGAGGAAGACCGCGACGATCAATCCTATAACCACCCAGGGCAACCACTTCGGACGGTTTCCCGCCCGGAGCGGGCCTCCGGGTGAACCCGGCCGCGGTGAACGACCCGGCGGGGGTTCCGGCGGGCGCCACTGGTCTTCGGGGCCTGGGCTCATGAGTGATTCTCCACGGGCAGTTGTTCGACGCCCATCGTATGGCGGACGGACCACGATTCTCGTTCCGCCCGGTGTCGACGTGTCGATCGGCCGGGATCCGGTGCTCGGTAGCCTGCGCCGGTGGATCCGGGATCTTCATCGCCGTCACCGGATCGGCGCCCGAGGGGCGACCCGGGCGGTGCCGCCGCGCTCACCTGGGGCCTCGGCGACTTCTTCTGGATCTACGTGGCCGGCATCGTCATGTCCGTCGTGGGCGTATCGGTGGGTTTCGCGCTCACCGGTGACACCGCCGACCACACGGGCGCGATCACGACCGCGCTCTCGACCCTGGCGCAGTTCGGGACCTGGTTCGGGTGCATCGTGTTCATTGCGCACTCCAAGGGTCGTTCGGTTCGGGACGACTTCGGCCTGACCCTGCAGGTACGCGACTGGTGGGCGCCCTTCGCCGGGATCGGCCTGTTCTTCGTCGGCACGCTGATGATCACGCCCCTCGTGAACATCGTGAACGCGCATCAGCAGGTCGTCGACGACCTCGACAAGGCCGGGGGAGCCAAGCTGGCGGTCTTCGCGGTGGTCGCGTCGCTCGTCGCCCCTGTTTGCGAGGAGCTGCTGTTCCGGGGCCTCCTGCTCCGGGCGCTGCGCCGCCGGATGTCGCCGACGGCCGCGGTGATCGTGCAGGCCCTCGCCTTCGCGCTCGCGCACCCGATGCTCAGCCCGACGCTCGGCGACTTCGCGGTCGTCCCCGCGCTGTTCCTCCTCGGCGCCGCCTCCGGAATCGTCGCGGTACGCAAGGGTGACCTCTCCGCGTCGATCATGATGCACATCGGGTTCAACCTCATCACGACGCTCGCCGCCCTCTGACGCCAAACACGCGTTTCGCCCGACTGCGCGGGCAGGTGCGCGCGGCGTGGGCAGGTGTGCGGCAAATGTCACCTGCACAGTGCTTCAGTCCGGTCCCCCGGATGCCGACCAACACCTCTGTCGGCGCGGTGTCAGGGAGGCACGGAATGCTGGTCTGCACAGGATGTGCGAAAACGATGCTCATCACGATCCGTATGCGGGTCGCGGGTCGAGAGATCGTTTTCCATCGTTGTTCGAAATGCGAGGCCAACACGTGGCAGGACGACGCGGGCGTCCTCTCGCT
>JBEPUZ010000358.1:0-2937 GCA_041691275.1 Actinomycetota bacterium | reverse complement strand
CTACGAAGCTTGCTCGTTGCAACGTAGGCGTCTCGTAGCTCTTCGACGCAACGGTTCTCGGAGTGAACGCTCGTCGCGTCGACTCCGAACCGACGACTACCTCGTTGAACACCATCGATATGGCGTCATCGAGAGATGACGACGCTATCGATGCGGGCCGCGGCGTGCAGCCGAAACCCGGCCGGGTTGATGCGCCTCGTGCCGACAAGTACCTCGCCCTCGACAGGACGATTGCGATCCACACCCGGCGTCAACGGACAGCCGAACTCCTGCTACGCGGCCTCGAACATCACGCTGACCACCTCGCCTGGAGCGGAACACGAAGGTAACCTCCACCCGACGAAAGCAGAAATCTAATCCGTTCGCGTCGCGTGATCGGTCCCACGGTCGCGCAAACGGACGCGGGCGAGCGGGCGCCGTGAAAAGGCCTGCTGAGGTGATGGGAGCTCAGATGACGAACGCGGTCACAGGACACCCGGCTCCCAGGGCTCAGTCGTGGCTTCTTGTTGTCGCGTTCGCAGGCGTGTTTCTCGGCTGTCTCACCGCATGCAGCGGTGGGAGCGGAGGCGCGCCGACCGCGTGCGGACCGAGTATGAACAAGATCGTTTGCGAGAACCGGCTGCCGGGGAGTCCAGAAGCCCCCGCCGGATGGGGCGGTTCCGCGGATTCAACCATCGTGGGCTTCGCCACCCAGATCAGCGTGAACCACGGTGAGACCGTCAAGTTCAAGGTGTCGACCGCAGCGCCGGCGTACAGAATCGATATCTACCGGATGGGCTGGTATCAGGGGAAAGGCGCCCGGAAGGTCGTTTCGATCACTCCAAACGTCACGCCGCCCCAGGTCCAGCCTCCCTGCCTCTCCGATCCGACGACGCGCCTCCTCGACTGTGGCAACTGGTCCGTGTCGGCATCGTGGACAACACCCTCGGTCGCGGTATCGGGCGTCTACATTGCTCGCCTCCGCCGCACCGACACCGGCGGAGCGAGCACCGTGTTTTTCGTCGTGCGCGACGACGAGGACGCCTCACAGATCTTGTTCCAGACCAACGACGAGACTTGGCAGGCCTACAACCCCTACGGCGGCAACAGTCTGTACGGCGGTCCGGGCGGTCGGGCGTACAAGGTGAGCTACAACCGGCCGTTCATCAACGGGAACGTCTTCTTCAGCGACCAGTACCCGATGATCCGGTTCCTGGAGCGCAACGGCTACGACGTGAGCTACTTCAGCGGTCTCGACGCCGATCAACGCGGCGCGGCGATCCGCGAGCACAAGGTGTATCTCCCGAACGGCCACGACGAGTACTGGTCGAAGCAGCAGCGCGCGAACGTCGAGGCCGCCCGCGACGCAGGCGTGAACCTGGCGTTCTTCTCGGGAAACGAGGTGTTCTGGAAGACGCGCTGGGAGCCAAGCATCGACGGCTCGGCGACCGCGAACCGCACCCTCGTCTGCTACAAGGAGACACACGCGAACGCGAAAATCGACCCGAGTCCGGAGTGGACCGGCACGTGGCGTGACCCGCGCTTCAGCCCCCCCGCCGACGGCGGACGGCCCGAGAACGCGCTGACGGGCACGCTGTATCGCGTCAACAGCCCCAGCACCGACGCGATCCATGTCCCTGCGGCCGACGGCGCGCTGCGTTTCTGGCGCAACACGAGCATCGCGTCGTTGCCGCCATCGGGAGTCGCCACGCTCCCGCGCGGAACCCTCGGCTCCGAGTGGGACGAAGTGCCCGACGACCCGAGCCGGCCGCCCGGGTCGTTCAGTCTGTCGACCACCACGGTCAACATCACCAACGGCAGATACCTGCTCGACTACGGATCGACCTACGGTAACGGGACGGCGACCCACCACCTCACGATGCACCGGGCACCGAGCGGAGCGCTCGTATTCGGCGCGGGCACGATCCAGTGGTCATGGGGCCTCGACCCCGGCGGTCGCCGCACGACGCCGGACGTGCGGATGCAGCAGGCGACCGTCAACCTCCTCGCCGACATGGGAACCCAGCCCACCACGCTCATGACGGGCCTCGTCGCTGCCAGCGCGTCAACCGACACGACGCCACCCGCCGCGACGATCACCACACCGGCGGCGGGTGCTCGGGTCGCCGTAGGAACCACGATCGTCATCTCGGGCACGGCTACCGACACGGGCGGTGGGGTTGTAGCAGGCGTTGAGGTTTCGACCGACAACGGCCACACGTGGCATCCGGCCGTCGGCCGCGACAGTTGGACCTACCAATGGACGCAGCGCGTCGCCGGGCGCGTCACGATCCTGGCACGGTCGGTCGACGACAGCGCGAACCTGCAGCCCGTGCCGGCCAGCGTGACGGTGAACGCCAACCCCAGCTGACCGCGCGCCCTCAGAACAACAACCCGACGACGGGCGACCCCGGCGCTTCGATCGAAAATCGTAATGCGAGGACCCATTCGACCCACCGCGGGTGGATTCAACTGGTCGTCGCAACACTTCGATCGTGGAGGTGTTGATGGGCAGGCCAGCGGGATGGATGAAGGAGTTGACGGGCTGGTCGCCGATGAAGTTGCCGGGCGCGCCGTCACATCGCAAGGAGGTCGAGCGCGAGTTGTGGCGTGAGATCGCTCGGCTGAGTGCACTGGCACAACACCGAACGCCTCTACGGCTACCTCGGTGACATCGCGCCGGTAGAGTTCGAAACCGCATGGCACGCGGATCGTCAGCGACCGTTGCAGGCAATCGCGCAGGCAGTCGGCGCGGTCCTCGTGACCAAGTCGCTCACAACGGACGAGATCGAGAACGCCGAACTCGACAACAGCCACCCAACCGGACAAACGTTCACACGAACTGCCCCGATCAGAGGCTAGGAAACCAAACCGAAGAGTCTCCACCGCGAACCCAGGATGATTCACCACATTGACCTGCGCAGATGCACGGATCGCCGTCGTTCCCGAGATCCGGGA
>JBEPUZ010000357.1:0-2957 GCA_041691275.1 Actinomycetota bacterium | reverse complement strand
CACATGTTCGACTCGTTGGTTTCCACCCGCAGGACGTTGGAAGAAGTCGCTTTGGCGTTCGATGCGTCGGCGTTGTCGCCCGAAGGCGGGCCGGGTGGTGCTCGAGCTCGGATTGATCTGGCGGTTGGTCGACGGGATGGTTGCCTCCGCGGCGCGGCGGGCGGCGGAGACGAGCGCGAGTGCTGCGGATGCGGTGGCGTCGGTCGCGAAGACGTTGGGTGTTGGTGCGGGTGAGGTGCGGGGTGCGATCGAGACCGCAAAGCGGCGGGAGGAGTTGGCGGCAACGGATCGGATGGTCCGCGAGGGCCGGTTGAGTGCGACCGAAGCGCAGCTGATCGCGGGCGCGGCGGCGAAGAACCCGGCTGCGGAAGAGAGTCTTCTTGCGATTGCAGGGCAGGGTCTGGTGCCGCTCAGGGATGCGTGCGTACGGGCGCGGGCGGCGGTCGAGGATCCGGATGTGCGTGCGAAACGGCATCATCGCCAACGGGAGTGGCGGTCGTGGACCGACGCGGATGGGATGTTCGTGGGGCGGTTCCGGTTCGCGCCCGAGGTCGGCGGGCAGCTGAAGTCCAAGATCGACGACCAGGTGCAGCGGATCTTCCGGGCCCGCAAAGCCGGGACCGATCATGAGCCGCTCGACGCGTACGCGGCGGACGCGGTCGCCGAATGTCTCCTCAGCGAACCGGTGGCGGAGACCGCGGGGACCGGCTTGAGTGTTCCCAAGGCGTATGTGCATATCGTCGTCGACCACGGCGCGCTCATCCGCGGTGGGACCGCCGCCGGAGAAGTGTGTGAGATTCCGGGTGTTGGCCCGGTCGACGTCGGCTGGGTGAAAGAACTGCTCGGCTCGGCGTTCCTCACCGCGGTGATCAAGAACGGCAAGGACATCCTGACCGTCGCGCACCTCGGTCGGCATGTGCCGGCCGAGGTGATGACCGCCCTCCTCGTCAGCGGCCGCGCATGTGACGTCGAAGGCTGCAACCATCGTGGCTATCTCGAACGCGATCATGTCGCGACCACGCCAAAGGCGGACCGACGTCCTTCGCGAACCTCGGCTGGCTCTGTTACCGGCACCACCGGCTGAAGACCGCGGGCTGGATTCTCCGACCGGCCGACCCGGAGACCCGAAAACGCACGCTGCTCGCGCCGCCGGACGTGCGCGCGCCGTCGACCGCCGACGAACGAGTGCCGGTGTTCCGGTGATGACGTGCGATCTTGCGCGGCTACTTGTGACCGGATCGACCGGCGAGGCGGAGTCCGCGCTCGAGTCGGAACGGATTCTCGGTCCACGGGGTTCCGGTCGCGAGTTCCGCGAGGCGACGCCCGAGTATCGGCAGGAACTTGAAGTCGTGGCCGCCGAGGCCGATGCCGACGACGATGCGCCCGACGCGGTCGATGACGAAGTCCTCGTCGGGAGCCGAGGCGTACAGGCACGTGCTGTGCGCGACGGGAGCGGGGTCGACGCCGGGAACGTTGCGTTACACCCAATCGAGGAGTCGTTCCCAGGTACGCGGTTCGAGTTCGCCAGTGGGGTGTCGGGGTCGACGACGGGCCCGGTGTAGTGCTCGCCGTCGTACGACCCCGTCACCGCATGCTCCGCACGCGCCGACGCTATGACAACCTGTCGTGCATGACCGACGACCCGAAGCCCGGAGACCGAGATCTACCCGACGACGATCCCGATGCCGCGCTGCCGGGTGAGTCGACGCTCGACGAGAGTCGCCACTACCTGCAGGATCCCGACGGTCTGTCGGCGAGCGCCCGCGACGAGGACGAGCGCGACGAGGACGACCTGCTCGAGCCCGACCAGACCGAGCTTGTGGAGCTCGGTCTGATCCTCGACGACCCTCACCAGCCGGAAGACTGACGGATCTTCCGGCGGCCTCATCGAGATGACCTAGCTGTGAGCTCGATCGCGCCTCTCGAGTCCATTGCCGTGAACGCCGTGCGGTTCGACGACGAGGCGGATGTCATCGTCGTCGGACTCGGCTGTGCCGGCGCGTCGGCCGCGATCAGCGCGTCCGATCGTGGTCTCGACGTACTCGCGCTCGAACGGCAGGGTGCGCCCGGTGGGACGAGCGCGATGTCGGGCGGTCTCGTCTATCTGGGCGGCGGCACGCCCGTGCAGCGCGAATGCGGTTTCGACGACGACGCCGACACGATGTTCGACTTCCTCCGGCTCGCGACCGCGGCGCACGGAGTCGACGATCCCGACGACCGTCCCGATCTCGACCGGCTGCGGCTGTACTGCGACGAGTCGGTTGCGCACTTCCACTGGTTGCGCGACCACGGCGTGCTGTTCCGGTCGAAGTTCTTCGACGAGCCCAACCGGGAGTCGCCCGACGACAGCGGCCTCGTCTTCTCCGGGGGCGAGGACAGCCGGCCCTTCTGTGATGTTGCCCGGCCGGTACCCCGCGGGCACAAGCCGCAGTTCCCCGACAGCGCCGGCAACTTCCTGATGCGCTGCCTCTCGGACGCCGTGGCCGGCACCGCGACCCGGGTGACGGTCGACGCGCGCGCGGATCGACTCGTCGTCGACGACGACGGTGTGATCGTCGGCGTCGCGGCCCGGGTCGACAACGAGACGCGCTACCTCCGGGCCCGCCGAGGCGTCGTCCTCGCCAGCGGCGGATTCGCGTACAACGACGCCATGGTCGCCGCGCACTGCCCCGACGCGATGCGACCCGACCCCGCCTGGCGGATCGGAACCGACGCCGACGATGGTCGCGGCATCCGGCTCGGTCTCGGGGTGGGAGGCGCGCCGCTGCGCCTCGACGTGTTCGAGTGCGCGTTGCCCCTTGGACCGCCGCACCGGCTGTGCCGGGCGATCATCGTCGACCGACTCGGTCACCGCTTCGTGAACGAGGACACGTACACGGGGCGCATTGGCTGGCGCGCCCTTATGGAACACGACGGCGACGTGTTCATGGTCCTCGACGAATCGATGTACGAGCGAA
>JBEPUZ010000356.1:0-2973 GCA_041691275.1 Actinomycetota bacterium | reverse complement strand
CCTTTCGGCCGTACGCCGCAGCCATTCTCTGGCCGGAGGCCGTGGAATACTTCGCGGCGGTCACGTTTGACCCGTTCATGCTCACCGTCGCAGTCCTCGACGCTCGCGCACGCGAGACCATTCCGGCGGTCTGCCACGTCGACGGCACGTGCCGGATCCAATCCGTCGGCGACGCGCAGTCGGACGGTTTCTCGGACCTGCTCCGGGAGTTCTATAACCGCACCGGGGTCCCGATGGTCCTAAACACGTCTTTCAACGTACGCGGAGAGCCGATAGTGGAAACACCCAACGACGCAATCCGGTGCTTCCTAGCGTCGAATATCGAAACGCTTTACCTGGACGGTTTCCGGGTGACCAAACATTGTGTGAAGGACGGCGCCGACGCTTCGCACTTGATCCCAACCACGCTGCTCCTCAGGACGTGGCGCACGACACGCCAACGCGACCGCGACGGCTGGTCGGAGCGCATCGCGGCGGTGGAGGCCCGAACGGGACATTGGGTCGACCTAGATGATCTCGAAAGCGCAGCGGTGTGCTACGCGGACGGCGCACGGACGGTCCACGAGATTGCCAAACTGCTCGACCACCCGCTCGCGGATGTCATCGCCGCGTTTGGTCGACTACAGCGATCCGGCCTGATGGCGTTCGAGGTGGAGCCCGACCGCGCGGAACATGACGTGGTCGGACGGGATTAACCGGAGTGGGGCGGGCGCTCGTGACCGGAGGTGCGGGCTTCATCGGATCCCATCTCGTCGATGCGCTGATCGAAGCTGGCGACGAGGTCGTCGTTTTCGACGACTTCACCGGGGGTTTCAAGCGGAACATTCCACCGGGAGTCGTTGTCTGTCGAGGGTCGATCAGTAGGGAGCAGGACGTCGCGGATGCGTTCGCATATGGGCCGTTCGAGGTCGTCTTCCACCTGGCCGCCTACGCCGCAGAAGGACTGAGTCACTTCATAAAGCGCTTCAACTACGAGAACAACCTCGTGGGAAGCGTGAACCTGATCAACGCCTCCGTCAACTCCGACGTCGGCCACTTCGTCTTCCTGTCCTCGGCAGCCGTCTACGGGCACGCACGAGGTCGGCTCACCGAGCTTGATGCCCCGCAACCGATCGACAGCTACGGCATCGCCAAGCTCTCCGTCGAGATCGAGCTCTCGATCACCGAGCGAATGTTCGGGATGCCGTACACCGTCTTCCGTCCACACAACGTCTACGGACCGCGGCAGAACATCGCGGACCGCTATCGAAACGTCATCGCTATATTCATCAACCAGATGATGCGAGGTGAGCCCCTTTCGATCTTCGGGGACGGTACCCAGCGGCGGGAGTTTTCCCATGTCGGCGACGTGATCCCGGCTCTCGTTGCCGCGCCGGGATTGCCCCGGGCGCGGAACGAGGTGTTTAACGTGGGTCATGACATTTCGTGTTCGATCATCGACTTGGCCGACAGGGTTCGAGCCGAATTCGACGATCCCCATCATCCGGTTCTCCACCTGCCAGCGCGAGACGAGGTCGCAACGATTGAGCTCTCGCATGACAAGGCCAGCCAAGTCTTCGGGCTCGCTCCTCCCCGTTCCTTGGAGGTCGGCCTCTCGGAGATGGTCGCCTGGGCGCGATCGCTCGGCCCACAGCGACCCCGATGGACCGCACAACTCGAGATTCCACGTGGACTCCCAACATCGTGGAATTGACTCAGTCGAGAATGAGAACTCGGTCCTGACGGTTCCTTCCGCCAAGTAGCAGCGACGATCTTCATCTGACACTCGAGCGGTGCATCCCGGCAACGGATCAGCGGCTCCACATCGAGCGGGCACCGCCGTGCCTATCAGACCTGTCTGACGCGTCCACTGCCGGCGGATTCGTACGACATTCCGTTGGCCATGCCCCCGGCGAGACGACAATATGGAGCGGTCATGCGATCTCGTCAGCTCGGTCAGAACTTCCTCAGGAACAAGCGGACCGCGCGGCGCCTCATCCACCTAGCCGGCGGAGACTTGGACATTCTGTGTATCGATCTCGGGGCTGGGACGGGCACAGTCACGGAGGCGGCGGTCGCGGTCCGGACCGGCCCGATCCTCGCAGTCGAGTTCGACCCGCGCTTGGCTTCGCAGCTAGGGGCCCGCTACAGAGACGAACCACGGGTCACAGTGCTCGCCGCCGATCTGCTAACGGCGCCACTACCCGATGAGCCCTTCGTAATTGCCGCCAATCCGCCGTTCAATACCTCGACGAAGCTCGTACGCCGCTGGATGCTCGCGCCGAATTTCGTGTCTGGGGCGCTCATCGTCGAGACCTCGTTCGCTCGACGGGTGAGTGGATCGTACGGGGCCACCAAGTTGTCGTTATCGCTTGCCCCGTTTCTTGATCTCGGCATCGCAATTGGCGTGAGGTCAGCGGAGTTCACGCCCGCTCCGAACGTCCCGACGGTGATCCTCACGTCGACGCGGCGAGTGTCTCCGGGGGTGTCCCACCACGACGCGCCAGCCTATTGGTCGTTCGTGAACTACCTGTTCGAGCGCGGCAGTCGGACGGTGGGTGAGTCCCTCCGACCGCTAGTGCAGCCTGGTCGTCTACCGCCGGCGGGAGCGATGCCCGTCCGCGAGATCGACGTGGCGACTGCGATCGAACTCTTCGAAACCCAGGTGCGACGCAACTCGAGATCGACTCGTCGCATCCAAGCGTTCGAGGCTCGGTTGCCGGCCGGGCGTCGCTCGACTGACCTATTCGAGGCTTGTCCCTGGCCATGAAAAAGTCTCCGCTGGTGGCCAGATGAGGTCTCCGCTGGTGGCCACGGAAAGTCCTCGCTGGTGGCCGGTGGAAGTCCTCGCTCCTTACTGAAGCATCCACGCGAGTGATCCCTCGGCCGGTGACGGTGGCGGTGCCTAACCAACACCGGACCGACCGAGGGACTGCTCTATGAAATCAGTGAGGGAACGCATGGACATGAATGCTGCCTACCGAGAGGTGGGCT
>JBEPUZ010000355.1:0-3007 GCA_041691275.1 Actinomycetota bacterium | reverse complement strand
GCCCGCAGCTTCGGTTCGACGGAACATCCGTCGATCACGGGCAGCACGCCCGAAGCGCCCCACGACAAGCGCGTCAACACCGACGGACTCCCGCTGCCCGGCGTCGAGATCCGTTTGGTCGACGACGACGGAAAGGATGTCGCGGTCGGGATCCCCGGAGAGATCTGGAGTCGAGGGCCCGAGCTGTTCGTCGGGTACACCGACGCGGCCGCGACCGAAGCCGCGTTCAGCCCCGACGGATGGTTCATGACCGGCGACATCGGCGTGCTCGACGACGACGGTTACCTCGCGATCACCGATCGCAAGAAGGACATCATCATCCGCGGCGGCGAGAACGTCAGCGCACAGGAGGTCGAGGAGATCCTCGTGCGCATGCCCGACGTCGCCGAGGTCGCGGTGGTCGCCGCGCCCGACGCGAGACTCGGCGAGGTCGCCTGCGCGTACTTCCGCATGCAATACGGGCACGCGGCGCCGGATCTCGTCGCCGTGCGTGCGTATCTCGAACACGCGGGCATCGCGCGTCAGAAGTGGCCCGAACACTTGCGCTCGGTCGACGAGTTCCCGCGTACCGCGAGCGGCAAGGTGCAGAAGTTCGTGCTGCGCCGGCAGCTGCGCGCCGAATCAACCGCGTGACGTGACTGCTCTTCTCGACGGGATGCGCGTGCTCGACGCGGGCATCTGGCGGCCGGTGCCGCACGCGACCCAGATGCTCGCCGACCTCGGCGCCGAGGTGCTGAAGATCGAACCGCCCGGCGGCGATCCCATGCGCACGTTCCCACAGCTGTTCCGCGACGTCGCCGGACACAAGCGCAGCGTCGAGATCGACCTGCGGACCGACGAAGGCAGGGCACGCGCGCTCGAGCTGGTTGGGGAAGCCGACGTGTTCTGCGAAGGTTGGCGACCGGGCGTCGCCGAACGACTCGGGGTCGGTTACGAAGCGGTCCGCATCGTCAACCCTTCGATCATCTACTGCTCGGTCTCCGGCTACGGGCAGACGGGCCCGAACGTGCAGCGGCCCGGGCACGATGTGAATTACCAGGCCCTCGCAGGCGCGCTTGCGTCACGCGACGGCGAAGTGCCCGTGATCCCGCGCGTCCCGCTCGCGGATCTCGCGGCGGGAACGATGGCGGCGTTCTGTATCGCGGCGGCGTGGTCGAAGAAGATCCGGACCGGCGAAGGAGAACGCATCGACGTGGCGATGGCCGACGTCGTCGCGTCGTGGTCGGGCACGAGCTCCGGCAACGTCCTGCGCGACCGTACGCAGCCGACACGCGGTTCGGCCGGGTACGGCGTGTTCGCCTGCGCCGACGGCGGCTGGATCACGCTCGCGGTCATCTCCGAAGACCATTTTTGGCAGGCCGTGTGCGATGCCCTCGAACTCTCCGCAGATCTGCGCGGCCTCATGCACCTCGAACGGCTCGACCGCTTCGACGAGTGTCAGGCTGCGATCACAGACGCTTGCGCGCGTCTGACGCGTGCCGACGCGCTCGAACGGCTGACCCGGGCCGGCGCGCCGGTTGCCCCGGTGTTCGATTCCGCCGAGATGGTCGCCGACGACCAGTTCCGGTCGCGACAAGTGGTGTTCGACGCCGGCGACGGTACCGCCCGGCTGGGATTTCCGGCGCGACTGCGCGAACACCCGCCCCGGCTGCCGGGCGCGACCCCCGAAGTCGACGGCAACCACGACGGTTGGTCGGCGAGATAGCGACGGTGCGGGCGTTCGGGCGCGTCACCGCCACGCGTTGTCGCGCGCGGGACTGATCCATGCGAGCGCGGCCGCCAAGGCGATGTCCGCAACGATGATCGCGATGCACAGCGCCGCGTTGCGGGGTGTGAAGTAGTCGCCGCTTTCGGAGCCGCCCGCAAACGTGTACGTGAACTGGGCGGTGTCGGTGACGAGCTTCCAGAGGGCTCCGAAGATCGGCACGAGAAATCCGGCGAGGATGCACCCGGCGAGGAACGAGGGAGAGCGCGCTTCGGTCTGTGCCTTGGCGAACGCGATGAAGAGCAACACGCACGGGATGACCATCGGGAACGCGACGATCGAGAACACGACGAGCGGCGCGCAAGCGGATCCGGCCGCGCCGTACAGCACGGGCCGGTCGATCACGATCCCGGTGATCGCCCACGCGGTGCCCGGCCGGGCCCGACTGGTCCGCGCTGGCGGGGGAAGCATGTTCGGCGCGCTATTTCTCCGACGAGCGCAGGAGCTTGCCCGGGCGGGTCTCGAGCGCGCCGTCGACCGGCGTGCCGCCCTCGCGGATCACGGTGCCGTTGACGAGCACGTGACTGATTCCCTCCGGGCGGTCGGCGACGAGACGCTCGCCGTCGGCGGGGAAGTCGTGGATCCGGCGCAGCGGTCCGGGTCCGACTGTGTCGAAGTCGAACGCGACCACGTCGGCGGCCTTGCCGACCTCGAGTGTGCCCCGGTCGTGCAGACCGAAGACGGCGGCGGGTTCACCGGTGAGCTTGTGGATCGCGTGCTCGAGCGGCATGACTTCCTTCTCGCGCACCCAGTTGCCGAGCAGGTCGGTCGCGAAGCACGCGTCGCACAACTGGGTGACGTGCGCACCCGAGTCGGCGAGACCGAGCAGGACCGTGTCCTGGGGGAGCAGCCACGCGATCGCTTCGGGATCGTTGTTGGCGAGCACGCTGGTGAACCGGGTCTCGAGGTTCTCCTCGATCGAGAGGTCGAGCATCGCGTCGAGCGGCGTGACGCCGCGCTCGGTCGCGATGTCGGTGACCTTCCGGCTGATGAGCTCGGGATGCGCGGCCGACTCTGCGACCGCCAACGCGTCGAAGTTCAACGGCAGCGCGCCCCGGGAACCCTGCATCTCGTCCCACGCCCGTGCCCGCCACGCGGGATCCCGGTACGCGGCGAGGCGCGTCTCGTCGGGCCGATCCATCAGTTCCTGGAACGCGGCGCGCATGTTGAACGTGAACGGCTCGCGCAGGTTCATCTGGAACGTGAGCGGGCGGCACGACACCTGCGGCCACACCTCGATGC
>JBEPUZ010000354.1:0-3058 GCA_041691275.1 Actinomycetota bacterium | reverse complement strand
TGCGGGGACGGCACGTATCGACGAGGCGGTCGCCAACGGCCACCTCGATGCCGCCCGCGCCGCGAAGCTGAAGGCCCGGCTTCCGCAGCTCGCGCAGCGGTTCGTCGACTTCAAGCGCAGCCCGGGCAACAAGCCCGCGGCCGTGCCCTCGTAGAAGCTGCACCGCCTGGCATCGACGAACCGCGATGTGTGAGGCGGGACCTCCGGGTCCCGCCTCACTTCGCGTTCTGAGCCGGCGACGGCGTGAACACCACGGGCACCGCGTCGTACGCGCGCGAGAACGCTGCCGGCACGATCCGCGGATCGGCTCCATTCGCGATGCGCATGTCGGGAAGCCGGCGAAGCAGCTCCTCGAACATCACCTTGATCTCGAGCCGCGCGAGCGACGCGCCGAGGCAGAAGTGCGTACCGAACCCGAACGCGACATGCAGATTGTGCGCCCGCTTCACGTCGAAGCGTTCAGGATCGTCGAACACGCGATCGTCGCGGTTCGCCGACGCGTACATGAGAAGCAACTCGTCACCCGCCTTGATCTCGACGCCGTGCAGCTCGTGATCCTCGGTCGCGCTGCGCGCCATGTTGAGCAGCGGTGAGACCCAGCGGATGAACTCCTCGACTCCCGTTGTCGCGAGGATCGAAGGGTCGTCGATGAGCAACGCTCGTTGCTCGGGATGGCGGATCAGCTCGACACACATGGTGCCGATCACCGAACGGGTCGTCTCGGCACCGCCGTCGAGCACAAGCAACGCCTCGCTCACCAACTCGTCGTCGGTCATGCGTCGGCGGGTGCCGTCGGGCCAGTCGAGCTCCTGATTCGCCCAGACCGAGATGAGATCGTCGCGAGGCTCGGCGCGACGGGCGGCGACGATGCTCATCGTCTCCACCGCGAACTCGAGCACCGCGTCGATTGTTCGTCCCGTCGTTTGCGGCATCGAACCGTCGCCCGGATACTGCCCGCCGTCGTGCATCGTGAACTCCGACCATTCACGGCACTTGTCCCAGAGCTCCGGAGGGAACCCGAGCTTCTGACCGATGACTGCTGCGGGCAGCGGCGCCGCAAGATCGCGCACCACTTCGCACTCGCCGCGCGGCGCGACCTTGTCGATCAGCATCGTCGCGACTCGGCGCACGTCGGTCTCCACCTGCTTCACGGCCTTCGGAGTGAAGCGCCGCGCGACCATGCGCCGACGTGATTGATGCGCGGGGTCGTCGCTGTCGATCATCGACGCCTGCGGGTCAATACGCGGCCGCGATCCGCTCGCCGAGCTGTACCGACTCGGATGCTTCTCGATCTCGACGACATCGTGATAACGGCTGATGCCCCAAATGCCGTTGACCTCGTCGCGGTAGACCGGTTGTTCGTCGCGCAGCCAGCGGTACACGGGCCATGGGTCGCCCGCGTAGAAGCCGCCGTCGAGCAGGTTGGTGCGTCGGACGTCGATCTGCGTCACTGGTTCGTCCCCCAGGGCGCAAGGCTAGGTTGTCGCCCGATCGCTCACCTGTGCTGGAGGAATCATGGCGCTCTACGACACCGAGATCTCGACCCTCGACGGGAAGGCCGGTCTGCTCGCCGGCCAGCAGGGCAAAGTCACGCTGATGGTGAACGTCGCTTCGAAGTGCGGGCTGACTCCGCAGTACACGGGCCTCGAGAAGATCCACGAGAAGTACGCCGACCGCGGCTTCTCGGTGATCGGGTTCCCGAGCAACCAGTTCGGTGCGCAGGAACCGGGAACGCCCGAAGAGATCGCGACCTTCTGCAGCACCACCTACGGCGTGACCTTCCCGATGTCGGAGAAGATCGACGTCAACGGCGACGCCCGGCACCCGCTCTACGCGGAGCTCGAGAAGGTCGCCGACGCCGAGGGCCACACCGGAGACATCCGCTGGAACTTCGAGAAGTTCCTCGTCGGGCGGGACGGCAAGGTGATCGCACGCTTCAATCCGATGGTCGAGCCCGAAGCTCCCGAGCTGGTCGACGCGATCGAGAAGGCGCTCTGATCTCGACGATCAAGACTCGAGCACGACTCGAGTGCTTGTACCTTCAACCTCGAGTGCAACTCGAGGTCGAGGGTTGCTCGGGTCGAGTGAGTGGGAGTCACCTGAGAGCGTGGCCGACCTCATTTCCCGCACTCGACCGGGCTTGGTATCTTGACCCCCACGCGGACGTGGCTCAGCTGGTAGAGCATCACCTTGCCAAGGTGAGGGTCGCGGGTTCGAATCCCGTCGTCCGCTCCATAAAAGTCCTGGTCAGAGGTTTTTGACCGGGACTTCAGGGAACAAATCACCCACGCGCTCTACTAAGTCGCTCTACTATCAGCGGCATGGCGGGCAAGCGCTCTACTGCGTCAGGCACTCCCCCGAGGCCCGCAAAACGGCGCAAACAGGGCAGCGGCGGGATTATCGCCGTGCGCGACGGCGTCTGGCGCGTTGATCTCGAGATAGAACGCGATCCAATCACCGGGCTTCGACGCAGGGTCTCTCGCACGGTTCGAGGAAGTCGCAGCGACGCCGAGACGGCGCTCGCGAAGCTGAAGGTCGCGGACTGAGAAGCGGCTGCCGCCACGGGGCACGTCGGCTCGGTCGGTCGCGGCGGTGTTCCAGGCGTACCAGCAGGCGATCGACGCGGGACTCGTCGAACTCGCGCCGAGTACCCGGATGACGGTTCGTTCGGCGATGCGAACGATGAGCGCGACGCTCCTGCCCGACGGCCACGAGTTCGGTTCGGTGCGTCTGTCGCGGCTGACGTGGCAGGACATCGAATACATGTATGCCGGGATGAAGTCGGCAGGCCACGGTGCCGACTGGGTGCGTCGCTGCGCGACCGTGCTCTCGCGAGCGCTCGATCTCGCCCGCAAGCGCGGTTTGATCGACGGCAACCCGTCGAAGGACGCCGCCCGCCCGCACTCGACGCGGACCAAGCCGTTCGCCCCGACCGCTGACGAGCTTCGGGCCGTGTTGAAAGGCGCAGTCCGTACCGACCCTGAGGTTGCCGACGCGGCGACGATTCTGGCGAGTACTGGGATGAGAAAGGGCGAGATTCTCGGTTTGCGATGGAGCG
>JBEPUZ010000353.1:0-3011 GCA_041691275.1 Actinomycetota bacterium | reverse complement strand
CCAGCGCCTCGGGCGCGCCCGAGGCGCAGCCGGCCGAACCGCAGAGGATCAGCGCGGCCGTGATCGTGAGCAGTGCGCGTCGTTCCATGACTGCTATACACTCGCCGCGCCTCTGTGGTTCCGTCCGCAGCCGTCGTCGCCGACCAGCTCAAGGCAACGATTCCGCGACGGCCAGTGCGTCGGCGAGCCGGGTGAAACCCTCGATGCGATACGTCACCGCACCTCGGGCCCACAGCAGGACGGGACCCGAGCGGCGGATGGTGTCGGTTTCGGGGTTGCCGTCGCGACCCAGGTACATGATCTCGTGCGCGCCGGTGATCCAGAGGCCGGGCGAACGCCCGACGCTGACGCTGTCGGCGTGCGCACCCGGATCGAGGAGTTTGCGCAGGACCGGTTCGTCGGTGCGCTGCGACGCGATCTCGACGATCGTGAAACGCGCGTAGCGGAGCACGACGAGACCGCCGCGCACGCGGGCGTCGACCTCGACGTCGTGCAACTGCCCCGCCGCCGCATCGGTCGGCGTCACGATCGTGAACGCCACGGCCGCCCGGGCCGCGGTGAGTTGGTGCCCGGCGAGCGGGTTGGGTGCGTCGGTGCCGGTGGAGGGGGCGCCCGGTACCGGGTGAGCGCCGGTCGCCGTGCTCGTGGTCTTGTCGTGTGAACGGACCTCGACCGCGCCGATCCCGAGCCAATCCGCGATGGCGTGCCGGGTCGGGCCGATCGTGAGGACCGCGCCTACGACGACCACGATCGTGGCTGCGACCGCGACGAGCGTGCGAGCGCGGCTGCGGCGAGACGCGACGACGGGAGGCGCGACGGTGAGGCGCTCGCGCACGATGGTCACAAGCGTGTCGCCGGTCGGATGATCGAGGTGTTCGGCGAGGTCGGACAGCGCCGCTTCGATGTCGATCACGGTGTCTCCTCGTCGGCGAGCGCGACCCGCAAGGCATCGAGCGCCCGGGAAAGGCGCGACTTGGCCGTACCCGGTGGGCACGACAACGCGTGCGCGGTCTCGCTCTCGGTCAAGCCTGCGAAGTAGCGCAGCGCCACGATCTCCCGGTGCCGGTCGGGCAGCCGGGCGACTGCGTCGAGGACGCGTTGACGTTGCTGATCGCGGAACACGAGATCGTCCGGCGTCCGGATGACAGTGTCCGGCTGGGTGCGTACCTGGAGTGCGAGCTTGTTCCGGCGTGACCACGAGCGTCGCCGGTTGCGGGCCTCGTTGGCGACAATCGTGAACAGCCACGGCCGGAACGCGGCGTCGGATCGGAAGTCGTCGAGCTTGCGATACGCCTTGACGAACGCGTCCTGCACGGCGTCCTCTGCTTCGTTGCCCGCGATCCCGTACGCGACGCGAAGCGCCGTGACGCGGTAGCGCGCGACGAGGGTCGCGAACGCGTCGAGATCGCCCTCGCGGGCGGCCACCACGAGCTCCGAGTCGGTGCCTCGATCCATCTTGTGACCTTGCCTACACCGCTCGGCCCGACGAGGTTCCCCATCGTCGGCGCTTCACGAGTTGCTCACACGGAGACATCCTCGCCCTGACAATGGCGCGACACACTGAGAGCCGGACCAAGACGGGCCGGACCAAGGAGGGTTGACGCGCTCGATGTCGGTGTTTCGCTGGATTCTGATTGCGCTGTCAGGCGTCCTGGCCGCGTTCCTCATCGCCCGTGGGAACGTGGTGATCGGCGTGATCGTCGGCGCGATGGCGCTCACCCGGGCGGTGATGTTCGTGAAGATGCAGCGCCGACGCGAGCAGATCCGTCAGCGGATCGAGGCCCGACGTGGTCGGTTCCCCGGTCGCGCCGACCGCGTGTCGCGAGGTCAGTAGCCGGGCTTGGGGCGGAAGAGGTCGAAGCGCAGTCCCTGGTCGTCGACGCATTCGGCATTCCCGCCCGACTCGTAGTCGGTGAGCGAGAGCACCTGCCCCCCGAGATCGCGTACGCGCCGGGCCGCCGTCTCGATGTCGTCGACGCGGAAATAGAGGCGAACTTCGGGGTCGCCGGGACGGGAGTCGATTCCCGCGGGCGGCGTGATCGACGCGATGTGGAACGCACCCGGTTGGTAACCGGGCTCGAGCTGCCAGTCGAACAGAGCGCCGAAGAAGCGCGCGGCCCGATCGCCGTCGGCGACGAGCATCGTCAGATAACCGATGTCACCGGCGCGGCGCCCGTCGACATCCTCGATGGGAAGATCGTCGGCCTCGATCGCGGTCTGCACGAACCAACGGTGACCGAACGGGTCGCGTATCGTCCCGCCGCGCGCGCCATACGACTCTGCGATCGGGCGCAGCGCGGTCGCCCCCATCTCGACGGCGCGAACGTAGGTCGTGTCGGAGTCGGGCACGTGCAGCATCAACCCGACGGTGCTCCCACCGACGGTGTCCGGACTCAAGTGCCCCTCCTCCGGGAACTCGCCCGCGAGCATGAACACGGTGTCGCCGACGCGCATCTCGGCGTGACCGATACGGCCGTCGGGCATGACGATCGGATCGCCGATCAGAACCGCGTCGAACGCGTCGGCGTACCACTCGATCGCACGGGCGGGATCGCTCGTCGCCAGGTACGGCGTGAGTGAGTGCAGTCGGGCGGGCGTGTAATCGCGGACGGTGAGTGCATGCACGGCGTTGTCCTCCGGATCGGGACCGAGCTGGGCGACGATGCGTTGGCGCAGGTCGCGGGCGAATTCGGGACGAGGTGCGAGCGGCACGATCGGCTCACGCAACGCACTGAAGGGATCTGCGGCGGACGGATCCGTCCCGAACGGGTCACTCATCGCCCCTCCCTTCGTCGTAGCGGGCGCGGAACGCCCGGCGGGCGCGGACGAGCAGGGCTTCGGTCGCGTGCAGCGTGCGGTCGAGGTGGTCGGCGACCTCGGGGACGGAGAGGCCGTCGAGGTAGCGCAACGTCAGCGCGATCCGGTGATGGGGTCCGAGTTCGGCGAGCACCTCGTGGGTCCGGAGGCGATCGAAGCGCGCGTCGGCTCCGTCCTCGATCGCGTCCCTGTCA
>JBEPUZ010000352.1:0-3137 GCA_041691275.1 Actinomycetota bacterium | reverse complement strand
GATCTAGAGGGTCTGGTCGACCGAGCTCGGGTCCTGGGCGCCCAACAGCTCCAACAACGCCTGGGTCGGATCCGTTGCCGTGCTCGACGTCGAACTGCCGACCGGCGCCGCGCCGCCACCGTGGTGATGGTGACCACCACCGTGCTTGTGGTTCGCGACGCGGTTCGCGATGTTGGTGAGCTGCGTATCCGACGGCGTCTGACCGTTGCTCGCCGCGGTCTGTTGCAGTCCGGCCTTGATCGCGGTCAGAAGGTCGGTCTGCGACACGCCCTTCTGGGTCGCGAGATCACTCAGGCTCGTCTTGTTCGAGTTGAGCTCCGACATCAACCGGTCGCTGCTCTCACCGAACAGCTGCGCAATACCCAGGATCCTCTCAGCCGGGAAGGCCGAGCACGCGCGCTGCGTCGGCGACGCTTGCCACGCTACGTCCCGATCTGCGACATAACTGTGCTGCGGCTGTGGTCTGTTCCACGTTTGCGGGCCCCGAATCCCAATCTTCGAGCCCGATGCGCAGATGCCCACCTCGCTCGAGCGCGGCACCCGCGATCGGAGTGTCGAGGAGCGAACCACCGAGCACGGCCACGGCCCACGGGATGTCGGCCTCACCGAGCATCGCGAGGTAGAGGTCGAGGGCTTCGACGATCGGCGGCGCGCCCCACAATGGTTCACCACCGCCGAGGTAGCCGCCTGCGGAGAAGTAGAACTTGACGAGGGTGCCGGCCGGGAGCGCACCTGCGTCGTAGTACGCGCGCACGACCCGCAGGAACCCGGGCTCGAAGATCGCGATGCTCGGTCCGAGCCCACGTGCGCGGCACACGTTCATCTTGTACGTGATGTCGGCGAACGTGTTCGTGTAGACGTAGCTGCTGTTCGGCGGGAGACCGTTCGCACCCGTGCCGCCGAGGTTCACCGAGCCGGTGTCGACGAATCCCGCGCGCACGAGTCCCATGTCGTCGAGCAACTCGACGTGCGCGTAACGATCCTCGATCGTCGCACCGAGACCCGTCGTCGGATAGCAGATCGTGCCCGGGTGCTTCTCGACGACGGGCCGGAACGCGGCTGCGTACTCCTCCGCGGCCTCCGCGGGTGGAGCGGCAATGTTCGGAGCGTGGGTGTGGATCACCGTGGCGCCGGCGTCGACGCACGCGAGCGCGTCCTTGGCTTGGTCCTCCGCGGTCGCGGGAGCCGCGGCGTTGCGCGCCCGCGTGGTGACGCCGTTGAGCGCGGCCTCGATGATCACCGGAGCGTTGGTCTCGGTCATCTGTATAGCGTGGCACGCGTGCGCACCCGAATCACAGAGTTGCTGGGAATCGAGTACCCGATCGTCCAGGCGCCGATGGGATACATCGCCCGATCACAGCTCGCGTCGGCGGTCTCGAACGCGGGTGGCCTGGGAATCATCGAGACATCCTCGGGTCGACTGGAAGAGGTGCGCGACGAGATCGTGAAGATGCGCGCGCTGACCGACAAACCGTTCGGGGTGAACATCGCCCAGCTCTTCGTGCGCGACGCGTCGATCGTCGACTTCGTCGCCGAGAACGGCGTCACTTTCGTGACCACCTCTGCGGGTGATCCGACCAAGTTCACCCGAGCGCTGAAGGATGCAGGGCTTACCGTCTTCCACGTCGTGCCGTCACTGCGGGGCGCGCTCAAAGCCGTCGATGCCGGCGTCGACGGCCTGGTCGTGGAAGGTAACGAAGGCGGCGGATTCAAGGCGCCGACCGGGGCGTCGACCATGGTGTTGCTCCCTTTGATCGCCGAGCGCGTCGACGTGCCGATCATCGCCGCCGGTGGCGTGTGCGACGGTCGTTCGATGGCCGCGGCGATGGTGCTCGGCGCCGAGGGCGTGCAGATGGGCACCCGCATGGTGAGCGCGGCGGAGTCGCCTGTGCACGACAATTGGAAGCAGCTGATCTGCACGTCGACCGAAGGTGACACGCTCCTGCTCAACCGCAGCTCGCCGCCCGCATTTCGCGTCTTGCGCACCGGGTTCAGCCAGAGCGCCGACACCGAGAACCGTGCAGTGATCCCGAGCCTCGAAGCCGTGCACGACCTCTACTTCGGCGGCAACATGGAAGCGTCGTTCGCGTTCAGCGGCCAGGTCGCGGGACGCATCGGCGAGGTCCTACCCGTGGAGCAGATCCTGCGGGAGACGGTCGCCGACTGCGAGACGATCCTCGCCGCGACCGCGAAGCGCTACGCGCCCTGAGACTTCAACACGCGCAGCACCCCGCCGCCGGTACCCCACGGTGAGCTCTGAATCGCCTGCGCCACTGCGGTCGCGCTGTTCCCGGCCTGGAGTGCGGCGAGGATGTTCGTGTAGCGGCCGTTCGTGAGCGCGTGGACGTTGGCGTCGATCCCGTTCTGGTACGTGGCGTAGTTCTTCACGCCCACACTGTTGAACTTGGTCTCACCCGCGAAGCCGCTTTGCGTCGTCGCCAACGGGTTGAACGACGCCTTCGTTCCTTCCGCCTGCTCCCAGGCGACGACGGCCTTCACATTCTCCGACGTGACGGGCATCCCGAGCTTGGTCAGGAAGTCGCGCGCCCAGCCGACCGAGTCGACGCCGGCGCGGTTGAGCGAACCCGAGCTCGCAGGGACGGCCGGGTCGGTGACCGTCGAGGAGGCGCCGGTGCCGGACACGCCTTGGGCCTGCGCGAGCGCGTCGGCGAACGACGACGTGTCGGCCGCCGTTCCAGTGGTCGACGACGATCCCGCGGTCGTCGGGTTGGACGCCCCGAGCACGCCTCCGGCCGTCGTGATCCCGAACTGGCTTTTGATCTCCTGGATGCGCGCCTGAACCGCTGCGATCCCGTCCATCGAACCTGATCGGCGGGCGCGGGCCCGGATATAGGTATCCCGGCGCCGGCATCTCAGGCGTTCTCTCGATGCGTGCTCGGCGGACTCGGCGCATCTTGGGGGAGCAGGGCCCGACCACCGGGCTCCGGGCACAAGGAGCACTGATGACCGCGACCTCCATCACCGAGGTGCAGGAGGGTCGGTGAGCCCCGAAGACGATACGGGCGCCGGAGCTTCGGATGCCGCCGAAGCACCCCATGGGCAGTCTAGTATAAAAAAAAGACCCGGCCGACCAACACTAAGGGGTATATCAAGGTGGGCGGCGTAAAATTTAAAAA
>JBEPUZ010000351.1:0-3137 GCA_041691275.1 Actinomycetota bacterium | reverse complement strand
GTCGATCATGTCGAGCGCCTTGACCAGGCCCTCGACGATATGCAGCCGGTCCTGTGCTTTCTGCAGGCGGAACTGGCTCCGCCGCGTCACCACCACGACCTGATGGTCGAGCCAGTGTTGCAACGCCTCTTGGAGCGTGACGGTGCGGGGGACGTCGTCGACGAGCGCGACCATGTTGACCGAGAACGTGCTCTGCGCGGCGGTGTGCTTGAACAGGTTGTTCAACACGATCTGCGGATTCGTGTCGGGGCGCAGCTCGATGACGAGGCGGGTCTTTCCCTGCCCGGACTCGTTGCGGATGTCGCGCACGCCGTCGATCTTTCCTGCGAGGACGAGCTCGGTGAGCTTGCCGGAGATCGCATCGACGCTCGTCTGGAACGGCACCTGGGTGAGCACGATCGCCTGACCACCGCGCCGCGGGAGCTCCTCGAGCTCGTGCACGGCGCGCACACGCACGGTCCCGCGCCCGGTCCGGAACGCGTCCTTGATCCCCTCGTCGCCCATGATCAGGCCACCCGTCGGGAAATCGGGGCCCTTCACGATGCGCATGAGCTCCGCCAGCGCGACGTCGGGCTTGTCGATGAGCTTCACCGCTGCGCTGCACACTTCGGCGAGGTTGTGAGGCGGGATGTTGGTGGCCATGCCCACCGCTATCCCCTGCGATCCGTTCACCAACAGGTTCGGGAAGCGCGCAGGCAACACGACGGGCTCGTTGCGCGATCCGTCGTAGTTGGGCTCGAAGTCGACGGTACCCTCGTCGATCCCGGCGAGCAGCTCCATCGCGAGCGGCGACAGCCGGCACTCGGTGTAGCGGGAGGCGGCCGGCGGATCCGACGGCGAACCGAAGTTGCCGTGCTTGTCGATGAGTGGCGCGCTGAGTGAGAACGGCTGACCCATGCGCACGAGCGCGTCGTAGATCGAGGTGTCGCCGTGCGGGTGGTAGTTGGCCATGACCTCCCCGACCACCCGCGCGCACTTCACGAACGGCCGATCCGGACGCAGGTTCGCGTCGTGCATCGCCCAGAGGATCCGGCGCTGCACCGGCTTCAAGCCGTCGCGCACGTCGGGCAACGCGCGTTGGACGATGACGCTCATCGCGTACTCGAGGAACGCGCCCTCGACCTCTTCTTGCAGCGTGCGCGTAGGAATGAGCGCGTCGGGCGGTTCCTCGAGCGTCATCTGATTCGTCGTCTTGCGGCGAGCCATTGGAATCTCCCCTACACGTCGAGGAAGCGGGCGTCTTTGGCGTTGTGCTGGATCCAGTTGCGACGGGCCTCGACGTCGTCGCCCATGAGGACCGACAACACGTCGTCGGCAATCGCGGCCTGGTCGACGTCGATCTTCACGAGGTGGCGCGTCGCCGGGTTCATGCACGTCTCCCGCAGCTCGTGCGGGTCCATTTCACCGAGTCCCTTGAATCGCGCGAACGCAAGCTGGCGGTTCGGGTGCTGTTCCATCACCTGCAAGCGCGCCACGTCGTCGGCGATGTACTGCTTCTGGCCACCGATCTCGACGGAGTACAGCGGCGGTTGCGCGACGTACAGGCGGCCCGCGTCGACCAGCGGCGTCATCTGCCGGTAGAAGAACGTGATCAGCAGCGTGCGGATGTGGCCGCCGTCGACATCGGCGTCGGCGAGGATGATGACGCGGCCGTAGCGCACCTTGTTCACGTCGAAGTCGGCGCCGATCCCACCGCCGATCGCGGCGGTCAACGACTGGATCTCGGCGTTGGCGACGACCTTGTCCATCGACGCCCGCTCGACGTTCAGCACCTTGCCCCGCAGCGGCAGGATCGCTTGGTTCTTCGGGTCACGGGCGTCGCGCGCGGACCCGCCGGCGGAGTCGCCCTCGACCAAGAAGAGTTCGGCGCCGTCACGATCGCGCGACGCGCAGTCGGCGAGCTTGTCGGGCATGCCCACGCCGTCGAGCGCGGTCTTGCGCCGGGTCAGATCCCGCGCCGACTTCGCGGCGGAGCGGGCCCTCGACGCGCTCGACGCCTTGGCCACGATCGCCTTGGCCGGATTCGGGTGCTCCTCGAGCCAGCGGGTGAGGTGCACGTTCGTCGCCCGCTCGACGAGCGTGCGCATCTCGGTATTGCCGAGCTTGGCTTTGGTCTGACCTTCGAACTGCGGATCGCCGAGACGCACCGAGACGATCGCGGTGAGACCCTCGCGGACGTCGTCGCCCTGGAAGGCCACATCCTTGGCCTTCACGAGATTGCGGTCCTTGGCGTAGCGGTTCACGGCCTGGGTGAGCGCGCGCCGGAACCCCTCGACGTGCATCCCGCCCTCGGTCGTGGAGATGCCGTTCGCGAACGAGTGCAGACCCTCGTGATAGCCGGTGTTCCACTGCCACGCGATTTCGACCTCGCCCTCCGCGCCCGAGTCGCCGAAATAGCCGATGTCCTTGAACAGCGGCTCCTTCGACTGGTTGAGGTGGCGGACGAAGTCGACGATGCCGCCGTCGAAGCTGAACGACTCCGACTGTTTGTGTCCGGGTCGTTCGTCGATGAGCGCGATCGTCAGCCCTCGGTTCAGGAAGGCCATGACTTGCAGCCGCTCCGCGATCGTCGCGTAGCGGAACTCGATCTCCTCGAACACGTCGGCGTCGGGCCAGAAGGTGACGCTGGTGCCGGTATGACCGCGCTTCGACTGCCCGACGACCTTCAACTTGCCCTGGGGAACGCCGGGCCGTACCGCGCCCTTGCCCGCAGGCTCGACCGCGTACTCCTGGCGGTAGGTCTTGCCGTCGCGGTCGACCTCGAGCACGGTGCGGGCCGACAGCGCGTTCACCACCGAGACGCCGACTCCGTGCAGACCGCCCGAGACCTTGTAGCCGCCGCCGCCGAACTTGCCGCCCGCGTGCAGGGTGGTCATCACGATCTCGGCCGCCGAACGCCCCTTGTAGCGAGGATGCGCCTCGACCGGGATCCCCCGGCCGTCGTCGGTGACGCGGCAGCCACCGTCGGCGAGAAGCGTCACGTCGATGCGGGTCGCGAAGCCGGCCATGGCTTCGTCGACGCCGTTGTCGACGACCTCCCATACGAGATGGTGCAGGCCCTGCGAACCCGTCGAGCCGATGTACATGCCCGGGCGGCGGCGAACCGGGTCGAGGCCCTCGAGCACCTGGATCTGCGC
>JBEPUZ010000350.1:0-3171 GCA_041691275.1 Actinomycetota bacterium | reverse complement strand
CTGCAAGCGTCGGCTGTCCGCATATGGGACAGCGTTCCATTTCGATTCGCGTCCGTGTTGTCATCCGACCTCCTTCGTGTGGGTGTGGCCGACCGGTCCAAGTGTGTCAAATCGGACACCCCTGCGCCATCGTCCCGAACACACGCCCGACTTCGCTGACGAACAGCCCGTTCAAACCTCGGTGAAGCGCCAACGCATTCACAACCGTCGCCGCGTCCTGCCGCCAAGCGAATCAGTGACGACCACCGCGTCGCGTCCGGTCGGACCGCCAGCATCGTCAGAACGAAAACCGGAGCTACGCCGAACGACGACAGGATGCGATCGTCACCCCCCACGGGCTTGGTGAGTCGCGCAGCCCCGCCTCCCATCGAAGCCTCGTCCACCTCCGGTCAAGCCGACATCAAATCTCGGTCGTCGTCCCTGCCGTCCAAACGGGGCGGGACCAGGTGCGCCACAAACTTGCCGGAAACGTGATCGGATTCTTCAGCCTGGAGAAGGTGTCACCCTGGGCGGCATCGGCATCGAAACTCATCGACGAACTGCACACGAGGCGCAACGGGCGAAGAACCGTTTCTGCGGCGTGCCGACGCCGACGCCGAGGGGCAAATGGAGACATCTACTGGCCGCCTTCGGTGTGCCGATCGAACATCGGCCCAGTTCGGACTGCGCCGTCGTCGAACTGCGTAGGTGTTCGCCGGCCGGACACTGCGAGGTACCAGCTACTCGTCGAATCTGACCGTTCGGTCGGTAACGGCTCGCGCGAGGGCGTCGAGTTCGACGCGCGACGCGAGCGCGTGTGCTTCACGAAATTCCATCGCCTCAGGTCGGCTGCAGCCGAGTTGCGATGTGACGAGACCAGCCGCGCGGTACACGATCGTCGAAGGCCGCTCGTTCTCACGATCCGCCTCTTGCGGCTACGCCCAAACGACGCGTCCCACCGGCGAGCGAACCGACCGACCGAACCCGACTGATACGAACTCGTCGGTCGACCGACTGCGAGGAGGCTCGGCGCGGTCGTGTGGAAAGCCTGCGTGTCGGGTAGACGACGGGTGTTCGTCGAGCGAATGCGACCGGAGGAGGCGAAGTGATCTTCACGGCCACCTACCGGCGCGACAGCGAAGGGTTCTGGCTCGTGGAACTGCGCGAGGAGCCTCGCGTGCACACGTTCGGCCGGACCTTGGACGAGGCAGCCGAGCACATTCGGAACGCGACCGCATTGTGGTTCAAACGCCCGGCCGACAGTTTCGAGTTCGTCGAGAACATCGACTGAAGGCGCGTTAGCTCGGCTCGTGGATCCCGACACCCGCTATATCCCCGCGCGCTTCCCAACAGATCAGCGGCTCACCGTCGTGGCAGAGGCCGAGGCCGAGGCATTGGCGTTTCGTCCAGTTCGTCGAGCGTGCATACAGCAACGGAGCCTCCGACGTGCGAGATCAGTGAGCCGGGTCAGGTAGCCACAGGTGGGGGCTGCGCCGAGCCATGCGGATGACGCACGGCGGCCAATCGACGCAGCCCGAAGACGACGTTACGCCAGCCCGCGTCGGCCCCCGGGACGAACCAACGTCTCATTACGCAAGTCCGACGGGTGTGGTGAACATCGGTCCCGCGCGGCTGGAACCATCGTCGGCGCACGGACGAAGTGAGCGGCACTGCTACACCGTCCGAAGTGCCGATCCCGGAAGAAAGTTCTGTCGCTCGTGGTGGCACCAATGATGCGGTGCACGAGCGAGCACCCATGCGGCGGAACGTATCGTTGTTCGGACCGTGGCGGGAACGTGCCAGATCCGGGTTTCTCACCACCCTCTGCCGTCCCGCCGCCGGTCGAAAACGTTGGCGTGAGGCCTGGAACGACCATGAGCGCTGATTTGATCGTGACTATCGGATGAGATCTCAGGTGCAACACGCACATGATCCGGGCCGATCGCGTTCTTCTGCCGGACCGCGGTCTGGCTGACGCTGGAGCATTTGCCGTCGGAGTCTGGCCCGGATGTCGTCGGTCTGGTTCGATCGGTACCGTCGCGGTGATGTCTGACGACGGCTCGGACGATCCGGGCGCGCATGGCGAGAGCCATGCCATGGTCTACGACCAGATCTACGCGGACGCGTTCCGTACAACGGACGCGGTGCGGTTCCTCGCGAATGCCACGAAGGGCGGACCGTTGCTCGATTTGGGCGTGGGGACCGGCCGTCTCGCAATCCCGCTCGCGGCGGCGGCCGTAGACGTGCACGGGCTCGACGCCAGCCCGGCAATGCTGGCCGAACTTCGGTCACGTCAGGGCGGCGACAAGATCGCCGTCTTCGAGGCCGACGTGATCGCGTTCACGCTCGCGGAGCGTGACCAGGTGACGTGTGCGCGGTGAGCACCCTGTTCATGCTTCCCGACCAAGACGAACAGATTCGATGCTTACGCTGCGCGCGAGAGTACCTGCGCCCAGGTGGTGTCGTCGTGGTCGAAGCGTTCGTGCCAGCACCCACTCGATTCGACTGCAACAAGCGGACCGAGGTGCGTCATCTCGACGACAACGGCGCACACATTCTCGTATCGCGTCCCGAGCCTTCGTTGCAGCGGATCCACAACGAACAGGTCCTTATCGACCGTACCGGCGCGGATCGACATCACGTTGTGTTGAGATATGCGTCACCAGCGGTACTCGACCTGATGGCGCAGGTTGCTGGTCTGACACTCGAACACCGCTTCGGTGGCTGGGCGCACGAGCCTTTCGACGACACAACTACCGACCACGTGAGCTGCTACCGGATCACCTGAGCGCACTCCCAAAAAGGGAGCTCGCAAACGTCGCGCTCAGCGAAGGCAACGAGACGGGACTCCGAGGCGGAACGGCTGCGAGCATGTGGACGGCCGCTCCGGGCGACTATCGGCTCGATCTCGACGCTCTTCGCCGGACGAGCGACACGATGATCAGCCGCAACATCAACGTGGGCTTTCACCTCGATCGCGGAGTCGATTCGTTGACCGTCGCGTTCGCCGTCAGGACCCCGTCCGGTCATTCGAATCTCGGAGTTCACCCGAAGCACATCCTCGGACTCGCGAGCGTCGAAACGATCACAGGATGCCTCGATCGGCACAACGTGAACGTGTCGGCCGACGCCAAGCGCGGACTCTAGAACCCCGCTCGACACCTCACGAGTGGAGTCTGCGAAGCGCGTCGA
>JBEPUZ010000349.1:0-3172 GCA_041691275.1 Actinomycetota bacterium | reverse complement strand
GCGAGCGCCATCGGCGTGCCGGGATGCCCGGAGTTCGCCTTCTGCACCGCGTCCATCGCGAGGCCGCGGATCACGTTGATACCGAGTTGCTCCAGCTCGTCAGCCACAACGGCCCCTTTCCTGCTCCGAATCGCAGCCTAGGTGTACCCATCCGGAGATCGGCGCCGAACCCGTCAGCCCTACGAAGACCGCCATTCGATCAGCGTTCGAAGACCGCGATTCGATCAGCGTTCGAAGACCGCGATACTCGCCGTGAAGCTGTGCAGGAAGTTGCGGCCGCCGACCGGGCCGATCTCACCCGCACAGAAGGCGCCCGCGAGCGGCGCGGGTCCGATCAACTCCTCGATCGCACCGGCATCGTGATTCGGCTCGGGGAACAGGTGCGTGCCTCGGCCGTTGCAGGTGAACATCAGCGCCGCCTCGCCGCTGACCCCGGCGAGCAGTGCCCGAAGATCGTCGTCGGCCGACGCCGCGTCGCGCACCTGGAACTGCACGGTCGTGCCGACGTCGACCCGGTCGCCTATCGCGATCGCGCCGTTGCGTCGATCGGCCCCGAGCACGTTGCGCACGAGGAAGTCGCCGCGGGCGAAGTCGAGCTTGTGCTCGTCGACGACAACGCCCAGATGCAGGCCGTTGCGCATCAACTCGCGATCCGACTCCGATGCGGCGTGCACGATCTCCTGCAGCCGCGCCATCGCGGGCTGACCCGCGAGCTCGTGCACGAGGTTGCGTTCCGCGCTCGTGACCGTCAGCGGCATACCGATCGGGCGACATCCCTGGGAGACGACGGCGCGGACGGGTATGTCGTCGGAGCACAGGAGCGCGACCGCGCCCTGGTCGAACACCCGGTCGTCGAGCGAGATGCGGTTCATCCCGGCGCGGGTGCCGGCCGAAGCCATACCGCCCAACACGGTCACACCGGGCAGACGTTCGTTGCACACCGTGAGGAAGTCGCCGATCGGGAACGAGTACGGCTCCGCGAGCATCAACATCGTCCCTCGCGCCGGCACCGAGTCGGGCCAGCCGGCGATCTCGTACCCGTCGTCGGTCTCCCGGGTCTCGAGCGCAATTGCGTCGACCCGGCCCGCCCCGAAGCTGGCGGCGAAGACGGCGAGACCGGGGCTGTTCTCGACCTCGAGGCCGCCGCCCGCAACGCCGACCATCGTGGCGCCGATCGCGGCCTCGGGCTCGAGGAGCTTGCGCAGGCCGCCCATGACGTCGTCGAAAGCGCCCGCGTGGTGCGGCGAGGCGAAGCAAACAAGCAGGTCAGGCCGGGATCCGTCGAATCGTTCCAAGATCTCGCCCGCGACCTCGCCCACGGCCTCTACCGGGGTGGGGTGCAACGAGAGCGCGGACGCGTAGCAGTTCACGAGATCCATTCCTCCCGAGGGTCGACGCGGAACGGGGTCGGGTTGAGTGCAATCACCGCTTCAGGAGCGCCGGAACCCGGTCATGAGACCCGAGGCATCAGGCGAGCGGGAGTGCAGTCAGGGGTACCGACACGGCCGAGCCGCTCTCGACGATCGTGCACCGGGCTTCGATCGTCCCCGGCTCGGGGAAGTCGAGCTCGCCCTTCACCAACCGGTAGCCGAACTTGCCCGGCTCCACGAAGAAGCTCTGCCGGTTGCGGCCGATCTCTTCGCCGGAGTCGCGGACGAAGACGGTCTCGAGGGTTGCATTGCCGTCGGTACCACCTGCAGCCCGGACCAGCACGACGAGATGCGGCGTGAGCTGGGTGGGATACGCGGGGACCGCGGTCGAGAAGAACGCGCCGGTGATGTCGATCCGGGTCGCGGGACCCGCAACCTGACGGAAGTCGATGCTTTCGACGAACAGTGCCGCGACGATTTCCATGCGCGGACCTTATTACGCACGATGACCGGTCCGGCGACGAGCGGGCGCCCGTCAGGTGACGAGTAGGACCTCGACCGCCCGGGGACCGTGCACGCCGAGCGTCGTGATCATCTCGAGGTCGCCGGTCCGGCTCGGACCGCCTATCCAGGTGAGAGCGCTCGGCATGTCACCCGCGGCGAGCGTCTGCATCGCGTCGGCGAGGGTCGGGACGATGTCGGCGACGCGCACGACACAGATGTGCTCGGGCGGCACCAGACTCGTCGCCCGGGGCGAACCCGGCGCGGCGACGAGCGCGATCGCGGCCGGTTGCACGACCGCCATCCTCGACCCGGTGATGCCGAGACCCGTGTCCGGCAATCGGCTCGACCACGCGGGGTCGTCACACGCGAGCACCTCGATCCCGCGCGCCATGAGCGCGTCGGAAAGGCCCGGGATCTGCACGTCGGCATTGCATGCAACCAGCGCGTGCGCGGCGGCTCGCTCGACGATCGCGGCGCGCGCGTCGTCGACGTGCATCGGGCCCGACACCGTGCATGTGTTGGCGCGTAGGCCGCTGATCAACGTGTCGAGCGTTGGATCGATCATTGTGATTCCCCGGTCGGGTCCTCGGGGTGCTCCTTGGCCCATCGCTCTCGGAACGACTCGCGCGCGGGGCGGGGCAGCTCGCGGGTCGCGGTCCACGCGCGCAGTCCCGGTACCCGGCCGCGCGACACCCGGCCGAGCGCGGTCGTCAGCCGGTAGCCACGGGGCGTCGACCACGCCCGGGCAAACATCGACCAGAACAGTCGGCGCCTCCGGCGCTGCGGGGTGCGCGCGTCGGGGACGTCGGCGCGCAACGACAGGATCATGTCGCCGAGCGGGATCTTCACCGGGCATGCGTCGCTGCACGCGTGGCACAGCGTCGAACCGTAGGGAAGGTCGGTGCCCTCGGTGCCGCCCGACAGGAGAGGGGTGAGCACCTTGCCCATCGGGCCCGAGTACACGGAGTCGTACGCGTGCCCGCTCACGTTGCGGTAGACGGGGCATACGTTGAGGCACGCTCCGCACCGGATACAGGCGAGCATCTCCTCGTACTTGGTGCCGATGAGCGACCGGCGACGGTTGTCGAGGAACACGACGTGCAGCTCCTCGGGTCCGTCGACCTCGCCGACGCGGCGAGGGCCGCTGAGCATGGTCACGTAGTTCGACAGCGCCTGCCCCGTCGCGTGTGTCGTGAGCAAGGGGAGCAGGAACCCGACGTCGGCGAGCCGAGGGATCACCTTCTCGACCGGCATCACCGCGATGTGCACGGGAGGCAGGGTCGTGGAGAACCGCCCGT
>JBEPUZ010000348.1:0-3187 GCA_041691275.1 Actinomycetota bacterium | reverse complement strand
TCTGGCATCACGTCGTCTGGCATCACGTCGTCTGGCATCACGTCGTCTGGCATCACGTCGTCTGGCATCATGTCGTTCGGCATCACGACGCCTGGGATTCCGGGCGGCCGCGTGAGGCGCCGTTCGCAAGCGGGATGAAGAGCGTGAACGTGGAGCCTTCGCCTTCCCGGGACTCCACTGTGACCTCGCCGCCGTGGGCCTGGGCGACGTGGCGCACGATCGCAAGCCCGAGGCCCGTGCCGCCGGTATCGCGGCTTCGGGCGCGATCGACCCGGTAGAAGCGTTCCCAGATCCGTTCCAGGTCTCGGGTCGGTATCCCGATGCCATGGTCGCGCACCACGAAGGCGACGCGTTCACCGACCACGCAGGCGCCGATCTCGACCGGCTGCCCCGCGCCCGAGTACTTGATCGCGTTGTCGATGAGGTTCACCAGCGCGCTGCGCACCTGCCGGGTGTCGCAGAAGATCTCGAGGTCGGGAGGTTTCGGGTTGACGAGGAGCGGCACACCGCCGGCAGCGGCCGCGGCCTGCACGACGTCGACGCACTCCGCGATCAGCAGCCGAACCGGCAGCGGTGCGCGCGCCGGCGCCTCCTGCGCCTCGATCGTGCTGAGGTCGAGCAGGTCGTCGACGATGCGGGCAAGACGGTCGGCTTCACGCACGACTCGATCGGCGAGGCGTTGCACGACCACGGCATCGTCGGTCCCGACCATGGTCTCTGCGAGCAGCCCCAACGCGCCGATCGGGGTCTTGAGCTCGTGACTCACGTTCGCGACGAAGTCACGCCGCACGCTCTCGACCCGACGCGATTCGGAGACGTCGCGCGTGAACGCGACCGCGCCGACGATCTCGCCGTCGCGTCGCAACGGGAACGCGCGCAGTTGCAGCACCTGTCGGGGAGGTCCGTAGAGCTGGATCTCGCGTTCGGAGCTCTGCCCGGCTGTCGCGTCCTGCAGTAGTTCGGCGATCGCGTCTTCCGCGAGCATCTCACCCGTACGCGCGCCCGCGAAACGGCGCGCTACCGCGTTCCGCACGACCTCACGACCGATGCGGTCGACGACGATGATCGCGTCGCTCGACTCGTCGAGCGCGGCGAGCAGCCAGTGCTGCACGGCTTCGGATTGCATCACGCGGTCCTCGGCGTCGCGGTGGTCCTCGGCGATCGCATCGGTAAGGGAAACCTCGTCGGGGACATCGACCGCGCGGCGCACCTGCGCGAGCTCGCGCCGGGCAGTGACCAACTCGCGTCCGACGACGACGACCACCGCCCACCCGAGAAGACCGACGACGACGAATGCGGCCGTCACGGTCCCCGCCAGGCGAGTCGGATCAACCGAATCGGCCCGTGATGTAGCCCTCCGTGCGCGGGTCGGAGGGGTTGGTGAAGATGCGATCGGTTGCGTCGTACTCGACGAGGCGGCCGACCCGGTGATCGTGCTCGTCGACCTCGGCGGTCATGAACGCGGTCATGTCGGAGACGCGCGCCGCCTGCTGCATGTTGTGGGTCACGATGACGATCGTGTAGTCGCGCTTCAGATCATCCATGAGATCCTCGATACGCGAGGTCGCGATCGGGTCGAGCGCCGAACACGGCTCATCCATGAGGATCACCTCGGGCTGTACCGCGAGACAGCGGGCGATACACAGCCGTTGCTGTTGCCCACCGGAGAGGGCGAACGCCGACTGCTTGAGCTTGCCCTTGACCTCGTCCCACAGTGCGGCGTTGACGAGCGCCGCCTCGACGATGTCGTCGAGACCCTTGCGCCGGCCGTTGATGCGGGGCCCGAATGCGACGTTGTCGTAGATCGACTTCGGAAACGGGTTGGGTCGCTGGAACACCATGCCTATCCGCCGGCGTACCTCGACCGGGTCGACGTCGGCCCCGTACAGGTCGTGGCCGTGGTACGAGATGCGACCACTGACCCTCGCACCGGGAACGAGATCGTTCATGCGGTTGAACGACCGGAGCAGCGTGCTCTTGCCGCAGCCCGAGGGACCGATCAGCGCAGTGATGCCGTTGCGGTGCACGTCGAGCGTCACACCTTCGACCGCGACCGAGTCGAAGTAGCTCACGCTCACGTCGCGCACCTCGAACACGACCTCGGCCCTCTCCGGATCGGGAAAGGAATCGCCGCGACCGGCGGTCGGATCACCGGGCCGGGGATCGTCGGTGGACACGATCTCGGGATCGTCGTTCCTGCGGATGTCGCGTGGGCGGACACTCACCGTCGGCATCGCCATGGCTTCACCCTGTTCGGCAGAGGACACGTTGACCTTCCGGGAGCGATAGGCGTCGACCCAGCATCGCGGGTCGGTCGCAGCCTCGCCAAGCGCTCCGTGATATTGCCATCGTAGGGACGCCGGCTGACCGAACCGTATGGTACGGATGGCTGAACAGTGAACCAAAAGTGAACAGCAGGCGAGCACCTCGCGGTGCTTGCGCCAGCCCGTGGTCAGAGAGGCAGACTCGCCTGGTTCAGCACGACTCGGAGGACATAGTGGCCGAAACCCGACGGACATTCGACGAACAGCTCCATGAAGTCCGCGCCGACGTGGTGAAGCTCGCCGTCCGCACCTGTGAGCAGATCGGCGCCGCCACCCAGGCGCTCCTCGACGCCGATCTGACTGTGGTCGACAACATCTACGACGTCCACCGCGAGATCAAGGAGCGCGTCCTCCAGATCGAGCACACGGTCTACCAACTGCTCGCGCTCCAACAGCCGATGGCCGGCGACCTCCGGGCCATGCTCGCGGTGCTGCGGATCCTGCACGAGATCGAGCTCACGGGCGGGCTGATGCGCAACGTGGCCCGCGCCACCCGACGCCTGTACCCCCGTGAGCTTCCAGCACGCATCCGCGGCATCATCGAGCGCATGGGTGCGCAGGCAAGCGTGCAGACCCACCTTGCCATCGACGCGTTCGCCGACAGCGACGAGGCCATCGCCTCGGCCCTTCCCGACATGGACGACGTCATGGACGACCTCCAAAAGGAGTTGTTCCGCGCCATCTTCGCGGGCTTCTCCGGCGAGTCGACCGACGAGGCCGCGCTGCAGATGGCGGTCCAGCTGGCGTTCGTCGGCCGCGACTACGAGCGCGCTGCCGATCACGCGGTGATGATCGGGCGCTGGGTGGAGTTCATGGTCACCGGTCAACTTCCAGGCGACGTCGAACCCACCTGAGCGACGTCG
>JBEPUZ010000347.1:0-3207 GCA_041691275.1 Actinomycetota bacterium | reverse complement strand
CAACGGCGCCCCGCCGTCACCCGACCCATTTTCTCCACCAACAGTTGTCGGACTTCTCCGCGCCATGCGCGGAAAACTCCGACAACTGTTGGTGGACTTCTCCGCGCTATGTACCGGGAACTCCGACAACTGTTGGTGGACTTTTAGGTGACGGAGCGGACTACGGCGGCTTGCCAGGGGCTCTCGGGCCAGCCACGCCGGCCGCGTCCGCGGGCGACGCGGTCGAGATATTCGACGACGGCGTCGGGATCGTGGCCGAACGTCACCAGCGCGACGCCGACGACGGTGCCGGTCCGACCCCGGCCGCCCATGCAGTGCACCGCCACCCCGATGCCGCGTTCGAGATGGTCGACGACGTCGGCCGCGGCTTCCAACACGATCGCGCGCTCACGCTCGGGATCTTCCGGATCGCCGCCGCTCACGAGGTCTTGCAACCTCAGCGCGGTGACGGTGCAGGGCGAGGCGTCGTACTTGGGCGCTGCGTGCGAGAGGCACACGACATGGCCGATGCCGTTCTCGGCGAACAGATCCCAATCGGCGCGCCCGGGATACGACATGCCGGCCAGCGCCACGGGGTCGCGCGCGATCCAGTAGAGATCGTCGGGAACGCAGAGGTTGCCGACGAAACCGGTGTGTGCGCCGGGCGGCAGGATGCGCAGCCGGCTCACGGTCGCGTCACTAGTTGGAGAAGCGCTCGGAGTAGTGGTCGTCGGGTTCGTAGCAGACGCCGTCGGTGATCAGCCCGTCGATCTCGGGATCCTTGTGACCGAGCTCGTGCAACAGGGTGCGTGTGTCCTGGCCGACGAGCGGCGGGGGACCGTTGATCTTGCCCGGTGTCTCCGAGAAGCCGATGAGCTCGCCGAACTGCAGCATCTCGCCGAGTACTTGGTGCTCGTAGCGGGCGACGAGCCCGAGCTCGACGAGGTCGGAGTCGTAGAGCGGTGCTTCTCCGCCGCGCGTGTCGAAGGGAACTTCGTTGGGGACGCCGGCGTCGTCGAACGTGCGGGTCCAGAAGCTCGCGGTCTTGGTGAGGAAGCGCGGTTCCAGCACTGTCTCGAGTTGACGCCGGTGCTCCGACCGGCTCGCCGCGTTCGCGAAGCGTTCGTCGGCGGCGATCTCGGGGACGCCGAGCACGGCGCACAGCGCCCGGAAGTCGTCGTCGGTGACGGCGGCCACGCAGATCCAGTCGTCGTCCTGGGTGCGGTAGAGGCGGTACGTCGCGCCCAGCCCCATGAGGTCTTTGTCGAGATGTGGACGGGGCGCAGGCGTGGTGCCGACGAGATGCGCGTCGGAGGTGTAGATGGCGCCCCCGTCGAACAACGACGTCCAGACCTCTTGGCCTTCGCCCGTCTTCTTGCGGTAGTACAGCGCGCCGAGCACCGCCACGATCGAAAGCATCGCGTTCGATGCGTCGCACATCCCGAAGCGGTAGTAGAGCGGAGTGTTGCCCTGGTGCACTGCGCCCGACTCGTGTTCGAGGCCGGACGACGCCTGGTACAGCGGGTCGAGTCCGCCGAAGCGCGCGAGCGGGCCTTCGAGACCGTACGCCCACGTGTTGCAGTAGACGATGTCGGGCCTGACCGCCTTGCAGCCGGCGTAGTCGATGCCGAGCTTGGTGGCGACGCCCGCGGTCATGTTGTGGTGGACGACGTCGGCGGTCCCGACGAGCTCCAACGCGATCGCGAGGCCGCGGGGATCTTTGATGTTGAGCGCGATGTCGCGCTTGCCCCGCTGGCACCCGACGAACGGCTTCGTCGCCATGCGCATGCCGTCGCCGGTGACGGGCTCGACCTTGATGACCTCGGCGCCGAGATCACCGAGGATCATCGGTCCGAACGGCCCCGCGAGGTACTGGCCGAAGTCGATCAGCCGGACGCCTTCGAGTGCGAGCGTCATAGCCCCAGCTCGTTCAGGATCTCGTCGTTGTGCTGGCCGGGAGTCGGTTGCGGACCCTGGATCGCGGTCGGCGTACCGAACATGTGCAGCGGCGAGCCGACCTGCGTGGTCTCGCCGACGACGGGATCGACGACCGTTTGCACGAGGCCGTTCGCGATCAGTTGCGGGTGCTTGAACTGTTCGTCGGGCGTGATGATCGCCTCGATTGCGTGGTTGTGCTCCTGGAACGCGGCGACGATCTCGTCACGCTTCCAGTCCTTGAACCTCTCCCGCCGTTTCTCGTTGAACGCTTCCCGTTCTTCGGCCGGCAACGCCATGAAGGTGAATGGGTCGGGCGCGTCGTCGAGGCCGAGGATCGCGTCCTGCGACTTCGTGGGCGTGAGCCCGCTCATGATCGACGCGTGGACCCAGCCGTCGGCGCACTCGAAGATCATTCCCTGGTGGACGCCGGGCGGATACGACTTCCCCATGAGCTCGTGCAACGGCGCGTTCGAGTGTTCCAGGTGCTGCCAGATCTGCGTCGTGTACAACATCGCGCCGGCGAACAGTGACGTCGTGACGTGTTGCCCGCGCCCGGTCGTCTCCCGCGCGATGAGCGCCGTGAGCACGCCGGTGGAGATCAAGTAGAAGGCGCCCATCGACGGCATCGGCATGTGCAGGAAGATGGGCCCCATACGCCACCCGGGCTGCTCCCACATCTGTCCGCTGCTCGCCTGGACGAGCGCGTCGTAGCCCGGCCGTTGCGCGTAGCGGTGCCCGTCGGGATACGCGGGGCAGGAGAGATAGACGATCTCCGGGTGCGCGGCGTGCACGGACCCGTAGCCGAAACCGAGACGTTCCATGACGCCGGGACGGAACGACTCGACGACGACGTCGGCGGTGCCGAGCAGCTTTTCGAAGATCTCCTTGCCCCGCTCCGACTTGAGGTCGACCTCGAGTGAGCGCCGGCTGCGGTTCCACACGCGGTAGCCGTCGTAGGCGCGGAACGGATCACCGCCCGGTGGCTCGACCTTGATCACGTCGGCTCCCTGCTCCGCAAGGAGAAGGACACCGAGCGGCCCGGCAATTCCCCACGAGAGATCGAGGATGCGGACGCCGTCGAGTGCACCAGGCATGAAGCCGACGCTACCTGACATGTCCGTCAGCTTGCAGCGAAGAGACGCCGTCAGCCCGCCGTGATGGAGACGCCGTCAGCCCGCGGTGATCGAAATGTTGAACGCGGCTTGGAAGCGCGTGCCCGGCGCCACGGTCGGTGCGGTGCCGCGGCCGAGGGCGTCGATCTCGGCGGTCATGGGCTCGATGGCGACGAGG
>JBEPUZ010000346.1:0-3212 GCA_041691275.1 Actinomycetota bacterium | reverse complement strand
GTGCACCAGTCGATCGCATCTTCGAGGCAACGTTCGGCTTCGGTGATGTCTTCGGTGAGGTAGATGTCGCCGACCGTTTCTTGTCGGTTATCCGGCCCTCGGCCGGTCGGGGTGGAGATCCACCATCGAGCGTGTCGGGAGGCGGATAGTCGACGTGGGAGGGGGCCGAATATGGCACCTGGTCGTGTGGTTCGTTCGTTGGGTGGTCATCGGCTCGACGGCGATGGCGCGTTGGTCGAGGCGGGGAACCGGTTCCTCGACCAGTTGGTTACGCGGGGGTTTTCGCCGCTGACGGTGAGGGCGTACGCGTTCGATCTCGCGAACTTCGATCGGTTCTTGATCGATTCGTCGATCGCGTTGATGGCGGTCGAGCCGACCGACCTCTTTGCATATCTGGAATGGCAGAGGGCGTCGGTGAAACCGGCCGGGAACGTGGTTTCGTTGCGGCCGGCGCGGCCGGCGCCCTCCACGATGAACCGGCGGATCGCTGCGGTCCGCGGGTTGTTCGAGTATCTGGTGATGTGCGGCGAGCGGTCGCTGAACCCGGTGCCCGCGGCGCGGCGGGCGTCGAGACGCGGGCAGCGTGGCGGCTTGTTGGGGCACGTTGCGGTGCGGCCGCGTTCGGGGGGTCGTCTCGTGCGGGAGCCGGCGCGTCTGCCCGAAAGTCTCCGTGCCGATGACGTGACCGCGTTCTTCGCTGACCTGGAGACGCATCGGGATCGGGCCGTGGTGTTGGCGATGGTGTTCGGCGGGCTGCGCGCCGCGGAGGTCCGTTGCTTGCGTCTGGCTGATGTCGACATGGGGATGCGGCGGGTTCGGGTGGTGGGCAAGGGCAACAAGGAACGGGTGGTGCCGATCGATGACTCGTTCTTCATCGAGTGCGCCGCGTATCTCCGATCGGAACGGCCACCGGGGTGTGGGACCACGGAATGCTTCGTGGTGCTGCGCGGCCCGACCGCGGGCCGGGCGACGACCGAGGCCGGAATGCGCAAGGTGTTCCGCACCCATCGGGACCGGTCGGGCGCGACCCGGGTGCGTCCTCACCGTTTGCGTCACACCTATGGGACCGAGCTCGCCGCGGCGGGGATCGATCTGTTGGTGTTGCGCGAGCTGATGGGTCACGCGTCGCCCGAGACAACCGCCCGCTACGTGCATCTCTCGTCGGACACGCTCGCAGCCGAGTTCGCGGCCGCCCGCGCCAAGACGATCCGATGACCGTCACGCTGGCCGTCTCACCGCCGGCCGTCTCGCAGCCGGTCGTCGACCTGTTCGAAGCGTTCGGCGCTCATCACGACGTTCTGGGTGGGCAGCCCTCGTGGCGACGCCAGCGTCTCGCTGCGGCGCGAGCGTTCATTGAGGATCATCCGGACCTGGATGTGTGGATGGCGCGGCCGGTCGACGTCCGGCTCGTTGAGCTCGACCGCCGCCATGGCGCGTGGCCGCTGGTCTCGTTCGCGATCGTGTCGGGTGTGTGTCGGGCCGACACGGAGTTCTTGTTCGCGAAGAACTTCGGGCACAGCATGGCCCGTTGGGTCACCGCCTTGTTCCCCGACGATGTCGAGCGGCTCCACCGAGCCGCAGCCGTGCTGGGCGTCGCGTCTCCTGAGGTGTCGGTGCGAACGGTGTTGCCGCTTGCCGTCGCGTGTGCCGGCCGGTCGCCGAGCATGCTGAGCATCGAGGATCTCGACCGGCTGGAGCAGGCGATTGATTCGTCGCCACGGTTGACCGAGCCGATGCGGCGCGGCCGACGCGGCCAACTGTTCCGTCTCCGGCGGCTGCTGTTCGAAGCCGGGATAGTCGACCTGCCCGCTCAGCACCGACGCGAAGGCGGTCCCGCCACCCGTCAGGCGCGGCTCATGGCGGTGACGGCACCCGAGATTCGGCGCACGCTGGGCGCCTATCTCGATGTGCGGGCCGCGGTGCTGCGACCCAAGACAATCGACAAGCTCACCAGCGCGCTCGCCATCTTCGGTGAGTTCGTCTGCCATCACGATCCTCAACTGCGATCGATCGCCGGTCTCGAACGGCGCCACATCGAAGCGTTCCTCAAATGGACCGCGACACGAAATCATCGCGGCACTCACGACCACCGCCGCCTGGTCGGCCCTTTCGTGCACGCGCACGCTGCGCTGGCGTTGCGTTGCTTCCTCGACGACATCTGGACGTGGGGCTGGGCTGACACGCCCCGCAGGCGCCTCATGTTCGAGACCGACATCCCACGCCAACCCGACTCGCTGCCTCGTGCGTTGCCACCCGATGCGGACTCGGCCGTCATGGCCGCGGTCGGTCGACTCGACGACCGGTTCGCACGCATCGCGATCACCGTGTTGCGACACACCGGTCTTCGCGTCGGTGAACTCCTCGACCTCGAACTCGACCACATCGTCGACTACGCACACAACGGCACCTGGCTGCGGGTGCCGCTCGGCAAACTCAACAACGAACGCAGCGTCCCCGTCGATGACACCGCCCTCGAAGCCCTCGAAGAATGGCTCACCGGACGCAGCCCGCAACGACCGCGCGCTCACCCACGCGACGGGCACCTCGCCGACTTCATCTTCGTCGAAGCCGGCCGCCGACCCGGCACCACCCGCATCCAACGCGGGCTGCGCGACGCCGTCACCGCTGCCGCGCTCACCGGCCCCGACGGACACCCCTTGCGCGTCGTCGCACACCAGCTTCGCCACACCTGGGCCACCGAACTCGCCAACGCGGGCATGTCGATCCAAGCGCTCATGACACTCCTCGGTCATCGCAGCCCCGAAATGACCATCCGTTACGCCCGTCTCGCGTCGCCGACCCTCAAAGCCGCGTACGACGAAGCCGCCGGCAAGATCGCTCGCCGCATCCCCGTCGCCACCACAACACGACCCGCCGTGCCCGGACGAGTCGAGTGGCTCGCCTCAGAGATGCTCAAGACTCGCGTCGCGCACGGCTACTGCGCGCGCGACCTCGTCGCCGAAGCCTGCCCCTACGCCAACATCTGTGAAACCTGCCCGAACTTCGTCACCGCCGCCGAGTTCCTGCCCGCGCTCGACGCGCAACTCGCCGACATCCGCGTCCTGCGCAACGACGCCGACACCCGAGGCTGGACCTCAGAAGCAGCCCGCCACCAACGCGTGATCACCAGCCTCGAACACCACCTCCGACGACTCGCCAACACCACACCCGTCAACCACACGCCTTGACCCACCACCCAGGGCCGGATAATT
>JBEPUZ010000345.1:0-3244 GCA_041691275.1 Actinomycetota bacterium | reverse complement strand
CCAAAGCGACTTCTTCCAACGTCCTGCGGGTGGAAACCAACGAGTCGAACATGTGTTCGTATCACAATCGAACGAGCACGGAAAAGGCGAACGCAAACCATATTTCTGAGCGATCTTCGAGCACAAAAGAGCCCGTACCCGGCCAGCACCCGCCCCCAACACCCCGAACCAACCCGCGCACAACCCAGCCCGCCCTAAACGCCGCCCTCGCCCTCGCCCTTCCGCGCCCTCGCGTCAGCGACGGAGATTCTCGGGCAACAAGGTCGGAGGCTCCCAACCGGCATCGGATTCGTCGAGCGTGACGCCGGGCGGGACGATCGCATCGATCGCGTCGAGCAGCTCCGACGTCAGCACGACCTCGGTCGCCGACAGCTGCGACTCGAGCTGTTCCATCGTGCGCGGCCCGATGATCGCGGAGGTCACCGCCGGATGGTTCAGCACGAACGCCAGTGCCATGTCGATCACCGTCAGGCCGAACGTGTCGGCGAGATCGCCCAGCTGCTCGGCCGCGGCGCGCTTGACCTTCTCCCCCGCCGTCTCGGCCCGGCCTTGAGCGGCGCGCAGCTGGTCGCGGTGCGACGGTTCCGGCGTGACCCCGGCGCGGTAGCGCCCCGAGAGGAAACCACCGTTGAGCGGGCTCCACGGGATCACACCCATGCCGTACTTCTGCGCGATTGGCAACACATCCCGCTCGATACCGCGCGCCAGGATCGAGTACGGCGGTTGCTCGCACACGAACCGGCCGAGACCGCGGCGCTCGGCAACCCATTGCGCTTCGACGATCTCGTGCGCAGGGAAGGTCGACGAACCGAAGTAACGGATCTTTCCCGCGCGCACGAGATCGGTGAGCGCGGCAAGCGTCTCCTCGACGTCGCACGTGGGATCGGGTCGGTGAATCTGGTAGAGGTCGATGTAGTCGGTACCGAGGCGGCGCAGGCTGTTCTCGACCTCGGCGGTGATCCAGCGGCGGGAGTTGCCCCTGGCGTTGCGATCGGTGCCCATCTGCCCGTGCGCTTTGGTGGCCAGCACCAAATCGCGGCGACGCTTGCCTTCGGCGAGCGCCTTGCCGACAATCTTCTCCGACTCCCCTGCCGAATAGACGTCGGCGGTGTCGATGAAGTTGATGCCGGCGTCGAGCGCGCGGTGGATGATCCGCACGGAGTCGTCGTGATCGGGGTTGCCCCAGGCACCGAACATCATGGCGCCGAGGCAGAGCTGACTGACCTCGACACCGGTGCGTCCGAGGGTGCGGTACATCATGTCGTTCTCCTGACGGTCGACCCGCGCACGAGACGCCCGGGTCGTTCTCCGGTATCGCGATCGTGGGCACGTGTCTGCGCTCCGCCCACCACGGTCGCGACGTAGCCGGAGACGGGCTGAAGGTATCGCTGCCCGCCGGCCGGCAGGTCGTTGTGCACGGCCGGGCGACGAACGGTGAGGTTGTCGAGGTCGATGATGTTCAGATCGGCGCGGCGCCCGACCTCGATTGTGCCGCGGTCGTCGAATCCGTAGAGGCGCGCAGTGCGTCGCGTCTGTTGCTCGACCATGAACTCGAGCGGGATCGTCTCGCCCCGCGTCCGATCGCGCGTCCAGTGCGTGAGCTGCGTGCTCGGGCTCGAGCCGTCGCAGATGAGCTTGACGTGCGCGCCCGCGTCGGCGAGGCCGACGATCGTGACGGGGTGCACGATCATCTCGCGGGTCGCGTCGAGATTCCCGTACATGTAGCCCGCGCCGGGAAGGCTGATGATGTTGCTGCCGTCACCGTCGGCCAGGAAGTCGTAGAGCGCCTCGATCGCGGGAATCCCGCGTGCCGCTGCGACCGCACCGAACGACTTCTCCGGCCCGGGCTCGTAGTCGACGATCTCGTCGAGACCGAAGAGGAACGCCGCCGCGTCCTGCATGACCTGCGCGAACATCTCCATCGATCCCGCGTTCTCGGGCGCGAGGTCGGCCTCGGCGAGAATGCTCGCCTTCACGCCCGGATCCCGCATCCGCTGCGCTTGGGCCGACATCGGGAGATGGGCGAGGGCGAGGTACGACGGGCGGCGCATGAACGGGTGGTAACAGGTCAGGCCGCCGAGGATGCCGACCGGACGAGACGCGACCTGCGGGAAGAGCTGCGCACCGGTCGCGTTCTGCTCGACCGCGAAGTCGAGCACCACGCGCCAGGCCTCCGGATCGTCGACATGCTGCACCGTGGTGAACGTGATCTTCTGCCCGGTCGCACGCGAGATGTCGGCGAGCAGGCTCAGCTCGTCGTCCTGACTGAAGCGCTCACCTCCGAGGGTCGCCATCTTGCCCAGCGACGACGACATGATCGCTTCGAACACACCGCCACCACCGTCGGCCATTCCTGCGACGAGCTCGCGCAGCTCCACGTCGGTCGCGTAGGTGCCCGGCACCGCGCCGCCACCGATCGAACGGTGGAAGATCGTGCGCGACGTCGAGAAGCCGACCGCGCCCGCGTGCGCCGCTTCGGCCACCAGGCGCCGCATCTGCGCGATGTCGTCGGCAGTGGCGTCTTCGTTGTTCACGCCGCGCTCGCGCATGACCTGGAACCGCAGCGACCCGTGCGCGACCTGTGCGGCGATGTCGAGCGCGTAGCGGCGGGACCCGAGGAAGTCGAGGTACTCGGGGAACGTGCTCCACGCGCCCCACGGAACGCCCTCGTGCAGCGCGCTCCCGGGGATGTCCTCGACCCCTTCCATCAGCTCGATCAGCGTCGACTGCTCACCGGGCGGGCAGGGCGCGAAACCGACGCCGCAGTTCCCCATCACGAGCGTGGTGACGCCGTTGCCGAACGACGGGTCGAGCTGGTCGTCCCAGGTCGCCTGGCCGTCGTAGTGCGTGTGCACGTCGACCCAACCCGGGGCGACGACCGCCCCGGCGGCGTCGATGACGCGAACGCCTTCCAATCGACCGCCGACCGCCGAGATGCGTCCGTCGTCGACCGCAACATCGCCGGAGAAGCGCTCGGCGCCGGTGCCGTCGACGACGGTTCCACCCCGGATCACCAGATCGTGTGCCATCGCAGGTCCTCCGAACCGCCGAAATGCCTTCGGCCCGTACGGCCGACTCCGTATCCACATCTTGGCGCGCGCGGCCGCGGGGCACGTGCAGATCACGAACTGTTGTCGGCGGTGTCAGCCCCGGGGGGGGGGGACGCCGCCCACAGGTGGGGGGGTTTGGAAGCCCCGGTCCCCCCGTCGGCGCGGGGTGGAGGGCACGGGGGGTGGCGACACTC
>JBEPUZ010000344.1:0-3255 GCA_041691275.1 Actinomycetota bacterium | reverse complement strand
CTTCTCGAGAAGCCGCCGTCGTCGGACAGGAACAAGATGTCGAACGTCACGGCGTACTTTCCGTGGCCCAGCGACGTCACGGTTCTGCCGTCGACGCACGGCGCCGGGTTCGCGATCCCGCTCTGCGTGCCGATGCGAAGCAGGCGCCGGACCGCCGCCGCCTTCTTCTGCGCCTTGGTCCAGTTCGGGTTGTCGAGACAGTCCGGCACGGGCACTCCGACCGTTGCGTCGTCGCGCACCTTGTAGATGGTCGACAGGGCGTAGTCGAGCAACGCGGAGAGCGGATTTGAATCGACGAACGTCAGCTTGAGATCGACCGGGTGGTTCTTGTCGGGGTAGCCGGGGAAGTCGGAGACGAAGGTCGCCACCCCGTTGCACGGACCGCCACAGAAGTTGTTGCCCGTCGTTCGCTGCGTAAGCGTCACCGTCGCGCCCGGACCCGTGTTCGGCAGGGTGAGGCGGGCAGGGTTGGCTCCGCCGCTGTCGATGGATCCGCCGGGTGACACGAATCCCGACGCGCTCCCCGGAACCGGCGCCACGATGTGCGTGGTGAAGTTCGCGGTGCTACCGCTCGATGTCGCGGAGTCGGTGACCGTTGTTCCGCCGGAGTTGGCCGCGGTCTTCACGATGATCGTTGCCGCCGCTGATCCGCCCGCGGCGACGGTACCGAGTGAGCACGTGATCGGTCCGGTCCCGACGCAGCCGCCTGGCGCAGTCGCCGAGACACGCGTCGTTGTGGCCGGCAACGTGTCGACCACCTGCACGCCCGTTGCCGCGGTACCGCCGGTGTTGCTGACGGTCACGGTGTACTTCACGTTGTTGCCGGCCGTGACCGGGTCGGGTGTTCCCGTAATCGAGGTGACCAAGAGCTGCGCTGCGGTCACGGTCACGACCTCGTCGCCGCACGTCGATGCCGAGGGCGAGTTGGCGTTGTCGCCGCTGTAGCTCGCCTGCCAGTACCGCGTACCCGCAGTCGAGAAGGTGACGGCGTCGGAGCTCGGGACCGTGCCGGAAGTGACGGTCTTCGTCCCGCCGTCTGCCACTGCGGTCGTGCACGCGGCATCGGAGTAGACGGTGTAGGAGACAGTGCCGCTCGCAGTCGCAGCGTTCGCGCCCGACAACGTGGTCGAGTCAGTGACCGGGGCGCCGGTGTTCACCGCGATCGACGCGCCCGAGTTGCCGCCGCCGGTGATCGAGGTGCTCACCGACGTCGGAGTGCGGGGCTGACCGGCACGAACGCCGAAGATGTAGCGACCGAGCTGCGTGCTGTTGACGCTGTTGTGGATGAGACCGGTCACGGGGTTCGAGTCGAGGAACGCGCCGTTGACAGCCGAGCCGGGCAGCTCGAACGTGTTGACCGCGGTGCCGTCGGAGTATCCGGCCCGGGCCGAGTTACCGCCCTGGCACGTCGGATCGCCGCCACTCGCGGTGCCGGTCTCCCATTGGATCTGGTCGTAGTTGAACTCGATGTCGAAGTCGCCCGCGGCGACGTCGGAACGGTCGATCAGAATCAACTGGAACCGGTTGAGCACCGAGCTGATCTGATCGAAGCACGCGACGCCGGGCCAGTTGAACCCGAACGCCGGGTGGCCGTCGACGGTGCCCGAGCCGTACGTCACCGGGCTTGCGGACCGTGTGTCGACGTCGGCGAAGAAGGGAGCGACGATCACGCGGTTCGCAGTCGACAGGTCGAACGGCGTGAACGTCGGTAGGGCCGCGTCGAACGTGACGTTACCGTTGTTGTTCAAGAACAACGAGCTGTAGTCGCCCGTGAAGAAGTGAATCGGGAACGGCAACGCGACCGGCGTCGATGCGTCGTCGTTTCCGGCGAAGGTCGACGAGTCGAAACCGGCTCGCACCGCGGTAGGTGCGACTGCGCCGGCGGTCGTCGACGTCGCGCCGACCAATCCTGCCGATCCGAGTGTGGTGATCGCGGCGATCGCCACGATGCTTCGTGCGAGAACCCTTCGAAAAGGTCGTCTCGCGAAAGCTGACACCGTTCGCGTACCTGCACCGTCCATGTCGCGCACCTCCACCCCGCCAATTCGCGCGGCCGGACCATAACAGCATCGGATCGGACGAACCAAGGCCACAACCCGCCAACAGTGCCTGATCGATGCACGAGCCGGGTGCCCGGAACCCTGTGTCCGGGGAGTCACCTACTCATACCCGCGGGTGTCCGCCTCGGACTCTTTCGCGGAATGGCATCGGGCATGGGAGGGTTGTCTCCGTCATGAACCCCGGCCACACAGTCACGATCGCACCCGCCGACCTCCACGTGGTGGTGAAGGTCGCCGGAGAAACGATCGCCGAGACGGACCACCCCGTGTTGCTCGAGGAGACAGGTCTGCCGACCCGGTACTACCTGCCTCGCGACGACGTGCGCATGGATCTGCTGCGCCCGACGAGCTTCAAGACCGAGTGCCCGTTCAAGGGCTCGGCCTCGTACTGGACGCTCGAGCTCGGCGGTGAGGTGCACGACGGCATCGTCTGGAGCTACGAGTCGCCGAAATCGTCGGCCGAAGGCATCGCCGGAATGATGTCGTTCTACGACGACCGGGTCGAGCTCACCGTCGGGAGTTGACCCTCACGGAGTCGTCGTCGACGAGGTCGTCGACGACGAGGTGGAGATGCCCGGCAACGTCGTCGAGGTCGAGGACGAGCTGGACGTCCGGGTCGTCGAGGCGGTCGAAGCGGTCGCGGTAGAGCTCGTTGTCGTGGTCGACGCGGTCGCGCTCGGCGATGTCGTGGTCGACGCGTGGGTTTTGACGGTCGTAGTGGTCGTTCGCTGAGTCGACGGCGTCGTACGCACCGTGGGCCTCTCGGTGCTCACGTTCGGCACCGACGCGGGTTGGGTGTCGATCTCGGGTCGGACGAGCAGGTAGAGGCCGAGCGTCACGACGAAGATCGCACTCAGGATCATCGTCGATCGGCGCGCACGGATGTTGCGCATCACGTCGATCGGGTCGGGGCGCTGGTCTCGAGGGCGGGCGGCAGGACGATGCCCTCTTCCCTCAACGCGGTCGCGACGCGCGAACGCAGTTCGCGGCCGACGTCGAACTGCTTGCCGGGCAGCGTGCGCGAGACCATGCGGATGCTCAAGCGGTCGACGTCGATGCTCTCGACTCCCATCACCGTCGGAGTGTCGAGCAACAAGGGACGCATCGCGTCGTCCTCGTAGAGCGCCTCCCCGACGGATTGCAGGATCGCGTTGACGCGGCTGATGTCGGCTGTCGCCGGCAGCGGGATGTCGAC
>JBEPUZ010000343.1:0-3279 GCA_041691275.1 Actinomycetota bacterium | reverse complement strand
CGCGCTACAACCGCGACACGCTCGACATCACGTGGAAGAACAAGAACATCGCCGACGTGTTGAACATGCCGGCCGAGGAGGCCCTGGAGTTCTTCACGAATCAGCCGTCGATCGCCCGGCAGATGCAGACCCTCGTCGACGTGGGGCTCGGCTACGTGCGGCTCGGGCAACCAGCGCCGACGTTGTCGGGTGGTGAGGCGCAGCGGGTGAAGCTGTCGACCGAGTTGGGCAAGCGCCCGACGGGTCACACGATCTACATCCTCGACGAGCCCACGACCGGGTTGCATTTCGAGGACGTGCGTCGGCTGCTCTACGTGTTGCAACGGCTCGTCGACGCGGGGAACACGATGCTCGTGATCGAGCACAACCTCGACGTGATCAAGTCGGCCGACTGGATCGTCGACCTCGGCCCCGAGGGTGGTTCCGGGGGTGGGCTGATCGTCGCCGAGGGCACGCCCGAGACGGTGGCCAAGGTGCCCGAGAGCCACACCGGCCGGTTCCTCGCGCCGCTTCTCGGCATCAGCCGTTAAGGGCTGTCGGGCCTCCCGTTCCACATGACCGACGACAAAGATCTGTGGGAGCGCAACGCGGGTTGGTGGCAGGAGGGCTTCACCGAGGGCGCCGACGCCGAGTACGAAGAGCAGATCCTGCCGCTCGCGCGCGAGTGCCTCGCGGGGGCGCGCCGCGTGCTCGACGTCGGGACGGGCGAAGGTCAGATCGCTCGGCTTGTCGCGCGTGACGGGGCCGAACTCGTGGTCGGGGTCGACCCGACACTGGCGCAGCTGCAAGCGGCCCGGGAGCGCGGTGGACCGATCGGGTACGCCCGCACGAACGCCGACGCGTTGCCGTTCCCGGATGCGACGTTCGACGCGGTCGTCGTCTGTCTGGTGTTCGAGCACATCGCCGATCACCGGCCGGCGATCGCGGAGATCGCCCGGGTGTTGGAGCCCGGCGGGCGGTTCGCGTTCTTCTTGAACCATCCGTTGCTGCAGGCGCCCAACAGCGGATGGATCATCGACCACATCCTCGAGGAGCAGTACTGGCGGATTGGGCCGTACTTGGTCGAGGACGTGTCGATGGAGGAGTTGGCGCCCGGCGTGGTGCTGCCGTTCGTCCACCGGCCGCTGTCGCAGTACGTGAACGCCATGGCGGCGTGCGGCTTGCTGATCGAACGGATGGAGGAGCCGATGCCGCCCGAGGGATTCCTCGCCCGTGCGCCCGAGTACCGCGATGCGGCGACGATCCCACGCCTGCTGTTGATGGTCGCCCGCAAGGGCGGGTGACTAGGTCCGGCGGGCGACGAAGATCAGTTCTGGTGACGACGGCCCGACCGGGCGGCGACCCCAGTCTCCGTATGTGTGCTCGACGGTGAATCCGGCCTCGGTGAGCGTGGCGGTCAGCTCGGCCCGGCTGCGGAAGCGCAACTTGGCCTGCGAGACCACGAGCTCGCCGGTCGCGGCGAAGAAGTAGTCGTTCTTGAACCAGACGATGTCACCTTCGATCCCGAGCAAGACCGTCTTCGTGTCGATCCGGCCGGCTTCGGGATCGCTCACCGAGCGCACGGCATCACGGGTCCAGCGCTCCCATTCCCGGGCCTCGGGATTGCGACTCTCGAACGCAAGCAGGCCGCCGGGTCGAAGGGCGCGCTGCAGTGCGTCGAGGTTCGAGTGCCAGTCGTCGTCGGAGAGAAAGAACTGGGCGACGTGGCCGGTCATGATCGCGAGGTCGGCTCCGGCCTCGCCGACGAGGGTGGCGTCGCCGTGCAGCCAGCGCACCTCGTTGCCGAACGGACGGTTACGGGCGACGCCGAGCATGGGGAGCGAAGGGTCGACGCCGATCATCCGGTAGCCGAGGCGCGCGAGGTCACGGGTGATGAGTCCCGTGCCGCAACCGATGTCGACGATCGTCTTCGCGTCGATCTCGATGGCCAACTCGCGGCAGAAGTCGGGTTGGGCACCGAGGTCGTAGTCGTTGATCGTCTCGTAGATCGCGACGAGGCGCGGGTCGGAGAATTCGGCGATCACGTTGCCGTCGTCAGGTGATAGCGAGCATGCGCTCGAGCGCGGTGCGGGCCCATTCGGTCGTGTCGGGGTCGACGACGATCTGGTTCACGACGGTTCCGTCGACGAGGTTCTCGAGCACCCACGCCAGGTGCGGCGCGTCAATGCGGAACATTGTCGAGCATGGGCACACGAGCGGGTCGAGCGAGACGATCGTCTTGTCGGCGTGCTCGCGGGCGAGGCGTTGCACCATGTGGATCTCGGTGCCGATCGCGAGGGCGGAGCCGGGCGCGGCCGCCCGCACCCACTCCTGGATGCGCTCGGTCGATCCAACCCGGTCGGCTATCTCCACCACGTCGTGCGCGCACTCCGGGTGGACGATGATCTCGATGCCCGGGTGCTCGGCTCTCGCCGCCTCGACGTGTGCGGGGCGGAACCGCTGGTGCACGGAGCAGTGGCCCTTCCAGAGGAGGAGCGTCGCGTCCTTGACGTCGCGGTCCTCGAGCCCGCCGCATTCCTGGTGCGGGTTCCAGACCCGCATGTCGGCGTCGCCGTAGCCCATGGTGAAGCCGGTGTTGCGGCCGAGGTGCTGGTCGGGGAAGAAGAGGACCTTGTCGCCCTTGGCGAGGGCCCACTCGAGCACGGCCCGGGCGTTCGACGACGTGCAGACCGCGCCGCCGTGGCGGCCGACGAAGGCCTTGAGCGCAGCGGAGGAGTTCATGTAGGTGATCGGCACGATGCGGTCGATGTCGGTGATCGCGCCCATCTCGTCCCACGCCTCTTCGACCTGGTCGAGGTTGGCCATGTCGGCCATGGAGCAACCCGCGTTGAGGTCGGGGAGGATGACCCGCTGATGCGGGCCGGTGAGCACGTCGGCCGATTCGGCCATGAAGTGGACACCGCAGAAGACGATGTCGGTGGCGACCTCGTTGTCGGCCGCGAAGCGGGCCAGGAGGAACGAGTCACCGACGGAGTCGGCCCAACGAATGACCTCGTCGCGCTGGTAGTGGTGACCAAGGATGACGAGACGTTCGCCGAGGGTGGTCTTGGCCGCCGCGATGCGGTCGACGAGCTCCTCCTCGGTCGCGAGGGTGTACTCGTCAGGGAGCGGGGCCTGGAGTCGCAGCATGTGGGGCCTCCCCGTGGCGGGGTAACTCCTCGTCGGCCGGCGGGTGGCAGCCCGGTCGCCAGCACCGCGGGGTTGTCGGCCTCGGAGCTTCGTGATGGATGCGCCGGATACCGGGCCGACGTGTCGTCACCATAACACTCATGTCGAGTG
>JBEPUZ010000342.1:0-3281 GCA_041691275.1 Actinomycetota bacterium | reverse complement strand
CAGCCGTCCACCCGATCATCCAAGCCCAATCGAGGTCGGAGTAACCCGCGTCGACGACCGGTGCCATATCCCCTGCGCACACGAACAGCGCATCAGCAGCACTGTCGATCTCGGATACTGGGCGCCAGTCTCGCACGAGTCGTGCTACCTCAGGCGCCGTAGACCTAACGACGTGGTACGGCTTCACCGCAAGAACCGTTTGTGTCTAAGCGCCGGCGACCGAATGCTCGCGGGCACCACGAAACGCCCCGCACGCTGCGCCTCGTCGAGGCGGTGCGTGAGCTAAGGCCGTTAGCGGCTGCGCTCTTCGAGTCGACTACTCGGTCGACCTCGGATGCCCGACTGAGCACTCCGTCATCCACACCGTCCGGCGGGAATCGTCGATACAGAACCACACGCGGCCCGCGCCCGTGACCTCGAACTGCCACTGTTCCATCGCGGTGCCCTCGACCGCGCGAGATCCGAGTGAACCCTTGAGCGGATGCTGGCGTTCGTCACGTCGACGGGGCTCCGCAGTGATCCGCTCCCATGCCCGCCTTGCGTTGGCGGGTGCTGACGCACAGATCTGATCCCATCCCTTCGCGGCATCGTTCGTCGCGAAGCGGAACTCCCAGGCGTCCGGCGCCGCGGGCGGCGCGACCCGTTCCCTGCGCTTCGCCATCGACCCTCAGAGCGAAGGCCGAGGCACCGCACGACCCGTCGCGGCAACCGGGCGTCGTATGCGGCGTGCCAGCTTTGGGTCGGCGTGGATCTCGGCCGTAGCACGCCACTCGTTGATCAGTTGGGCCAACGGGGCGAAGTTGTCGATCTCGGCCGCCGCGACCACAGTCCGCGTGAACTCGTTGACGAACTCCGCGCGGTCGGCCATCGGCAGAAATGACGTCCACGGGAACTCGTCGAGCAACGCGTCGCCCAGTGCCGACGGCGAGTGGACCGCCAGGTTCCGAAGCGCGCGTCCGACGATGGCGAACGCGTCGGCGCGCTGCTCATCCCGGTCTGCGCGAGTGAGCCGAAGCGCGGCAGCACCACGACGGCGAAGCAGCACCTCGCCACGATCGAGGTCGCGCACAACAGTCTTGGGATCTCGCAGCAACTCCGAAAAGGAGTGTTCGACCACTCGCATGTTCCGAGCATATCTGAACTACTGCAGAACTCGGACTACGCGGATCACCTGCGCACACCATGCATCTTGCGTCCGCAACAACTCAAGGTGATCCGCATGCCGGTCGAGGCAGAGCGCGGTGCATACACGGCGGCGGGCAGGTATTGGGCGAGTCGCGTGTGGAACCGCGGTCGTCATCGCGTTCATCGGGCTCGGAACTGCACCCGCGCTGGCCGCACCGGGCGGCGGCGGCGGACCCGTCCCACCCGGCGCCGGCGGCTCGATCTCGGGCACGGTCTCCGACGCAGGTGGCAATCCCCTGTCGGGGATCTGTGTGAACGTCGAGAACGGTCCGGGCACACAGTCCGACGGGTCAGGGACGTACACGATCACCGGGCTCGGCAGCGGCTCGTTCCACGTCGGGTACTCCGACTGCAACCCGCCCGTGCAGTACCTCGCGCAGTGGTACCTCGGCCATGCCGATTCCGGATCGTCGGACGCCATCGGCGTGATCGACGGAACCAACACGGCGCTCCAACCCGTGCACATGGTGCGCGCCGCGTCGTTGCACGGCACGGTCACCGGTTCCGGCGGCGTTCCGCTGTCGGGAATCTGCGTCGACGCCGACACGCCGAACAACAACGGCTGGGACTTCGTCAAGGGCACGACGACCGCGGGTGATGGCACGTACACGATCGACCAGCTCGCGGCGGCCTCGTTGCGCATCGAGTTCCGCGAGTGCAACAGCGGCGATGGTCCCTACGTCGCGGAGTGGTACGACAACAAGAGCAACTACAACGACTCCACGCCCGTGGTCCTCGCGCCCGGGGACGACCGGCAAGGCGTCGACGCCGAGCTGACTGCGGGCATCGAGGTCGCGGGCCACGTCACGGACACCGCCGGGAATCCGCTCGCAGGCATCAACGTCAACGTGAACCCGACGAACCAGGGCACCAGCGGCTACGGCCAGACCGATAGCAACGGCGACTACACGACGAGTGCCGTCGCGCCCGGCCCCTACAACGTGCAGTTCTCCGACGGCAGCCCGGTGCCGGTGTGGGCGAACCAATACTGGAACGGCAAGCAGTCGTCGGACAGTGCCACCGTCCTCACGCTCTCCGGGGCGGGAGCCGTGCACAGTGCGATCAACGCCCAGCTGGGTCGCGCCGCGACGGTGAGGGGCACGGTCACGACTCCGGGCGGCGCGCCCGCGGCGGGAATCTGCGTCGACGCCAACGTCGCCACCCCGAACGGCACCGATCAGATCGCGGGCACGTCGACGGCGAACGACGGCACCTACCAGCTCGGCGGGTTGCCGGCGGCCACAGTGAAGATCGCTTTCCGCGGCTGCAACGGTGGCGGTGCGTATCTCAAGCAGTGGTGGAACCAGCACGCCGACTTCGCCACCGCGAATGCCCTGAACCTGGTTGCGGGCGATACGCGATCGGGGATCGACGCCCGGCTCGTCGCCGCGGCCCAGATCACCGGAACCGTGACCGATTCCGGCGGCCATCCGCTGGCGAACATGTGCGCGCAGGCGTCGACGGCGACGTTCTTCGGTGGTCTGGCGCGCACCGACTCCAACGGCAACTACGCGATCAGCCTCAGCCGGTCGGGCCAGTACCGGGTGCAGTTCGTCGACTGCAGCGGCACTCCCACCTTCGCGGGCCAGTGGTGGAACCAGCAGTCGACCTCGGCGAACGCGGGCACGATCGACGTGGTCGCAGGCCATGTGGTCAACCACATCGACGCTCGGCTCGCGCCCGGCGCAGTCGGCAGCATCTCGGGCAAGGTCGTGAACCTGAGCGGACGGGCGATGACGTCGGTGTGCGTGATCGCATACCTGCCCGACCAGTTCGCCGTCGTCGGGCAGGTCCACGCCGACGGCACCTACACGATCGCCGACGTTCCGTCGGGCACGTACGCAGTGGTGTTCCTCAGTTGCACCTCGGGCGACCCGAGCCCGGTGATCGCCGATCCGCAGTTGACGACGCTGTACTACGCCGGGCTGTGGTGGGACGGTGCGCTGGTCCATCTCGACAACTCCAACGAAGGCGGACCCGACCCGATCGCGCAAGGCGCAACGCTCGTCGCCGTCGCTCCCGGCCATCACCTCACCGGCTACAACCGTTGCTTCGGCTGCACCGCGATCGTGATCTCGAAAATCACGCCCGGACGC
>JBEPUZ010000341.1:0-3283 GCA_041691275.1 Actinomycetota bacterium | reverse complement strand
GGTTCGGGTGCGGACGGTACCTCGGCGACGGCTGCGGGGGCCGGTTCCGGTTCGGGCTCGGCCGCGACCGGAGCGGGTGCGGTCGTGCGCGTCGGCAAGGGCTCGGGCTGGTACCACGAGCCGGGTGCCTCCCCCGGCGGCGCGGGGTCCACGTTCGGTGGCGTAGCGGCGGCGACGGTTCCCGTCGTACTGACCGCGTCGACCTCGGCGTCGACGGCGTCGAACTCCCGCTGCCAGTCGACGTCTCGGAGCTCGGAGCTCGGTGCCGGCGCCTCGGCCTCGGGTTCGCTCGCCGATGCCGACGAGTCGCGGAACGAGATCGGGCCCGCCTCCGCGACAGGCTCGCGTCTTGGCAGCGCGAGCGGCGGCCGGTCGTTCTCTTCGGTCGGCGCATCGAACAACGAGGCCGCGTCGTCAGGCGCCACCGGCAGCGGCTCGTTCTTCAGCCCGAGCAACACGGCCGGCAGCGCGATCATCGCGGTCAATCCGCCCGCGGGAGACGCCGCAAGATGTACGGCCAGGCCGTGCCGCGTCGCGAGCTGTGCCACCACGTAGTGACCGAGGAACCGCGACGGCGCCATGGTGAATGCGTTCGCCGACGTCATCAGCATGTTCGCGCGCTCGAGCTCTTCGTCGTGCATCCCTATGCCGGAGTCGACGATCGTGATCATGTAGCCGTGCTCGTCGCGCCGCCCGTAGACCTCGACGTCTGCGTCGGGTGGTGAGAACGACAGCGCGTTCTCGACGAGCTCCGCGATCACGTGGCTCACATCGGCGGCGGCCGCACCGTCCACCTGCGCGCCGTCGACGTGACGCAAGCGCACCCGCCGGTATCCCTCGACCTCGCCGAGCGCACCGCGCACGACGTCACCCATCGCAACGGGCGCGCTCCACGTACGGGGCGGGGCGAGTCCTGCGAGCACGAGCAGCGACTCCGCGTTGCGGCGCATGCGGGTCGCGAGGTGGTCGAGCCGGAAGAGGTGCTCGAGCGTCTCGGGATCCGACTCGTCGTTCTCGAGTTGAGTGATGAACTCGAGCTGGCGGGACAGCAGGTTCTGGTTGCGTCGTCCGAGGTTGACGTAGGCGTCGGCGATGCTGCGCCGCAGGGTCGCCTGCTCGACCGCCAGCGACACCGCACTGTCCTGCACCCGGTTGAGCGCGACCTCGACGTCGTGCACCTCACCACCGGCCCGCACGTGCACCGGGGTGAGCTGCGGTAGTGCGACCGTCTCGTTGACCGGGGTCTCGAGGATCTCCTGCACTGCGGCGGGCAGCCCCTTACCGGCCATGTCGACGGCCTGGTCGGCGAGTGCCCGCAGGGGCCGCGTGATCCAGCGGTTCGTGAGCCACAGGAGCGCGATGGCGAGCAACACCGATCCGACGGTGATAGCCAACCAGTTGCGCTCTTCGTTCGCGGCGCCCGAGGTCAGGCTGTGCGCACGGGAGGTGACGAGTGCGGCGGTGTTCGTCTGCGCGACCCGGAGCAGGTTGATCGAGTCCGGACGGATCTTGAGCAGCGTGCCGAGGTTCGCGCCGAGGGGGTTGCGCGCCGCGACCTGGAGCTGAGCGACCGCGGCCTTGCGTGCAGTGGCGTCGAGCGCTCCGATGACAGCCCGCTCGAACGGACCGTTGGCCCGCACGTGCAGGTCGGCGTCGCCTTGAGCTTGGCGGTCCGCGAGCTCTTGCGCGTTGAGGATCGCGGTGGGCTCGTGCGTGATCGCCGCGAGCCCGACGTTGATACCGACACCCGATTCGGTGTCACTCTGACGGGCGAGCGCGTTCAACAACTCGGCGCCGCTGCGCAGGTTGGCGTCGTCGATCGTGGCTCCGGAGCGCTGGTCGGCGTCGAGCAGCTGCCCGATGAGCGTCGAGTAACGGTCGAAGATGAGTGCCGCGTTCTCGGCGTTTGCCGCGGTCGCGCCCTTCGACGCGTCGTCCTCGGCCAGCTGCCGGATCGCCACCAGGCCCGTGCTCACCTGAGACAGCGTCGAGCGGTAGTTCCCGGCCGCGCTCCCGCCGACGTCACCCAGCAGCCGGCGGAAGTTGCCGAGCGCGATGTCGGTCGCGGCCGTCACCTGCGCGGAGAATTTGGTGTTCTTCGGCGCGACGAGGTTCTGCTTGCCGATCGCGCGCAGCGACTCGTAGTCGCGCTCGTTCTCGAGGGCGGTCAACGCGCCCGCAGGTCCGGTCGCCGACGTCGCGAGCCCGGCCTGGAGCTTCACCTGATCGGACCGGTTGTAGGCGTCGCGCACCTGCAGTGCCGCGAAGCCCGCCAACGCCGTGAGCGGCACCGCCAACGTCGCCGCCAACTTCGTCCTGATCGACAGCTTGCGTTTCACCAGCGATCCTTCGCCCCGCGTCCAGTTGTGGCGTGCGTCATGGGACGTCTTCGGAACACCCCACCGGATGCTTTGTCGGCCGCCACGGCCGACTCCCTAAGCGGGATGTCACCGTCAGTGGCAGATTCCGGGATGTGGCCCGAAAGACCCCGTTTCGTCCGGGCTCTACAAGGCGGCGCGGGCACCCTCCATTTCGGGGTGCTCAGGGCTCAGGGCTCAGTCAGGTCAGGGCTGAGGGTCGTGCTCGTGCACTTTGCTGACGACGATGCGAAAACTCGTCTTCAGCGCCTCCGCGGCCTGGTTCGCAGTCCGGTTCAGCGCAACGGCGAACGCCACGATCTCGTTCGCGTGGCCCCGCCCGTCGACCGGTACATCGGAGACCGTGAGGTCCGAGACTCTTGTATCCGAGTTCGTTGCCATGTCGCCCCCCGGCAATGCGGCACTTCGCTAGCGACGGTACGCCCCATTTGCGCAAAACGGGCGGATGCCTCGACGGACGCGGTGAGCTCAGTCGCGCTCGCCGACTTCTGCGCTCGATTACTCAGTAACTGTAATGAGTTTTGGTGTAGAGTCGAACATATGTTCGTAACGCAGGAGACGATCGCGGCGAAGCGGCGGGCGGTCGACGCAGCCGAAGCCGATTGGTTGCGCGACGTCGCCGACTACGACCAATCCGGCAACTGGGCACTCACCGGATCGTTGAGCGCAGCGGCATCGGTCCGGCACGGCTGTCGTATGGATCCGGGAGTCGCAGGCTTCTACGTCGACATCGCCCGCAAACTCACCAAGATGCCCGACGTCCTCGCCGCGTTCCTCGAAGGCGACATCTCACTGCGGCACGTCCAGGTCCTCGCCCGTGCCCACACCGCCGCGCGGGCGCCGATCCTCGCCCAGGCCGAACCGGAACTGGTCGCCGCCGCCCGCGACCACAGCCCCAACGACTT
>JBEPUZ010000340.1:0-3274 GCA_041691275.1 Actinomycetota bacterium | reverse complement strand
GCAGCGCCGATGACGCGTTGCATCTCGCTCGTCGGGCGGACGAGATCCTCGAGGAGCCGGTTGACCGAGTCGATCGGTCCCGACCAACGCGGGATGAGCCCGCCCCGTTCGACCCGCTGCGACAGGCGGCCTTGCTTGCCCACGAGGTCGCTGACGCGCGCGAGCTCGGCGCAGAACGTCTGGTCCATCGCCATGATGTCGTTGAGGCCGTCGGCGACCTTGCCCGCGAGTCCGGTCCACCCGACCGGTAGGCGCGCGGAGAAGTCGCCGCTCTTCACCTGCTCCAAGAAGTTGAGCAGGACGTTGGCGTCGACGGTCTCTTCGTCGGTCACCGCGACTGCGGTCATCGAAGCCTCCAGGGCCAGTGCGTGTTGACGGGCGTACTCAGGCGGCTCATCCGACCGAGCCGGGGACGCGGTCGAGCGCGTGCTCCGCTTCGTCGGCGGCGACGGGGCGGGCGAAGAGGTATCCCTGTGCGCGCGAGCAGCCGAGGCTGATCAGGCAGTCGCGCTGCAACTCGGTTTCGACCCCTTCGGCGATGGTCGTGAAGCCGAGCGTGTCGGCCAGGTTCACGATGGCGGCGACGATCGCGGAGTCCTCGAGGTCCTTGCCGAGTCCGCCGACGAAGGTGCGATCGATCTTCAAAACGTCGACGGGGAAGCGACGGAGGTAGGCGAGCGAGGAGTACCCGGTGCCGAAGTCGTCGATGCTCAGTTGCACGCCGAGGTCGTGCAACGACTGGAGCAGCGTGGTCGTGCGGGGTGTGTCGTCCATCAGCACGCTCTCGGTCATCTCGAGCTGCAGGTCTTCGGGGCTGAGATCGGCGTCGTCGAGCGCGGAGCTGACCAGGTCGACGAGACCGTTCTGCCCGAGCTGCGCGCCCGAGAGGTTCACCGACATCATCAGGCGTGGCCAGCGGGGGTCGCGCGTCTGGAAGCGCTTCGCCTGCATGCAGGCTTCCCGCAGCACCCAGGCGCCGAGGGGAACGATGAGGCCCGATTCCTCGGCCACGCTGATGAACTCGTCGGGCCCGAGGAGTCCTCGGGCGGGATGGGCCCAGCGCACCAGTGCCTCGTGCCCGAGCACGTGGCCGTCCACCAGGCTGACGATGGGTTGGTAGTGCACCCGGAGGTCGCCGTGGACGATCGACTGCCGCAGCGACGTCTCCGTGTCGAGGCGGCCGACACCCGTGGGTCGCATCGTCTCTAGGAACACCTCGGAGCGGGCGCGACCAGCGGCTTTGGCGCGATACATGGCCGCGCTCGCGTCGCCGAGGAGGGCGCCCGCGTCGACGGACTGGGCCGCGAGCGCGATGCCGGCACTGACGGAGATCACGAGGTCGCCGCCGGCGCCCGTGAACGGCTCCCGCATCGCTGCGCCGACGCGATCTGCGATCTTCACTGCTTCCGTCTCGTCGGCGAGCCCTTCGCAGAGCACGACGAACTCGTCGCCGTCGACACGGGCGAGGGTGTCCTCGGGCCGGATCTGATCACGCAGGCGAGCCGCGATTGCGACGAGCATGTCGTCGCCGGCGGTGTGGCCGAGGTTGTCGTTGATCACCTGGAAGCGATCGACGTCGAAGTGGATGACGGCGACAATCGTCGGCGCACGCGCCAGGCGGTTGAGCGCCTGTTCCAGGCGGTCGACGAGGAGACGCCGGTTCGGAAGCCCGGTGAGGTGATCGTGGAGCTCTTGATGGGCGAGCGCGGCCGCTGCTCCTTTCGCCTCGGTGATGTCCTGGGCGGTGCCGAACATGCGGCCCGCACGCCCGTCGGGACCTGCCTCGACCCGGCCCCGGAAACACACCCAGCGTTCGCTGCCGTCGGGGAGCTGCAGGCGATGCTGGGCGGCGAACGGAGTGAGATTGGTGACGGCGTCGGTGAGCGTGCGGACGGTCGACGCGCGGTCGTCGGGATGGATGCGGTCGGTGAGCTCCTCGAAGCCGGGCGCGTGATCGAAGCCGAAGCCCAGGAGTCGGTAGAGCTCGTGCGACCAGCTGACGACGTTCGTCTCGAGATCGGCTTCCCAACTCCCGACGCGGGCGATGCTCTCGACTTCGTCGAGTGACGCCTCCGCACGTTTCAAAAGGATCGCGTGTCGGATCGCGCCGATGAGTGACTTGCCCTCGAGCGCGAGCTTCGCGAGGACGTCGACCGGACCCGCGTGGACGGTTGTGACACCGATGCGATCGACGCCGACTCCTGTCAGGGCTACGAACGCCGCTTTCGGTGCGCCCGCCGCGAGTACCTCGATGATCTCGAGCCCCGCGTCCCCGTTGAGATCGACGTCGACGACCACGCACTCGGTGGTGCCGGTCGCGAGATGGGCCCGGGCGTCGGCGAGCGATTTCGTCCGGGTGACCGCGAACCCGTCGGGCGCGGCTTCGCGCAGGATCGAGGTAAAGCGCGCGGCTGCGGCGTCGGCGTCCTCGAGCAGGAGGATCGACGTGGGCCGCGCGTCAGCGGCGGTCACGGCGTCGATTCCTCTTGCGCGTCTGCATGGCTGCCTCCGGCGGATCGCGACCATGTATTGCCCGGGTCCGGGGCAACACGTGCGCAGCGTCTGTTCGTCGCCCGGGTGCTGCTAAGAGAGCAACTTCTGGTCCGGTGCGCGCGTTCGCCCTGGGAAAGCGCATTAGTAATAGGACGGGACTATCGTCAACCTTGTCCATAACGTGGGCATACGGTGTGACTCGGTCGCCGCCGAGGCTGGGCTGAACCCGGATGCGCTCACCGGAGCCCCACAGGAACTCCGCGGGTGGCCCGTACGCGGTTCTCAGGATCGCCCGGCATCATGGTGACTCGTTCCCAGTCACGTGTGCCAAGGAGCCCGACAGCATGAGCGGAATCGACGAGACGCCCGCGCCGCCCCCGTTTCGCGCGGAGATGCCGGATGGCATGCCGACCGACGACAACAAGCGCCACGCCGAACGGCTGGAAGAGGCCCTGTTCGAAGTGAAGCGGGTGATCGTCGGACAGGATCGCATGGTCGAGCGGGCGATGATCTGCCTGCTCGCGCGCGGCCATTGCCTCATCGAGGGTGTCCCCGGGCTCGCGAAGACGCTGACGGTTTCGACGCTCGCGGGCGTGGTCGGCGGTTCGTTCACCCGGCTGCAGTTCACTCCCGATCTGGTTCCGGCCGACATTGTCGGGACCCGGGTGTGGCGGCCGTCGCGCGAAGACTTCGACATCGAGTGGGGCCCCATCTTCGCCAATCTCGTGCTCGCCGACGAGATCAACCGCGCGCCCGCGAAGGTGCAGTCGGCGCTGCTCGA
>JBEPUZ010000339.1:0-3386 GCA_041691275.1 Actinomycetota bacterium | reverse complement strand
TCGCGCTCTACCGGGGCGTGTTCTTCTACGGCGTCTGCCGCATGATCGCGTGGACCACCTGGGCCCACGTGGTGGCGAAGCCGGTGATCAACGGCGTGAAACGAAACGGGTACCCGTGGGACCTGTCGTGGACCGGGCCCTGGTGGGTCCAGCACGTCACGTTGCCGCAGGTCACGCCGTGGGTCGTGCTCCCGATGGCGTTGATCCTGCTGGGCGTCGTCTACTTCGTGGCGAACGCTCTCTGGGAACGCATGGAGAGCGGCAGCATCAAGGAGATCGCCTGGCGGAACGTGCGCCGGAAGACGACCTGACGCGGGAACGCCAAGACGGTGTCGACCGCCTCGACGACGTCGTCACCGAGGATCGGCGCGGGGTCGATGTCGAGGTCACGCAGGAAGTTGACCGTGCGCATCCCGACTGCGAGCGGGTGCGGTTCGGGGATCAGGCCCATTGAGATGAGCGCGTCCTCGCACGGTCCTTTGAACAAGAAGCCCGCGAATCCAATGCAACCGACGACGATGTCTGCCTTGCTCACACACTGTGCGCACATGCCTGTGGCTCCCTCGATCCGGGACGTCCGCACTCCCGGTGCAGTTCCCGCGTTCGAGAACGTTACTCCCGGGCCCCCACGGTCTCGCGGGCTACGGCGGGCCAGTCGGTGACTACCCCGGCCAGACCGGCGGCCGCGGCGCCGGGGAGCCGGGCCTGTTGCAGATCGAGACGCTGGTACCAGCAGTAGACGACCAACCCGCGTTCGGCCGCCGCGGCGACGAACGCCGGCGTCACCACGTCCTGGTGTGCCGAAACCGCCCGCGCACCGATCGCGGCGGCGTCCGCGAGCAGGCGATCGTGCGCGGTCGGGTCGAAGGTGTCGCGCAGCAGCGCAACCTCGGCGTCGGGGAGCGCCCGTACATATGTGCGCACCGTCGGCATGTGCTGCGACCAGAGCAGGACCTGGTCGACGGCCCCGGCGGCCCGGACCGTCGCGAGCACCGCCTCGCCCGCACCCGGGTCCTTGGTGTCGATCGCCAGGCGCACTCCGGCATCGTGGGCGGTCTCGAGTGCCTGGGCGAGGGTCGGGATCCCGATCCGGGCCAGCCGGGCGTCGCTCAGCCATTTCAGTGCGAGCGGCAGGTGTTGCACTCTCGCCAGCAACGGGTCGTGCGAGAGGTGCACGGTGCCCTCCCGGCCACGCCGGGCGTCGAGCTCGACCACGTCGGCGCCGAGCCGGGCCGCAGCAATGATCCCCTCGAGCGAGTTCTCGCGGGCGTCACGGGGCGCGGTTCGGTGGGCGATGACGAGCGGGGTCACGGCTCGGGCGCGATCCTCACGAGCGCGGCGACCGTCTTATAGACCGCCTCGGCCGGCCCGAGCTCGTCGGGGCGCAGGAGGTTGGCCATGATCCGAAGGACCCACTCCATGAGCGTGCGGCTCTGCATCCCGACGCGGGTCATCTCGCGCATGACCTGCGGGTTCCCGATCGCGCGCACGAAGACGCGGGCCACCTTGAAGTAGAGGCCGTAGACCTCCTCCAGCCGGTCGTCATAGGTCTGCAGCGCGAGCCCGTTCCCCGAAGTCAGCGCCAGATCGATCGCGTCGGCGGCGAACCGCCCCGTCTCGTACGCGACCGAGATTCCCTCGCCGTTGAACGGGTTCACGAACCCCGCCGCGTCACCGGCGACGACGAAGGTCGGGCCGACCCGCGGCAGCACCGATCCCCCAGTCGGGAGCCGACCACCCGTCGGCGCACAGGTCGCGGTCTCGGCCGACAGCCCCCAGCGGGCGGGCGCGGTCTCGCAGAACGCCTCCATCAGGTGCGTGGTGTTGATGTGCTTCCACCCCTGGAAGGTGGACAGGAGCCCGACCCCGACGTTGACGGTGCCGTCACCAACCGGAAAGATCCACCCATATCCGGGCAAATGGTTCCCGTCCCGGTCCCGGATGTCGAGATGGCTCTCGATCCAGGGCTCGTCGTGGAACGGGCTCGTGAAATAGCCACGGATCGCCATCCCGAGCGGGTACGACCGGTCCCGGGAGGTGCCGAGGGCACGCCCGAACCGTGAGTTGGCCCCGTCGGCGACCACGATGTACCGGGCCCGCACCGCGACGTCATTGCCGGAATCCTTGTCGTGGACCATCGCCCCCGTGAGGAGCCCGCCCTCGACGATGGGCGAGATCGCCTCCGCGCCCTGCCAGATCGTGGCGCCGGCTTTGACCGCCTGTTCTGCGACCATGTCGTCGAGCTCTCTTCGCCGGACGACGTATCCGTAGGACGGAAAGTCGGGATGCTCGGGCCAGGCGAGCTCGAGGGTCACCCCGTGCGCGATCGAACGCAGCCCGTCGAATCGCTGCGAGCCCTTCAGCCGATCGGCCAGGCCCATGTCGTGCAGCTGGCGAACGGCTCGCGGTGTGAGACCGTCTCCGCAGGTCTTGTCGCGCGGAAAGTGCTTCTTTTCGAGCGCCAGGACCCGATGACCATGTGTGGCGAGCCAATACGCAGCGGCCGAACCTGACGGTCCTGCGCCGACGACGAGCACGTCCCAATTCCCTCGCGAATCGCCTCGCAAACCCCTCGGCAGATCGTCGGGTGGACGCTCGTTCACGAGCACATGATCACATGCTCGGGGCGCCGGAAACGAAGCGTGACGAGCCTTGCCGCACAATGTGCCGGGCTCGCATCTAGCGTGGTAACAAGAGCGACACGGCCGACGTGAGAAGGAGCGCCGGGGAGCATGCGCGACATACACGTATGGCACAGCCTCCTCGCGGTGCACATTCCAAACGTGCTACCGCGAACGTTCTTGATGTTCCACGTTCCGTGGTTACGCAAGGCGGCGCGATTGCTATACGCAACCGTGCTCTTCGCGATCGGCTGCGGAGCGGCGTCCCTCGTCATCCGCACCCCGAAGCGCAGTGACGAGTCGCCCACGTGGGCCCAGTGCGTCATCGGCGCCATGTTCGTGTGGTTCATGTTCGCCCTCGGGTACGGCGTGATCCCCCACGAATGGTTGACGTTCGGAAACTCGTACCTCAACTTCGACAGCGCTTCGTTCGTCGTGCACCGAGGCCAGTGGGCCAGTGACCTGCCGCCGTTCGACGTGACTCGCGACAAGCTCATCGACATCGGCGCGACGGTCATCTACGGCGTGGTTCTCACCTTGAATGTGAGGTTCTTCGCGGCCTGGCAGAAGCGGAAGGTCGCCGAGCCCGCGACCGAGGTCGCCGAGCCCGCGGCCGGTCCGATCACCGGCGGCACGATCTTCTCGCGGCTGCGTCGCGCCAAGCGGACCTCCGCCTTCGGCCGTCCCGTCACCACGAGCGAGTCGTAGCGATGGCCCGTAACGATGCGAATCCGCCGATGCCGGAGTTCTCGACGTCGTACGTGC
>JBEPUZ010000338.1:0-3403 GCA_041691275.1 Actinomycetota bacterium | reverse complement strand
GATCGCCTCTCGCCGCGCCGGCGTGGCATCGGGCAGCATGCGTGCGTGCCGGGTATACAGGGTGAGCCGCAAAGGACGATCGTCGTGGCTGGTCAAGGAGATGTGCGCGCGGTCCCCGACCAATGCTCGATTCATGTTTCGTTCCAGGGCATGCACAAGAGCGTTGCCGGCGCGATCGCAGGGGCCTCCTCGCTTGCTGACGCGGCGGCCATCGCGGTCCAAGAATCGGGAATCGACGTGTCCGACGTGAGAACGCAGAACGTTCACGTCCAGGACTCGACCGGCCGTGAACATCAATGGGTCACGGCACACGTGGCGATGTACACGCCTTGAGGGGATCCCTGATTCGGTCGTGCGTCCGTTCTCGACCCGCCGAGCGGAAATCGAAGCGGAGATCGCGACTCGTGGGGTTCGTCGCCTCGGGCGGCGGAGGTCGCGGCGCTCGATACTCGCCAGGCCAAGGACTACACCGTCGATCCGCTCACGATGACCGAGCGATGGTTACAGCGGGCGGGTGAGCTCGACGTCGACTCCGACACGGTCGCGGCCACGATGGACCGCGCCGAATCGGCGCGGTCACAGGCGGTGCCCGGGGAGGGACTCGAACCCTCACGCCCCGAAGGGCCGGCGGGTTTAAGCCGCGATCTGGGGTTCCAGGGCGCGCGGTGGATTCTGCGCCGTGCCCTCTGATCAGGTCTTTCGCGAAGCGGTCGTCCAGCGGGTCGACCGAAATCCTCGCGTTTCGCCACCGCGCGTTAGCAAGGCGTTAGCAAAGCCGGGCCCGAATCGACCCCGCGGAACCCGTTCGGAGAGGCCGCCGGACGTGTTCCCCGGCAAGCGGCAACAGACACGTCCGTCACTTGGAGCGCGCACGACTCGATCGGCCTGAGGCGACGAGCTCGTACGTCTCGTTCCCGCAATCGAACGCGCGCGTGCGACCTCCATCCAAGGTTCGGAGCAATTGCCATTTGTTCGATCGACCCCTTCTCCAGATCTCGATCTCGCTCATGCCGAGATCCGAATCGATCTCGCCGACAGAACCCAGAACGAATCACACACGTTGCATCTCGATGCGGCGCTGTCGCGTTCGGGTCTGTACGCGCGCTATTCCGGTTGGTGATGTCGATCGGCAAGTTGAGCGCAGGGCAGGAGGGCTACTACCTCGCCGGTGTCGCGCACGGCGTGGAGGACTACTACCTCGAAGCAGGCGAGGTGCCCGGCCGTTGGCTCGGCGCCGGCGCCGACCGTCTCGGGCTCGCCGGCACGGTTGATGATGACGTCTTCCGGACGGTGTTGTCGGGTGAAGATCCGTCCGCCGGTGTTCGTTTGCGCGCAGGCAACGCCAGGTTGTGCGCGTTCGATCTGACGTTGTCGGCCCCGAAGTCGGTGTCGTTGCTGTGGGCGCTCGGCTGTCCGGATACCGCGGAGGCGGTCGTTGCCGCGCATGAGCATGCGGTCGATCAGACGATCAGCTATCTGGAGCGGGAGGCGGTGCGGTCGCGCCGCGGGCACAACGGTCTCGAGTCGGTCGAGGGTGGCGGGGTGATTGGGGCGGCGTTTCGGCATCGCACGAGCCGGGCCGGAGACCCGCAGCTCCACACCCACGTGCTGGTCGCGAACGCCACGTTCTGCGAGGACGACGTGTGGCGCGCGTTGGATGGCCGGCTCTTGTACGCCCACGCGCGCACCGCCGGGTTCTTGTACCAAGCGGAGCTCCGCGACGCGCTGACCGTCTCGCTCGGCGTGGCGTGGGTGTATCCGGTCAACGGACAGGCCGACATCGTCGGCTTCGACCGGGATCTGGTGCGGGAGTTCAGCCGCCGGCACATCGAGATCGAAGCCGCGGCTGCTGAGGCCGGGAACGGTTCGGTGCGGTCCCGGCGCCGGCTCGCGGTCCGGACCCGCACGGCGAAGGACTACGACGTCGACGTCAAGGCGTTGCGCGCCGACTGGCAGACGCGTGCAGACCTGCACGGTGTCGCTCGCGGCACGGTCGAGGAGCGGTGTCGCACTCAACGCATGTCTGCACCAACGTCTGCACCACGGACTGCCCTGGACCTCGACGAACGTGCGCTCGCCCATCTCATGAGCATCGATGACAGCACCTTCGATCGGCGTGCGGTTGTCCGGTTGGTCGCGCACCACTGCCCGTCCGGCGCGACGATCGGCGACATCGAGACCCGGGTCGACGCGTTCTTGGCGAGCGATCAAGTACTGCCGGTCGGGGTCGCGTTGAGCGGCGTGCAGTACGCGACCATCGAGCATCTCGAGCTCGAACGACACGTCCTCGACGACGTCGCCGCCCGCCAGGACGGCAACTACGGCGTCTGTTCCCAGCCGGATGACGTCGTCGCAGCTGAGTCCTTGAGTGCCGAGCAGACCGCAATGGTCGCCGCACTCACCACCGGCGGAGCCGGAGTCTCCGTAGTTGTCGGCGCGGCCGGGACCGGAAAGACCCACGCCCTCCGATCCGCCCGCGAGCTCTGGGAGCGCAATGGGTATCCGGTCATCGGCACCGCGTTGGCGGCCCGCACCGCCGCCGAGCTCCAAGCGGGCGCGGGGATTCCGTCGTGCAGCCTCGACCGCCTCCTCGCTACCCTCGCCCGCAGAGAGGTCGACGGTCTCGGCCGCCGATCAGTCGTCGTGGTCGACGAAGCCGCCATGATCGGCACCCGCAAACTCGGGCGACTCCTCGACCACGCCAACCGGGCCGACGCGAAAGTCGTGCTCGTCGGGGACCATCATCAACTCCCCGCCATCGAAGCCGGCGGCATCTTCGCCGCCCTTGCCCAACAACCCGACGCGATTCGCCTCACCGAAAACCGCCGCAACCGCGACCCCATCGAGCGCGGCGCACTCGCCGAGCTGCGCGATGGTGACACCGCCCGCGCGCTCGGGATCCTCACCGCCCACGGCCGCGTCCACGACCACCCCACCAAAGCCGCCGCCCGCGCCGAGATGGTCGAACAGTGGCTCGACAAGACCCTCGACGGCGACAGCGCGTTCATGCTCGCCGCGACCGGCCACGACGTCACCGACCTCAACCAGCACGCGCGCACCGCCCTCCAAGCCGAGGGCGTCGTCGGCCCGGACGAACTGAACGTCGATGGACGCACGTTCGCGGTCGGTGACTGGGTCATGACACTCACCAACGACTACCGGCTCGGCGTCCTCAACGGACAACGCGGCATTATCACCGCGATCGACCCAGACGAGCGCGCAGTCTCGGTCATATTCGACGACGACACCACCAAAACCATCCCGGCCGCGTATCTCGATACCGGTGGGCTCGATCATGCGTACGCGATGACCGTCCACAAAGCCCAAGGGCAAACCTGCGACTACGTGTACGTCCTCGGCGACGAACACCTCTACCGAGAAGCCGGCTACAGCGCCCTCACCC
>JBEPUZ010000337.1:0-3543 GCA_041691275.1 Actinomycetota bacterium | reverse complement strand
GCGATCGGGCCCCATCGTTCAATCGTCAGCCGAAGCAGGCTCTTGCCCTGGCGCAGCATGGCTGCTCGGTACTCGTCCCAATCGGGATGCTCGCCCGAGATGGATCGGTAGTACTCGACAAAGGCGTCGAGCGCGTCGGGAAGTCCCAACACGTCCAAGGTCCCCCACAGCTGTACCCAGGGACCATTCCATTCGTCGGAGAGCACGACGGCCGAGCCCGCCGCGCTCCGGCGTGCGTTACGGACCTTGGCGCGTTCCGGATAGGTAGACGTCACGAGACGACCTTGAGCGTCGAGTCCCGCAGTAACGGGTGACGCCTGCGGCGAGGCGTCGCGCCGTCTCGTCAACAGGATGACGCGATGCCGCGTACGCACGAACTCCTCGAGTTCGGTGCGGTCGACCTGCGTGTTCGTGGCGATCGAGCGCGGCGACATTCGCTCACACTAGAGAGTTCCCGTCCGCACCTCGGTGACGCGATCGGCTGCAATCGCGTCAGTCGGGAGAAGCCGTCGCAGGCAACGTCGTCAGACCCGGGAGGGAACGTTCCTAACACGCATCTTCCGTCGCTGGCGCGGCTCTCGGCAGACCACCCGCCTGAGTTCCGTCAACGCGCGGTTGAGTGGCTCGGCTGCGCGAGAAGCCGATTGGTCAGATCGCCAAGGGTCTCGGGATCACCGAGACTATGCGCGTCAGCGCTTGAACAAGCTGTCAAGAATCGTGGATGCGGTGTGGTCAAGTGAGGGAGCCAGTGTGGTTTGCAATCTGAGCAAGCCTCCTGGGAATGGCCAAACGACGATCACTCCCCGAGTCACCACCTCCTGGCTTTCAGAAACGCACGTATAGGACACCGAGTCGCCCGCAAGCCGCCTCGAGGTCGCGACACTGCATCCCGAGGCATCAACGGCGCGCGCCAGGTTGATCGAGTTGTCCTTGTTGTAGAGCCCGCCCAGTTCACCGCTCCTGACCTCGTACTCGACGGCTTGGCCGAGCGCGGCTGGGTCGATCCAACGAGCAACCGAGGTGCCGCCATCGCGATTCGTGAGCGGCGTGAAAGTCCATCCCCTAGGTACAACAAATCCGTAGGGACCGCGCGTCAGAACCGGGGCTGGTAGACGTGCCGACACAGAGGTCGTGACCGGCGTCGTCGGAGCGGCGACCCGCACTCGATCTGACCCGGGCCCGCGTACCGCGATCGCGATGCCAATGCTTGCCAGTGCGAGCACCGCGGCAGTGCCGCCGACCGCAATCCGTCGACGTGCTCGGCGACGCTCACCACGACTGACGACCACGCCGAACGCCTTTGCGGTGTCGATAACTTCGTCAGTTCGCAGGACCCGGATGAGATCCTGATCGAGAGAAGCCTGCTCACTCATGACGCGACTCCGTAAGTAGTTCGCGCAGCCGTGCTCGGGCCGCATGCAGATGGGACTTCACCGTTCCGTCGGACAGATTCATTGCGTCAGCGACTTCGACTACGGAGAGGTCGGCTCCGTAGAACAACGCCACCGTCACGCGCTGCTGGGGCGTGAGTCGCGCAACCGCGCCACGAAGATCATGGTCTACTTCGGGGCCGCGGGACGGAGGAGCGTGGCGGGCGGCCAGCAGCTCGACAGCACTGTCGCGTCGCGTCCGCGACCGCCGCGCGTTGTGGAGCCGATTCACCGCTACCCGTCGCACCCAGCCGGCCGGATCGTCCAATCTGCCGACTCTCTTCCACCGCACAAACGCTTGAATGAAGGCTTCTTGCACGGCGTCGGTTGCGTCGTCATCGACGCGTCGGAGGGCTCGCACCAGGCGCGGGTACTCATGTTCGAACAACTCTTCGAAATCGCGTGCCATCGCAGTCATCCGATCGAGGCTCTGACGTGGATGACACACCGCAGCCAGCCCAAAGGTTGAGTTCTCTTCAACATCTGGTCCAAGGCCCGCATGCATCATCGTTCCGCCGCCGGAACGGGCGGGGCCCTCCCTGGGTTGGTGCGCCTGAGGCTGTTATCGCGCGATCTCCCAGATGTGGCCTCCGGGATCGCGGAAGCTCGCTGTGCGTATCCCCCAAGGTCGATCCATCGGGCCGTTCAAGAGCACGACGCCGCGTCTTCTCAGCTCGGTGCACATCGCATCAACGTCTTCAACCTCGACGGTTAGCTGGATCCGTGACCCGGTCTCGCGACTAGCCACCGCCGCGGGTTCGACGAGACTTTCCGCAGCGGTGACGGTCAGCAGGTTGACGAGCGTGTTCCCGAAGTTGTACACGGCTGAATCGTCGTCTTCGTAGATGACAGGCAAACCGAACACCTCGGCGTAGAACCGTTTCGCGCTGCCCAGATCCTCGACGAAGAGGGTGATGGCGGTGATAGTCCCTGGCCATTGGCTCATGTGCGGCTCAGTACGTCAGGCTCGGGTGCCAGTCGGTACCGCGGCCCCCCGGAGACGTGTCGAGAACGAGCCAGAGCGGATCCATCTCGACCGCGCTGCGTGGATCCTGGCCGGGATCAGCCATGTCAAAGCCGATCTCGTCACTCCAGAAATGACGGACGACGCCATCTCGACGAGAGAACACGTTGAGGGACGGCACATCGGCGTCCTCCGCAGACACGTAGCCCCTCGTGTACTCGCCACTCGGATCGCTGTACACCGGAAGATCGCGCCACCCACGCGCCGCTTTGGCCTCGACGAGGCGGTCGATCGGCGAGCGCGCGATGAATGCGATGGCCACCCGCTGCCGGATGTCTGCAATCTTGTGGTCGAAGCCACCCATGAGCGACGTGCACATCGGGCACGGCTTTTCGCGCTTCGGCCCGAACATGTAGCTATAGACGATCAAGGTCTCGTGGCCGCCGAAGAGGTTAGACAGCGCCACCTCGGAGGTGTCCTCGGCCACGAAGTGGTAGTCATCCGGAATCTTGCCGCCGGGCGGCAAGTCGCGACGCAGCGCCGCCACACGCTCCGCGTGTCGGCGCAGCTCGATCTCCTCGATGAGCAGCTCCTGCCGAGCGCGCCGGTACTCCTCAGATTCGTTGGGATGACGGATCGGGTTCGTCCCCGCCAACTCGGCGGCAGCCGTCAGTGCAACCACGTATGTCTCCTTTGACCGGTCCGCAGCGGTGGGTTGACCGATGTTCAGCGCGTGTGTGGGTTCACCAATTCTGACTTCCCGACCAGGGAGAACTCATCGCTCCACTCACGAGACTCGGTCGGTCACAGTGACGTCTCGTCGCGTAGGTCGGGTTGACGCCTATTCGATGAGCCCGAGCATTGCCGCGCCCAACACGAGCGCGAGCAACTCGTTCGGGTCCCGAAGCGCGACAAGACGAGAGCATTAGGGTGCAGTTGGGGGTACTGGCTCGTGCATCAGCAAGTGAACCGGCAGGTCAGACTGAGGTCCAGGCCGTCGGACATTCCCCGGGCGGAGCACTTCGAGATCGTCGAGACGCCGGTGCCGGACCTATCGAATGGTCAGGTTCTGGTGCGCAATATCTACCTGTCCGTGGATCCCGCGATGCGCGGTTGGGTCAGCGCGGTCGCCAACTATTCCGAGCCTGT
>JBEPUZ010000336.1:0-3600 GCA_041691275.1 Actinomycetota bacterium | reverse complement strand
CTAGACGGCGTCGAGCAGCGCGCCGACTGCGCGCCGCATCGCGTCGGTGAACCGGGCCGCAGCGAGCGGATCATTCGGGTCGTAAGGGTCGGGCAAGGTGACCATGGGCCCGAACGTGACCGCCCACGATCCGACGACGGCACCGAGCCGGCCGTTCGCGTGCACCGCAGCGGGGACGATCGGCGCGAGCGTCAGCGCGCGCGCGACCGACGAGGGAACGTCGCCCGCGCCCGTGCGCAGGTACGTGGGTGAGAGCGGGATGCCGACGAGGTACCCGGCCCGCAGCGCGGCCGCGACGTCGGTGTCGCTGCTCGAGATCGCGCCGAGGCGGCGCATCGCGGCGCCGAGGAACGGCACGTCGGGCGCGCCCACCGCGCGCAGACGCCGGCCGCTCGCCCGTTCGACCGCAACACCCAGTGCTGCCAGCTCCGCCGCGCCGAAACCCCGGTTCGACACGATTACCGCGGGTCCGGTCAGCGGCACGTGCTCTCCGCCGGTGAGCCGCACGCGCACGGCCCGTTCGAAGATCGGAACGCAGAGATCGGAGAGCTGCGGGTCGAGCCCGAACGGATCGACGGGGTACCGGCCCGACACGCGCCGGCGCAGCGCCGTCCAGAGCGGCTCGGGCCGGGCGATCCGGTCGTTGTCGAGCACTTCGGAGGTCACCAGGTCGGAGGTCACGCGGCCTGCTCGCCCGCGCGCGCGATGGCCACGACGTCGGCCCATTCGAACAACTCGCGCAAGACGTCCTGGGTCGGCATGAGATCGGTGAGGCCGAGCTCGGTGCGCGCCCGACTCCCGTCGCCCGTGCAACCGTTGCGCAACACGCTGATGACGTGCGGGGCGAGCGCGGCACCGGCCACCTCGGAAGCGCGGGCGACCGCACCCCAGAAACCGGGCAGCACCGGCAACGGAAGCCGGCCGCCGAGCCGCACAGCCTGCCACGGCGTCGCCGCGCCGGGACCGACGATGTTGCACGGGCCTTCGAGCCGGTGCTCGATCGCGACCACCATCGCGCGCGCCGCGTCGTCGGGGTGCAAGAGCGAGAAGGGACGATCGGCGACCGCGCTCACCGGGACAACGGGCAGGCGGAGGAGGCGACCCAGGGGGCTCGGGACGTGCGAGCCGACTACCGGTGCGTAGCGCATCGCGCCGACCGGAACCCCGCTGCGCAGCGCTATGCCGCGCGCCATGGCTTCGACCGCGAGCAACGAATGACCGTACGGAGTCGTGGGCTTGGGGACTGCGTCCTCGTCGGGGACCGAGACGCGCGACGTCGGCCGGCCGTAGACCTCGAGCCCACTGCGCAACACGACGTACTGGAGCTCTCCGGTGCGGGAGGCCGCGGTGAGCGTGGCGGAGGTGCACGAATCGGTGCGCTCGCGCGCAGACGCGGGCGTCATCCTCGACGCGGGCTCGTACACGCCGAAGTGCGCGACGACGTGCGGTGCGTAGTTCTCGACGAACGCGGCGAGGCGGTCGCCGTCGCGCGGGTCGATACGGTGGAACTGCGCCTTTCGCAGACGGCGTCGCGGGGGAACGAAGTCGACGCCGACGACTTCCGTCGCCCACTCGCGCGCTTCGATCAGCTGCGCGACGCGCGTGCCGAGCTCACCACCCATGCCGGTCACGAGCACACGGGTCGTCACGGCCGTTCCACCTCGGGTCGCAGGTGCGGGAACAAGATGACCTCGCGGATCGAGCTGACGCCGGCGAGCAACATGACGAGCCGGTCGACGCCGAGGCCCATGCCCCCCGTGGGCGGCAGGCCGTATTCCAGCGCGCGCAGGTAGTCGGCGTCGATGTCCTGGGCCTCGTCGTCGCCGAGCTGCTTGAGCGACGCCTGAGCCTCGAACCGCCGCATCTGCTCGACGGGGTCGTTCAGCTCGCTGAACGCGTTGGCGAGCTCCCGGCCGTGGACGATGAGCTCGAACCGTTCGGTCATCGTCGGGTCGTCACGATGCGTACGCGCGAGGGGTGAAACGTCGCTCGGGTAGTCGCACACGAACGTGGGGTCGACGATGTTCGCTTCGGTCGTCTTCTCGTAGATCTCCAACACGAGCTTGCCGGTGCGCCACGACTTCTCCCACGGCACGCCGAGCTCGTCGCAGATTGTGCGGAGCTCTTCGATGGGTTGCGAGGGATGCACGTCGACGCCGGCATGCTCCTTGACGAGGTCGACGAGCGTGCGCCGGGCGAACGGCGGCTCGAGGTCGACCTCGACCCCGTCCCATTCCACCAAGGTGTTGCCCGTGGCGGTACGAGCCGCGTCGGCGATCAGCTCCTCGGTGAGACGCATCATGTCGTGATAATCGGCAAAGGATTCGTACAATTCCAGCATCGTGAACTCGGGATTGTGCCGGGTGTCGAGTCCTTCGTTGCGAAAAACCCGTGCGAGCTCGAACACCTTGTCGTAGCCGCCGACGATCAGTCGCTTCAGGTAGAGCTCGGGTGCGATCCGGAGATACAGCTCCATGTCGAGCGCGTTGTGGTGAGTCGAGAACGGGCGGGCGGTGGCACCCCCCGCGATCGGGTGGAGCACCGGTGTCTCGACCTCGATGAACCCGCGCTCCGACAAGAACCGCCGCATGGCGCCGATCGCCTCGAAGCGGACGTCGAACACGCGGCGCGCGTCGTCGTTGGCGATGAGGTCGACGTAGCGCTGGCGGTAGCGCGTATCGGTGTCCGACAGCCCGTGCCATTTCTCGGGCAGGGGGCGCAACGCCTTCGAGAGCACCTGGAACGACGACACGTTCACCGAGAGCTCGCCGAGCTTGGTCTTCATGACCTTGCCCTCGACGCCGACCCAGTCGCCGCGATCGACCCCGTCCGAGAACCGGGCGAATGATTCCTTGCCGAGCTCGCCCTGGCTGACGAAGAGTTGCAGCTCGCCCGAACCGTCGCGCATCTTGGCGAAGATCAGGCGACCCTGCGTGCGCTTCAGCAGCACGCGGCCCGCGATGCGCACGACGTCTTCGGTCGACGAACCCGCTTCGACCGCGTCGTCCCACCGGTCGCGGACCGCCTTCAGCGTGTGCGTTCGGTCGAAACGCACCGGATAGGGGTCTTCTCCGCGGGCGCGCATGTCGTCGACCTTGGCGAGTCGTGCCGCGAATTCGTCCTCCATCAGCGGTTCCGTTCGAAGATGATCCGCAAGCCGAACAGCGTGAGCCACGGTTCGTAGTGATGCACCGTACGCGAGTGCGGGATGATCGGCTCGGCCAATCCGCCGGTGGCAATGACCTCGCAGGGTCCGAGCTCGGCCACGAAGCGGTCGACCAGGCCGTCGACCTGGGCGCTGAAGCCGTAGATCATCCCGGACTGGATCGATTCCGCCGACGACTTGCCGATCACGTGCTTCGGCTCCACGAGCTCGACGCGGCGCAGGCCCGCAGCCCGCCCGAACAGCGCGTCCATGGAGATCTCGACGCCGGGGAAGATCGCGCCGCCGAGATACTCGCCGTTCGCGCTGATGGCCTCGATCGTGGTGGCCGTGCCGAAATCGGCGACAATCGAAGGTCCGCCGTAGAGGTCGTAGGCGCCGACCGCGTTCGCGATCCGGTGGGCGCCCACCTCCTTCGGGTTGTCGTAGAGGTTGGG
>JBEPUZ010000335.1:0-3609 GCA_041691275.1 Actinomycetota bacterium | reverse complement strand
GTTCCTGAGGCCCGGCCTCCTTAGGAATGCGGAGCGTCTTCACCCAACTCGGGGAGCGGGCGTTCGTCGGGGGAAACCGGCGACGCGCGCGAGCACGAACGCGACGAGCATGCCGAACACGAATCCGCCGATGTGCGCGAGCGTGGCTATGCCCGTCGACGACTGCGTGAAGATCTGGAGCACGAACCAGAGGCCGAGCACGATCACCGCCGGGAGTCGCACCGGGAAGAAGATGAACAGGAGCGGCACGAGAGTGAGAACACGGGCGCGCGGGAACCACACGATGTACGCGCCCATCACGACCGCGATCGCGCCCGACGCGCCGAGGAACGGCGAGGTGGAGTCGAGGTTGCCGAGCACGTGCACGGCCGACGCGACGATGCCGCCGACGAGATAGAGCGCGAGGAAGCAGAACGGTCCGAGTTGATCCTCGACGTTGTTTCCGAAGATCCAGAGGAAGAGCATGTTCCCGAGCACGTGCAGGATCGAGGCGTGAAGGAACATCGAGAAGAACACCGCAATCCAGACGTTCTTCTGCGGGAACGCGGGCTGCGGCGTCGAGATTCCCACGGCCGGGATCGAGCACGCGGTCGCGGCGGGGGCGACGACCGCCGGGCCTCCCTGCGAGAACCCGGCCGGCACGACGACGACGGGCTTGCCGGTGCGCAGCTCGCAGGGCACGCCCGCCCAGCGGTACTCGAAGAGGGCCTGGGCGTTGTCGCTGTGCTTGGGGTACTGGATCCCGAAGTAGACGGCGATGTTGACCACGATCAGGAGCAGCGTCACGACGGCCCGCCGAGTCGTGGGATTCTCGTCTCGGATCGGGATCACGGGTCGACCATACCGACGGGCATCCCGGGTGATTGGGGCCCGTTCCCGCGCTGCGATCGGGCCCTCAGCCCGTAGGCTTCGGTCCCGACCCCCGGAGCGCGCGCGTGCGCCCGCATGGAGAGGCCCGACCATGGCACCGAAGATTCCCAACATTCCGCAGAGCTCGGACTGGAAGCGGGTGCTGTCGACCGGCATGGAGTACACGGAGCTCGGCCGTGCGCAGGCCCGGGCCATCGTGAGCGACCTTGTCGCCCAGGGTCATCTCGCCCGCGACCAGATGAGCGGCGCGGTCGACGAGGTGCTCGACATGAGTCGGCGCCGTCGTGAAGACCTGCGCAAGGTGGTGCAGAACGAGGTGCAGCGCCAGCTCGGCGCGCTCGGGCTCGCGACCAAGGCCGACATCAGCGCGCTCGAACGCAAGCTCGCCCAGGCGGAACGCTCCGCCAAGAATGCAGGGGCCAGGACCGCGCCGGCCAAGAAGGCCGCGAAGGCGACCGGGGCGACGAAGGCTGCGATGGCGCCCGGGGCCAAGAAGCGGTCGGCGACGAACGCGACTGCGAAGAAGCCGGCCGCGAACCGGGCGGCGCCGACACCGGCGCCGAAGGCAGGCTGATCGCAGCGTGCGACGACGGCTCGATGTCGAGCTCGTGCGGCGCGGGCTCGTTCCCAGTCAGTTCCGCGCCGCAGAGGCGATCGACGCGGGCCGGGTGCTCGTCGGCGGCGCCCCCGCCGCGACCGCGGCGCGCCAGGTCGACGGCGGCGAGGCCATCGCGCTGCTCGACACCGACCCGGCCTACGTCTCGCGCGGCGGCCACAAGCTCGCGGCCGCGCTCGACGCCTTCGGGATCGAGGCACGCGACGAGCACGGCGCGGGCCGGTACGCCGTCGACGTCGGGTCGTCGACGGGCGGCTTCACCGACTGCCTCCTGCAACGCGGCGCCGCGCACGTCTACGCGATCGACTCCGGCCGCGCCCAGCTCGCCTGGTCGTTGCGCCAGGACTCGCGCGTGACCGCCATGGAGCGGACGAATGTGCGCGACGTCGACCCCGCCGCGCTCTCGCCGAGACCCGATCTCTGCGTCGCCGACCTGTCGTTCGTCTCGCTGCCCTCGGTCGCTCCGACGCTGCTCGCGCTCGCGACCGACGCCGCCGACTTCGTCATGCTCGTGAAGCCGCAGTACGAGGCGGGACACGCGCGCGTCGGCCCGGGCGGAGTCGTCCGCGATCCCGACATGCACGCGCTGTTGTTGCGCGAGGTGGTGGCGGGTCTGGGAGAGGCGGGTCTCGGCGTAGTTTCGGTTGCACCGTCTCCGCTGCGGGGCGCCGACGGCAACGTCGAGTTCGTCGTCCACGCGCGGCGCGGGCCGGCGACCGTCACCGCGGCCGCGCTCGACGACGCGGTGCGTCTGACGCAACCCCACACCGAAGGGATCGCACGGTGAGCGCGACGCCGGCGATGCAACGCGTCGGGATCGTGCCGCACCGCGATCGCCCCGTCGCGCTCGAGCTCGCGCAGCGCAGCGCGGCCTGGCTCGTCGGCAAAGGCGTCGAGGTCCGGGTGCCGCGCGAGCTCGCGGTCGTGGCCGGGCTCGACGCGTACGCGGTCGACGCCGACGCGTTCGCACCCGACCTCGATCTTGCAATCTGTCTCGGCGGCGACGGCACGATGCTCTATACGGTGCAGCTGGTGTATCCGTCGGCGGTGCCCCTGCTCGGGGTGAACGTCGGGATGCTCGGGTATCTGAGCGAGCTCGAGCCCGAGGAGCTGGAGGAATGGCTGCCGCGGCTCATCATGGCCGACTTCGAGGTCTCCGAGCGGATGATGCTCTCCGTCGACGTCACCTCCGCCGGCCCTGTGTCGGGGAGCTGGTACGCCTTGAACGAGGCCGTCGTCGAGAAGCTCCGGTCCGGCCATCTGATCTACCTCGACGTCTCGATCAACGGCAGCGCGTTCACGTCGTACGCGGCCGACGGTCTCATCGTCGCGACCCCGACCGGCAGCACCGCGTACTCGTTCTCGGCCGGGGGCCCGATCGTCTCGCCCGACCTACGGTGCATCACGCTCACACCGATCTCGCCGCACATGCTGTTCGATCGCTCGCTCGTGCTGGCCGAGCACGAGGAGCTCTCGTTCGTCGTGAGCAACGGCCGCAACGTCGCGCTCACCATCGACGGTCGCGAGCTAGGCGAGCTGTGCTCCGGGGACCGCATCCGTTGTGGGGTCGCACCCGAGCCATTGCGACTCGTCAGTGTCCGTCCCCGCGACTTCCATCAGATCCTGAAGAACAAGTTCTCGCTCCCGGACCGGTAAGCCATGCTGTCGGAACTGCGCGTCGAGAACCTCGGGATCATCGCCGAGCTGCAGGTGACCCTCGGGTCGGGCCTCACCGTGATCACGGGCGAGACGGGCGCGGGCAAGACGCTGATCGTCGACGCGCTCGATCTGCTGTGCGGCGGCCGTGCCGATCCGCAGATGGTGCGCGAAGGTTCGTCCGAAGCGCGCGTCGAGGGCCGGTTCGACGACGGTGACGGCGATGACGACAACTGCGACCGTGAGGTCGTGATCGCGCGCGTGGTGCCCGCCGTCGGTCGCTCGCGCGGGTACGTGAACGGGCGCCTCGCGACCATCTCCGAGCTGGCCGAGTACGGCCGCCGGCTCGTCGATCTCCACGGCCAGCACGCGCACCAGTCACTGCTGGCGCCGGCCCCGCCGCGCGGGGGGGGGGGCCCGGGCGCGGGGGCGGGGGCGGGGCGCGGGGGGGCCGCGGGGCGCGCGGG
>JBEPUZ010000334.1:0-3635 GCA_041691275.1 Actinomycetota bacterium | reverse complement strand
ACACCTTTCTCCCCGCTCTCCGGGCGGTCGTCGCGGGGGGGGGCCTCCCCAACGGGGCCTACGCACCTCCAGCCCGGCGGCCGGTTCCTCGTGCACGTGTTCGTGCCCGATACGTCGAGCGTCGAGGCGGGCGAACGCCTCTCGGTCAAGGAAGCTTCGCTCGACCGGGTCCGGCTCGACGCGAGCGTGTTCGACGCGCTCGAGCAGCGGCTCGACACCACCCAGGTCCGCATCACCGAGGACGGAATCCGGCTCGTGCACGCGAAGTTGCGGTTCGCCTGGCCGCCCGAGCTCGACCTCATGGCCCGCCTCGCCGGGCTCACGCTCGAACACCGCTGGGCGACGTTCGACAAGCAACCGTTCAGCGCGACGAGCGCCTTCCAGGTTTCCGTCTATCGCGCATGATCTGCCGAGTGGCGTGCAGACCGGGGATGCCGGTCACCCCGCCGCCGCCGTGCGTCGCGCTGCTCGCCTGGTACAGACCTGCGACCGGTGTGCGGAAGTCGGCGTAACCGGGGGCGGGGCGCATGTGGAACATCTGGTCGGGCGAGAGCTCGCCGTGGAAGATGTTGCCGCCGATGAGCCCGTACTCGTGCTCCATCTCATAGGGCCCGATCACCTGGCGGTGCAGGATCGAATCGCTGAACCCGGGTGCGACCTCGTCGACCCGCGCGATCACCCGATCGGCGTAGGCCTCGAGCGCGGCCCGGTCCGACTCCTTCGCGAACGTGTGCGGAACCCATTGCGTGAACATCGACACCACGTGCTTGCCCTCGGGCGCGAGCGTCGGGTCGAAGACGCTCGGGATGCAGATGTCGGCGAACGGCAGCGCCGCGGTGCGGCCCGCGACCGCGTCCTGGAACGCGCCCTCGATGTCGTCGAGCGACTCGGCCAGCACGATCGTGCCGCCGTGGACCTCCGGATCGAAACCAGGCTTGGCCGTGAACTCGGGCAGCCGGTCGACGGCGAGGTTCACCTTGACCGTGCCGCTGCGCGACTTCCACTGCTGCATGCGGGAGACGAAATCCGCAGGCAGATCCTTCGCGTCGAGATGCTCCAAGAACGTGATCTTCGGGTGGGTCGCCGCGACCACCACGTCGGCGCGCAGCTCTTCGCCCGACTCGAGGGTGACACCGTGCACCCGACCGTTGCGCACGTCGATGCGCGCGACCGCGGCGTCGGTTCGTACGGTCGCGCCGTTGGCGATGGCCGCGTCGCGCAACGCCCTGCTCACGCCACCCATCCCACCTTCGGGGAATCCCCACGAGCCGAGCTGGCCGTCGCCCACATCACCGACCTTGTGGTGCGCCATCACGTACGCGGTGCCGGCCGAACGGGGACCCGCCCACGTACCGATGACGCCACTGACGGTGAGCACACCCTGCATCTGCGGCGAGGTGAAGTACTCGTCGAGCAGGTCGGCGATGCTCATCGTGAACAGGCGGGTGACGTCGGCGGTGCCGTCGACGCCGAGGCCGCGCAGCTTCCACGCGAGCCGGGCCTGTTCGAGAAGGTCGCGCGGACGGCGGGAACCCACCTTGGGCGGGATCGTGGTGAGCAGCGGTCCGAGCACGTCGGCGAGGCCACCGAGCCATGTGTCCCAACGGTCGTACGCGTCGGCATCGGCGCGCGAGAACTTGGCGATCTCGGCCCGGCGGCGGGCGGGATCGTCGTCGGGGAGTTGGAGCGCGCGCCCGTCGCGGTACGGCACGAAGTACCCGTTCTGCGGATACACCTTGTAGCCGTGCTTCTCGAGCTCGAGCTCCTGCACGATCGTCGGGGGCATGAGGCTCACGACGTACGACAGCGCGGTCACCTTGAACTCGGGGCCCCAGGGCTGTTCGGTCGTGGCCGCGCCGCCGACCTGCGACCGGCGCTCCAACACGGTGACGCGCGCCCCGCGGCGGGCGAGCAGACCGGCGGCGACGAGTCCGTTGTGACCGCCGCCGACGATCACGACGTCGAATCCCGAGCCGCGGTTCGTCGTCGTCATCGTGCGACCTGTTCGAGCAGCGGTCGCCACGACTGGAGACCGGGAGGTGTCGCGGCAACGTCCTTGGCGGCTTCGTCGGCGCGGCGCAGCGTGAGGATCGCGGCGAGATCGGGATCGGCGGCGAGGCGCCCGGTGTCGGCGGTATCGAACGCATCTCCTTGGAGTTGCAACGTCTCGATGCTGCGCGGGCTCAGCCGGGCGCGGTACTCGGGATCGGTCGCGACCAGATACCGCTTCGCCTCGACGTGCGCGCTCACGAGGCGGGCGACCCGGGTCCCGAGCAAGGGTTCGACCAGCAACCCGCCCCGAGCCGCGTGGTCACCGTGATCGTGCGGGAACGCGATGTCGGCGATGTCGTGCACGAGCCCGGCGACCGCGAGCTGCGGATCGTCGGGTTCCGATGCGCGCAGGTTCGCCCCGCACTGGAGAGCGTGGAACAGCCCGTCGATCTCGGGCTCGTCGTACACGCCTTCACCCCGGGCCATCAGCGCGAGGAGCTCCTCGACCGTGGTGGGAGTGGTCACCCGTGCGGACGAGCGAGCCGCCAGGCGAAGCCGAGGGAGCCATGTCATCGCAGCTGCCCTTCGATATCGGCGATCAGCTCCTGGAGATGCAGGGCCTGGTGCACGTTGGCGGGATGGTCGGCGCCCCCGGCGACAGCGACGAGGTCGGCGCAGATCTGCCGGGCGCGGGCGAGGTGATCGACCGACCGGCCGTCGTAGGAGGCCGCGCCGGTGGGCGAGTACATCTCGATCTCGGTGCGCCCGCTGCCGGTCCCGGCGTTGCAGCACATCGATACGTTGGCGGTCGCACCCGACTCGTGGACGCAGTTGACGGAGACCCAGCCGAGCGGATCGCCGACGGCCTGCACCGAGACGATCGGGCCGAGGCCGGCCTCGATCATGTCGAGCACGTGCGGTCCGATGTCGAGGACGGCGCCCCGCTCGAGCCGCCAACCCTGGGCGAACGGACCGCCCAGGAACGCTCCCGAGATGAAGCACGCCCGACCACCGATGGGCTGGATCCGCTCGACTTCGGCGAGGAAGCCGGCAAGGGCGGGATCGAAGCGATAGGTGAGCATGACCAGCGCGGGCACGCCGGTCTCGTCGACCACATCGACGATCGAGCGCGCCGCAGCGACGTCGAGGCCGAGGGGCTTTTCGAGCAGGAGGGTCTTGCCCGCCCGGGCCGCCCGGATCGCGAGCTCGGGTTGCGCGGCGGGAGTGACCGCAATGGCGACGGCGTCGCATGCGTCGAACAACGCATCGAGGTCGGCGAACGCAGGGACGTGCAGCTGTTCGCCCAGCTCCTCGGCGTGCGCAGCGGTGCGCGACCACGCACCTGCGACCCGGGTCAGCGGACCCATGGCGAGGATCGGCCCGGTCATCATGCGCGTCCACGGACTGGCGCCGACGAGCCCAATTGTCAGGGGTTCGGTCACGAACCCGACGCTACCCTTGCGTTCATGTCCGACAAGACGCCGCCCGACTCGAAGACACCCCGCGACCTGAAGACCCTGAGCCACGAAGTGACCGACGGCATGGAACGTGCGCCCGCCCGGGCGATGTTGCGTGCGATTGGCATGAACGACGGCGACTGGGGCAAGGCGCAGGTAGGTGTCGCGTCGAGTTGGAACGAAGTG
>JBEPUZ010000333.1:0-3677 GCA_041691275.1 Actinomycetota bacterium | reverse complement strand
TCGCGCAGACGATGCCGAGTGCGTTCGGCAGTGACCCGCGCGTCGGTTCGAGCGTGTGGTCGGTGTTGTTGCGAACCGTGAGCGACACCTGCACGGCATGACCCACGGTCGTCGTGCTCTTGCGAGCAGTGAGTGTGCCAACGAAGTCGTTCATGCCCGGACTCGCGTCCTGCGGATCTCGTGGGAGCGTCACTCCCGGTCCCGCGACCTCGGTTGGGCTCGGGCCGAGCGGCTCCGACGAGGAACCGGCAGTCGTCGACGTGGTCCCCGGGGTCGGGCCGCCGCTAGGGAGCACCCTGAGGTGGAATGGTTCCATCTGGAGGAACGCTTCCGGCAGCTCGTCGAAAGCCGTCGGCTCCACGACAACTCGGTACAAACCCGGAGTCTCTGGCGCAATTGTCGACGAGCTGCCCTCGCCGCCCGAGCCGCCCGGAACAATCGGAGTTCCCTGCGCGCCAGGGCAGACTCCATCAACGATCGAAAGGTGCGGCGAATCCACGACCACGACCGTCTTGAACGAACATGTGCTGATGCTCATCGAACGATTCGTGCGGTTGTCGATTCTCTGAGCGACAGTGACTCGACCGCCGGCAGACACCACCGGAGTGACGAGCGTCAGTGTGTAGTGCAAGCCGTTCATGTCGGCTTCGCGCACAGCTGTGGCGGCCTTGGCGATCGTCGTCGTTGTCGGTTGCACCTGGACTTGCGGCGACGCGTCGTTGTGTTGCGCTACTGCCACCCCGCTGCCCACGAGCACGAGTGCAACCGAACCCGCGATGCCACCGAAGATCACTCGCCGACGGATCAGACGCTGCCGACCCCGGGCGACCACCTTGCCGAGACGCGTGGCATCGGGATCGGGAGGCGTCGGGTCGTCGATCAGACCGAAGTTCAGTTCGTCGTCGAAGCTCACGTCGGTGTCTCCTCATCCGGACCGAGCGCGCGTCGCAATGCCGCGAGTCCGCGCGACGCGTGCGTCTTCACACTTCCGATCGAGCACCCGATCACGTCGGCAACCGCGGCCTCGCTGAGGTCGGCGACGTACCGAAGCACGACCACTTCCCGTTGCCGCTTGGGCAGACCCTCGAGCGCGTTTGCGAGGTCGACGCGATCGTCGGTCGCGGCGGATGCCGGCGACGTGGGCGCGAGATCTCGTGCTCGACGCGACTTCCGCCAACGGTCGATCGCCAGATTGCCGCTGACGCGCACGACCCAGGGCGTCACGTCGCCCCGCCGGTTCAGCTTCTTCCAATCGGTGTAGGCGCGGGCGCACGCTTCCTGCGCGCAGTCGTCGGCGTCTTCCCGGGAGCGGGTCAGGCGGAACGCGACCCGGTACGCGGCCCGGAAGAGCTCGGGGAACTCGCCGTCGAACGCAGGCACCGTGACCGCCGCGCTCGCCTCACGCGGCTCGCCCACCCCGATCGCTCCCGTCACGTTCCTCTCACGGTGGAGCTCCCCCAAAGGTTGACCGCCTCGTGAAAGTTCCTGGGAAACGGTACGACGGCTTCGGGCCGGACCGTTGCGATAGGCCGATGTCCCGGAGAGTGAGGTCGTGGTGTCGCAGATAGCTCGAAGTTGTGCCAGGTGGCGAGTAACGTCCTCACCATGTCGATCCCCGACGGCGAAACGAACGCCGCTACCAGCCGGTATCCCGAGATCCTCACCACTTCCCTGGCCGCGGAGATGCTCCACGTCCACGTCGAGTACCTCCGCAAGATGGTCCGGGAACACCGGATCCCCGCCCACCGGTTCCCGGGGGGCCGAGAGATCCGATTCCTCCGCGACGAGCTCATCACCTGGGTGAGCGAGCAGCCCGGGGAGGACCGGTCGCCAAGCGCCGCGGAGAAAGCGCAGTCGTGACCGATCTCACCGGGAAGATCGCGATCATCACCGGCGGGAACAGTGGCATCGGTAAGGAAGCCGCCGTCGAGATCGCGCGCCAGGGCGCGCACGTGGTCATCGCGGCCCGCAATCCCACCAAGGCTGCGGCCGCGCTCAGCGAGATCGAGACGCGCGGCGATGCCCGGGGCCGCGTCGAGACGATCCCGATCGACCTCGCGTCGTTCGCGTCGGTGCGCGAGTTCGTCGAAGCGTTCAACGCGAAGCACGACCGAGTCGACATCCTGCTCAACAACGCCGGTCTCGTCCTGCGCAAGCGCACGGTCACCGTCGACGGGCACGAGACGCAGTTCCAGGTGAACCACCTCGGGCACTTCCTGTTGACGAACCTCCTGCACGGTCCGCTGGCCCGGGCCGCGCCCGCCCGCGTGATCAACGTGTCGTCGTACGCGCACTCGACCGCACGCAAGGGCCTCGACTTCTACGACCTCGACTGGGAGAAGCGTCGCTACCGCGGGTTCGGCGTGTACTCCGCCACCAAGCTCATGAACCTGCTGTTCACGCGCGAACTGGCGCGTCGGGTCGCCTCCGACGTCTTCACCGCGAACGCGCTCCACCCCGGATTCGTCGGCAGCAACTTCGCCCGCGAAGGCGACCTGGGTCTGTTCGGCACCGTCGCGATGCCGCTCATTCGTCCGTTCGCGATCTCGTCACAGAAGGGTGCGCTCACGTCGATCTATCTGGCGTCGTCGCCGGATCTCCTCGGCATCACCGGGCAGTACTTCTACAAGGGCAAGGCGCTGAAGCCGTCCGATCGCGCGCTCGACGATGCCGCCGCCGCGCAGCTGTGGGACGTCAGCGAGCGGATGACCGCCGCCTGAGTCATTGACCATGCTCGCAGACGATCTCTCCCCCGTCGCCGGTACGGAAGTGCACTACCTCGACTCCGAGCACGTGGGCGACGAGTTCAAGATCTTCGTCGGGCACTGCGGAGATGTCGTCTCGGAACCGGTCGCGGTGTTGTACGTGAGCGACGGGAACGGACTCTTCGCGGGCGCGGTCGAAATGATCCGGTTCATGCGGCTCTCGAAGCATCTCCCACCGATGCTCGTCGTCGGCATCGGCTATCGCGTCGGTGCGATCGAAGAAACCGTCGCCGTTCGCCACCGCGATTTCACGCCGAGCTACCACGACGCCTACGCCCGCATCTTTCCCAGCTTCGCCGCGTTGGGTGGCGCCGACAACTATCTGGCGTTCATCCGCGATGAGCTGCAACCGTGGGTTGGCGCGCGGTACAACGTCGACCCGGCGCGGTCGGCGTTCTTCGGGCATTCGCTCGGCGGACAGTTCGCCACCTACGCACTGCTCACCGAACCGACCACGTTCTCGAGGTACGGCATCGGCAGCCCGTCGCTCTGGTGGCACAACGACAGGATGTTCGCCTACGAGGCGGAGTACGCGGAGACGCACGACGACCTCCCGGCCCGGGCGTTCTTCCCGGTCGGTGAACACGAGACCCACGAGGGACGCCGGCGCGAGGCGAGCCGCCTGTCGGCGGGGGAACAGGCCGCGGCCGGGTCGCGCTACATCGACATGGTCGCCGACACCGAACGCATGGCGTCGGCGTTGCGCGGTCGCGGGTACCCGAGTCTCGAAGTCGAGAGCGTGGTGCTACCGGACGAGTTCCACGCGACGGTCGCGCACCTCAACCTGTCGCGCTCGCTGCGATTCCTGTTCGACGCACCACATTGACACGAAGGTAGTTGTCTCACCCCTTCGTCATAGTGAATGCATGACGGTCATGGAAGACGTCGAACATGTGGATGCGCCGCTCGACC
>JBEPUZ010000332.1:0-3713 GCA_041691275.1 Actinomycetota bacterium | reverse complement strand
AGAGACAGGTGCAGACCGACTCGATCGCGCGGTACCAGCGCATGCGCGGCGCTGAGGTCTTCTATCCCATGGGTTGGGACGACAACGGGCTCCCCACCGAGCGGCGGGTGCAGAACTACTTCGGCGTGCGCTGTGAGCCGCACCTTCCCTACGACCCCGCCTTCGTTCCGCCCGAGAAGCCGGGCAAGGACGTGATCTCGATCTCGCGTCCCAACTTCCTCGAGCTGTGCGAGCAGCTCGTCGCCGAGGACGAGGCCGCGTTCGAGGAGCTCTGGCGCCGGCTCGGGCTCTCGGTCGACTGGAGTCTCACCTACACGACGATCGGGCACTCGGCGCGGCGTACGAGTCAGCGCGCGTTCCTGCGCAACCTCGCGCGCGGCGAGGCCTACCAGGCCGACGCGCCGACGCTCTGGGACGTCGACTTCCGGACCGCCGTCGCCCAGGCCGAGCTCGAAGACCGCGAGATGCCCGGTGCGTACCACGCGCTCGAGTTCCACAAGGCCGACGGGTCGGGCGGCGTGTTGATCGACACCACCCGGCCCGAGCTGCTCGCCGCGTGCGTCGCCGTCGTCGCGCATCCCGACGACGCGCGCTACCAGCCGTTGTTCGGCTCCGAGGTGATCACGCCGCTCTACGGTGCGCGTGTCCCGATCGTCGCCCACCATCTCGCCGATCCCGAGAAGGGGACCGGCATCGCGATGATCTGCACCTTCGGCGACACCACCGACGTGGTGTGGTGGCGCGAGCTGCAGTTGCCGATGCGGGCGGTGCTCGGCACCGACGGGCGGTTCAAGTCGGATGCGCCGAATGGCATCTCCTCCGACGGCGTCACCGCGTACGCAGAGATCGCGGGCCGGAACGTCAAGCAGGCCCAGAAGATCGTCGTCGGTCAGCTCGCCGAGTCGGGGGAGTTGCACGGCGAGCCCCGACCGATCACACACCAGGTGAAGTTCTTCGAGAAGGGTGAACGGCCGCTCGAGATCGTGACGTCGCGCCAGTGGTATCTCCGCAACGGTGGTCGCGACCTCGAGCTTCGGGCCGAGTTGATCGCGCTGGGCGCCAAGCTCGACTGGCACCCGTCGAACATGCAGGTTCGCTACGACACCTGGCTCGACGGGCTCAACGCCGACTGGCTCGTGAGCCGCCAGCGTTACTTCGGTGTGCCGTTCCCGATCTGGTACCGGGTCGACGCCGACGGGAACTCGATCTACGACGAGCGCCTCCTTCCTGCCGAAGCCGATCTGCCCGTCGACCCCTCCACCGACACTCCCGCCGGCTTCGACGCCGCGCAGCGCAACCAGCCCGGAGGTTTCACCGCCGATCCCGACGTGATGGACACTTGGGCGACGTCGTCGCTCACCCCGCAGATCGTCACCGGCTGGATCGACGATCCCGACCTGTTCGCGCGCACCTTCCCGATGGACCTGCGGCCCCAGGGTCCCGAGATCATCCGCACCTGGTTGTTCGACAGCATCGTCCGGGCCCGGCTCGAGCACGGCGAGCTGCCGTGGACGGCGACTGCCATCAACGGTTGGGTGCTCGATCCCGATCGCAAGAAGATGTCGAAGTCGCGGGGCAACGTGGTCACGCCGATGCCGCTCGTCGAGGAGTACGGCGCCGACGCGTTGCGCTACTGGGCGTGCAACGGCCGGCCCGGTGTCGACACCGCGGTCGACTTCGGGATCATGAAGGTCGGCCGCAAGCTCGCGATCAAGATGTTGAACGCGTCGAAGTTTGTGCTCGGCGTGAGCGGCGACGCGGCCGAGGACGTACGCGAGGTCACGACCGCGCTCGACCGCTCGTTGCTCGGCGCGCTGGCCGACCTGGTCGACGACGCCACGACCGCGTTCGAGGGCTTCGACTACGCCCGCTCGCTCGAACGCACCGAGCGTTTCTTCTGGTCGTTCTGCGACGACTACGTCGAGCTGGTGAAGAGCCGTGCTTACGGCGACGCCGGTGACGCGGCGGTGCGTTCGGCCGCGGTGACGTTGCGGATCGCGTTGTCGACGTTGCTGCGCATGTTCGCTCCGGTGATGCCGTACGTCAGCGAAGAGGTGTGGTCGTGGTGGCGCGAAGGATCGATCCACCGCGCCGAGTGGCCGAGCGCGGGACCGCTGCGAGGCGGTTCGAGCGACGGGGACGATGGCGGAGGCGGCGGGGGCGACCCGCTCGTGTACCAGGTCGCGTCCGAGGTGCTCGCGGAGGTGCGCAAGGCGAAGTCGACGGCGAAGGTGTCGCTCGCGGCGCCGGTCGCGCGGGTCCGTGTGACCGACACCGCCGAACGACTCGCTGCGCTCGATGCCGCCCGCGGGGACGTCTGCGACGCCGGGAAGATCGGCGAGCTCGAGGTCGAGGTCGGTGCCGCGTCGGCAGTCCACGTCGAACTGGGCGAGGTGGGCTCGTGAGCACCCCAGGGCGTTTCGACGGTCCGGGCTGGCTGAGCTCGCACGTCAACCTGGAGAGCCTCAACGTGCCCGCCGGGAGCCGGCGGGGGCCGCCCACACTCGAACGCATCACCACACTGATGGAGTACCTCGGTTCGCCCGAGGTCGAGTTCCCGGCCATCCACGTGACGGGCACGAACGGCAAGACCACGACCGTGAGGGTGCTGACCGAGCTGCTCATGGAGCTCGGCCTCAAGGTGGGGGCGTACACGAGCCCGCACCTCGAGCGGGTCAACGAGCGCATGTCGATCGACGGCGCGCCCATCGACGACGACACGTTCGACGAGATGCTCTACGCGGTGTCGCTCGTCGAGAAGGCGGTCGGTGTCGACGCGTCGTACTTCGACATCGTCACCTCCGCCGCGTTCCGGTGGTTCGCAGACGAAGCCGTCGACGTTGCGGTCGTCGAGGTCGGAATGGGCGGAACGTGGGACGCGACCAACGTCGTCGACGGCGCGGTGGCCGTCGTCACGAACGTGTCGCTCGACCACGTCGATTATCTCGGCCCGACGCGCGAGCAGATCGCGCAGGAGAAGGCCGGCATCATCAAGCCGGGAGCGACGCTGGTGCTCGGCGAGACCGATCCCGCGATTCAGGCCATCTTCGAGTCGCGTGGCGCGAGCCGGGTCTTCCGGCGTGACGTCGACTTCGGCGTGTCGCGCAACGTCCTCGCGATCGGCGGCCGGCTCGTCGACCTCCGCAGTCCCGGAGCCGAGTACCCCGACATGTTCCTCCCGTTGCACGGCGCGCACCAGGCCGACAACGCGGCCATCGCGTTAGCCGCGGCCGAGAGCTTTGTCCGGGGTCCGCTCCCGTTCGAGGTGGTCGCGCAAGCCCTCGCCCGGGTGCAGTCTCCCGGCCGGCTCGAAGTCGTCCGCCGCCAACCGCTCGTGCTGCTCGACGGCGCGCACAACGTCGCCGGCGCCGAAGCGCTGCGCCGCGCGCTCGACGAGGAGTTCAGCGACGGCCCGCGCACACTCGTCGTCGGGATGCTGCGGGAGAAGGAACCGCACGAGATGCTCGCAGCCCTCGGCGTCGACGAGCTCGCGGGGGAGCGCGGGGGCATGTTGATCTGTTGTCGTCCTCCGACTCCGCGCGCACTGGAGACGTCGTTCATCGTGAAGGCCGCGATCGACCTCGGTGTGCCCGAGGAACGGATCGAGGTCGCCGACCGGGTCGAGGACGCGGTGAGCACCGCGTTGCTCGCCACTCCCTCCGACGGCCAGATCGTGATCACCGGTTCGTTGTACGTCGTCGGCGCCGCCCGCG
>JBEPUZ010000331.1:0-3752 GCA_041691275.1 Actinomycetota bacterium | reverse complement strand
GGTCAACGGAACCCAGGTCGCCGCGCCCGCCGGAGAGACCTGGGAGCTCGTACGAACGCTGCCCGCGAGGCAGCGCACCGCCGTGTTGTTGCGGTACGTAGGCGACCTCGACGAGCGCGAGATCGCCGACGCAATGGGAGTGACGAGAGGAACCGTCTCGTCCACGCTTTCCGCGGCCCGGGCGGCTCTCGGCCTCGCGCTCGCCGCGGCTGACACGGTTGAGGAGACCTCATGACGCGATTCGAAGACGCCGTTCAACACGATCTGTCCGCCGCGCCACAACCGGCGCCTCTCCGTCGACTCCAGCGTCTCACTCGCCGCCGACGAGCTCGGCGACTGGTCGTCGGTGCGGTCCCCTTGCTGGTTGTCGTAGTCGGCGTAGGACTCCTCGTGCGGCCGACCGGGCATTCGAGCAGCGTCAGCGTGCATCCGACCGTCACGCAACCGACGTTCACACCGACCACGATCAATCACGGCGGCAGCGAGGTGACGACACCCCCGGCGGCCGCGTTGACGTCGTCACGCATCGAGCTCAGCGCGACGACCGTGGTCGGCGGCGCTTCGATCTCCGCGGTCGTCGTAGTCGAGAACAACACCGGCCGTGCCATCCGAGCGTCCGGCTGCATTTCGCTCTTTCAGGTCGCGCTCACCAGCCCGGCCGCGAACTTCGAGCCACGCTGGAACAGGTGCCTTCAGATCTTCACGATCCCGGTCGGCGAGTCCCGATACCCCGTAAGAGTCATTGCCACCTACTCCGAGTGTGTTCAAGGCAAACCGCAGGGAGCTGTCAAGAGCTGCCTCAGCAATGGCCAGGCGCCTCCACTTCCCGCTGGCGACTACCGCGCCGTGCTCGATGAACCCGCGAATGCCATCGCGCTCGCGCCCGCGCGGATCGTGCGCGTCACAGCCGGGTAGCCATCGCGTTTCAGTCGCCGACGAGTAGTACTGATAACCCTCTTTTCTCGTTGCGTACCAGGGATTTCTCGGCTATGATCGAACGTATGTTCGCTACGGCAGAGTCGATCGGGAAACGGCGTCGGGAAGCCGACATCGCCGAGGCCGAATGGCTCCTCGAGTTGTCCGACTACGACCGTTCCGGCGACTGGGCTATTGACGGCTATCTGAATGCCGCCGCCGCGCTTCGCACGCTCTGCCGCATGGACCCCGGAGTCGCGCAGTACTACGTGCACCTCGCCCGAAAGCTCGCCAAGCTGCCCGAGGTCGCGGCTGCGTACGCCGCCGGCGACATCTCGCTGCGCCACGTACAGGTCGTCGCCGACGCCTACACCAATCCGCGCGCCGAAGCGATCGCCGCGTGCGAATCGACGCTGGTCGATGTGGCCCGCGAACACACCCCCAAAGCGTTGGCCGCAGTCGTGAAGCATCTCGCCGATGCCATCGATGGTGACGACGGCGCCGGTAACGACGAAGACGAGTTCCGCAACCGGAGTCTGTACGCGTCCAAGACTCTGCACGGACGCGGCGACCTCCGCGGGAGTTGTGACCCACTCACCTTCGAGGTCATCGACCAGGCCCTCAACGCCGAGATGGCTCGCGATCTCCAGGCGAACGACGCCCGGCTTGCTCCCGCCCGCCGGATGGACGCTCTCACCAACATCTGCAGGCGCGCCCTCGACGGCGGGGAGTTCGGTGAGAGCCACGGCGTACAGCCCCACATCACCGCAGTAGTCCACGTCGACCCGACCGCCGAGCCGGCCGCCCGAATCCGAGCCGAGTTCGCGGACGGCCGTCACCTCTCCACCAACCAGCTCGAGTTGCTGCTGTGCGACTGCGATCTGAGTCGGGTGATCGTTGCCGGCCGATCCGAGATCCTCGACGTCGGCCGCACCACCCCAATCGCCACTCCCGCCCAATGGAAAGCGTTGGTCGTCCGGGACGGGCACTGTCAGGCGCCCGGGTGCCGACGTCCCCCGAGCGACTGTCAAGCCCATCACCGGGACCACTACACCCGCGGCGGACGAACCGATCTCGACAATTTGGAACTGCTCTGTTGGTATCACCACCGGATTCGCCACGTCGAAGACGCCAAAGCCCGCGCCCGCCCCGGTGAGGCCGTGGTTCACGTTCGTAGCAACCGCAAGGGCACAACGAAGGACGGGATCCCACCGCCGACAAGCGCATCTCACTCGGTCAGCTGAACCTCTCGAGCGCTTCGAGGATGTCGCCGGTCCGCGAGAACGGAAAGAGATGACCATCACCGGCCAGCATCCGTACTTCGAGACCCGGGACGGTCTGCGTCCACTCTTCGGCCATTTCCGGGATGACGAAGCTGTCGTCATCTCCTTGCCAAACAAAGCCCGGTCGAGTGATCGCCGCCACATCGAAGTCCCACGGCCGCATCTCCACTCTGAGATCATCTACCAGTCCAACGGCACCCTGGCGGGTCGCTTCGACAAACATCTCCACGAACTCCGCCTGGACTTCCGAACGCCGCATGACGGCAAGCTCCGCTTCGGACAGCCCGGCCGAGAACAACTCGACCGCAAGAGTCGGGTTACGTCGCGCTTCCAACCCGAGCCGCGTGTAGATGTCCGCCATTTGCCACGGATCGTCACGTGCCAGTAGCCAGGCCCATGCCTTACCCATCCGCTCCGCTCCGCCTGCATGATCGAGACCGACCGGCACAGGCGCCAAGAGACCGAAACCGCGCACACGATCTGGCACGAGCGAGGCACAAGCCGCCGCGTAGGCACCGCCCATGGACCAACCGAGCGTCACGAACCGCTCGACGCCGAGTTGATCGACGAGGCAGACGACGTCGTTCGCGAAGTCGCCGACAGTTCGGTCAGGATTCGGGGATGAAAGCCCCAGGCCAGGACGGTCCACCGTGATCCACCGAACGCGGTCGGCCTCCACAACACTGAGGTCCGCGGAGATCGCTAACCGACAGCCCGGACCGCCATGAAAGTCGATGACCACACGGTCGCTGTCGCCGTCGCCCCACTCGGCAAATCCCAACTGTCGACCATCGGGCAGACTCAAGACCTGCGCGGTTCGATCAACAGTTCCGTCCACAGCGTCAGCTTGCCCCAACGACCGAGACGATGTCAGCCGGGCGACTGTTCCAAGAACCGGTATCGGAAGTCGCAGTGGCTCGCGCCTTCCATGATCGTCTGCGTGCGTCGAAGCTCGACGCCGGGGAGCTCATCAGCCATATCGAAGTCGGCGCTGCATACCAACAGGAAACCGAGCTCGGGTTCGCCGAGTTGTTGGAAGAACTGGGCGTAAACACAGCCGGTGACGTCCATCTCGAAGCCGTCGGCGGCGGCCCGAACCTCGGTCTGGATGTCGATGCCCTGCCGAACTCCCGCATTCAACGACACCAGAGCGGACATCGAATCCCCACCGCTTGCTTCCACCGCGTCGCGTGCCATCGTCCGAAACTCCGAGGCGATCCCGGCCCGGACGATTGCCTGCGCTCGCTCGCGTCCGAGTTCAACTTCCATCTGTTTCACGATCGGCATAAAGAACTGCGCGGCGATCTTGATGCGATCGATCAACGGCAGCTCCGGAAGGTGCTGATCCAACGGGTCCTCCCCGAGTCCTCTATCAACACCAATGTAGATCGCCTCCGACGTAGTGTCGTCCGACACGAATCCGGACCGAACCCAACAGGAGTCGAGGAGTCATGCCCCAATCGGACGACGCTTCGGGGCCGACGCGCGATCAGGAACGTGCCCTCGAAGAGTTGAGCCCGTTCGAGCTCAAGACTCACTTGCTCGAGCTGGCGA
>JBEPUZ010000330.1:0-3785 GCA_041691275.1 Actinomycetota bacterium | reverse complement strand
CACCGTCACCCACGAACCGCGAATGACGACGAACCCAGTCTCACTGGCAGATATGACGTCGTCGAGGAGCGGTCAGGGCGTTGCGGCACAGCTAACGCCTGGTACGGCACAGCGGTTCAAGTGCTGCTCACGCGCGTATGTCGTCCGAAGTTGAGTGAGGACAACGGCGAGTGTGACCGCCGCGATGACGATCGCAAGGGAGAGTGCGAAGAGGCCGTCACGGACGTAGCGCCAGTTGAGATCGGTCCCGCGTTCAGCTGCACGCGCACATATTGCCCGGTCGGGCTCGGTTATTCCAGCGCCCGATCGGCGGTTCTGGCGTGGTGTACGTCGTGGCTCCGAGAGGCCCGCCGCCCCCGATGTAGTGTCGGAAGATGGGGCGTCGAGATCGGGAACGAGTGGTCGCCGAGAACGAGCGGCGTTTGGCGCAGGTCGAGCGGGTCTTGGTCGAGGACCGCGATCGAGATGAGCTCACGCACTTTCGCGCGATGCACACGCACGAGCGCGCGGCTGAGATTCACGACGCCATGGCGGACTTCCTCCCAGACTCCGACGACTAGTACGAACAACCCCGATCGGCAGTTCGGAGCGGCGGCCGGGCGTCGTACGGATCTGGCGATGGCTGATTCGCCTGACCGCGTAGCGTCATCGCGAGCGGTTCGATGGGCGCTCATAGGCGTTGTCGCAGCGGGAACGGTGGGGGGCATCGCGGGACTCGTCGTGGGCCTTCAAGTCCACTGGCTGACCGCCTGGTTTGCGGTCTTCGAACTCGGAATTCCTACGTCAATTCTCGGCGGCCTCGTCGGACTCGTAGGCGGCGCGATTGCTGGCGTCGTGTCTCGGCTGACGCCACGGAGCCGGTAGGGGCCGGTAGGGGCCGGGCACCGATCGGCAGTTCGGCGGTCTCTTCGGACTTTGGGATCAGATCCACATCGAGTCGTCGGGCGGACTGGAACCCGAGGCGTGGCCGTCAACGTCGACCTCTTAGTAGCGGCCCCGGAAGGCGTCGAGCGGGACGAGATGTTCGCTGTAACGCGTACTAATGAGCCATCCGTACAACTAGCTCGCTCACTTTCAGCGCGGCAGGTGATCAGAGCGCCTTGCGATCCACTGAATTAGGAAAACGCACGCCGCTGAGACCAGCAAACAGAATGCGAGTAGCACCAAGGACCAAGTGAGCGAGGGCTCCGAAACGCCAAACAGGTCGAAGTGAAGTGCGACGATATGAACCACCACGAGGACCGCGCACAAAATCGCGAGTAGTGCCAGCCCAAACAGCCCGACCATCGCTGACCCTGCACCGACTCGCCGCGACCCAACGGAACGGTTCACGCACCCATAGTGCCCCATCCGGCGTGACCTTACGAGCGCCGATCGGCAGTTCGGGCGCGTCGGTTGTGGGCTTGGGTGCGAATGCTCCGATGCACAACTACGGTCCGGCCATGCCCAACGAACATCGTGTACGCGTCTTCGACATCTCGAGTCCGGAGCGCATGGTCGAACTCGAAAAAAGTCTTGATGAGGCAAGCACCGAAGGATGGGAGATCGTGCCGATCGGCTTTCGAGCGCCGTACGCAGCCTTCGTGTTCCAGAGAGACTCCGCCTCCTAACCGACCAACCCGATCGGCAGATATGACGTCGCCTCGACGCTGGTCACAGCCGTTCACGCAGGCGTGAGACCACTTCGCGCATCTGCTCTCCATCGACTCTCGGCGCGTCGGGCCACTGATTGAGTCTCGGTCCCCAGAACTGCCGCGGGGTATCGGGATAGCGCGGCGCGAGATGAAAATGGAGGTGCGCCACGCTGTCGCCGTACACGAAGGCGTAGACATGCGCGGCGCTCATGGATTCTTTCAACCCGCGAGCCAGACGGTTGATGAGCAGGCCAAGCGCGGACGCCTCGTCATCGACAAGATCGCCTAGGCCGGGCACGTGGCGTTTCGGCTCTACGACCAACCAGCCGCGATACGCCGAGCCGCTGCCCATCGTGTGGACGTGTCCCGCGTAGACGAGTTCGTCCTCGTAGAGCACTCCGCCCTCGGCGGCCGCGCCCTGCTGGTGCTTCTCGCAAATGAAACAGCCCGTCGCCATGGCATTGTCGGTGGCACTCACCATCGCGCCAGATTGCCCGCTCTGGCGTGATCTTGCGAGTCGGTCAGCGTGGATGTCGGCGCTTGGCGGCGCGTCGTTCGGCCCGGTTTTCCTGTCGTTGTGCGGGGATGTCGGCGCGTTGTTGTTCCCAGGATTCGGGAAGCGACTTGAGGGCCTCGCGGATGGTCGCGAGGTCGGTGGCCTCGCCGTGGGCGAGGGCTTCGTAGACGGTCATCGACACCACCGAGCCGAGCATGTGGTGGATCTCGTGCGCGTCGTATCCGGCGTCGAGGAGCCGTTGGGCGGTCTGCCAGACCTCGGGCGGCTCGTCGGCCCAGAGCTGGTTGGCGACAACCTCGTGCATGGCGATGTGGAGCTGCGGATTGATGGTCGTGCCGTGCAGGTGGATCTCGGGTGCACCCGAGTCGAGGGCGCGTCGTAGCTCGGGATGAGCCGCCATGATGAGTTGGCGCCGGTCGCTTTCGTGGGCGGGGTCGAGGCCCGTGAGATCGATGTCGGAACCGGTGGGCGGGGGGACGGCGAGCGCCCGGCGGTCGTCGTCGGTCATGGCGCAACGGTAGGTCCATCGACCGTGACGGGTGAGGACCGCCAGGGAACGGCTATCGGGCGGCTCCGGCGATGAAGGTCGCGATGATGTAGGTGCATGTCGGTCGAGCGAGACTCGGGCTTGGTCGTAACGCATGGTGGTGCGCGGGTCGGCGTGACTCGCGGCCTCTTGGACATCGCGCAGGGGAACGCCGGCGTCGAGCGCGGCGGTGATGAACGCGTGACGCAGGGTGTGCGGGCCGACCGTTTGGTGATCCCGGCGTGGCGGGCGGTGCGGTGCACGATCCGGCTCGCGGCGGCGGTCGAGGCGGCCGCGGTCGTGTCCGCAGAAGATCGGGCCGCTGCACCGTTCCCCGATCGCCAGGTCAACGGCGCGGGCGGTCCGAGGTGCGAGCGGGACAATCACGACCTTGCCGCCCTTACGCAGGATCGTGAGGGTGCGATGGCCGCGTTCCAGGCCGAGCCGTTCGATGTCGGCTCCGGTCGCTTCGGAGACCCGTAGCCCATTGAGCGCCAGCAGCGACACGAGGGCATGGTCGCGCGCGTTCGCGAGTCCGGCGGCGACGAGCATCGCGCCGACCTCGTTGCGATCGAGGCCGGTGGCGTGCGATTCGTAGTCAAGTTTGGTCGCCGGACATGCACCGCCGGGGAACTCGCGATCAGGTCTTCCTCTTCGCAGTAACGGTAGAAACAAGCGATCGTGCACAGCCGTCGGGCGACCGTCGCCCGCGCGCGCCCGATTGCTTCCAGGTGACGGCCGAACCGTTCGATATCCGCCCGACGCGCTCCGAATATCGCGACCTGATGTTCTGCGCACCATTGCGAGTACTGGCGTAGATCCAACGCGTACGCCTCGCGGGTCAGCCCGAGTAGCCGTCCAAGAACGCGAGCAGCACGACCTGCTCGGCGGACGTGAAGACCTCATCGTGAACGACCACTGCCATTGTCGGGCTCACTACCAACATGTCGGAACCTCCCAGCTCCCACGCCGGGAACGCCGATCCGGACCGCCGACGCCCCGGCAACCAAAGGGCCGACGACCGTACGACTGACTCGCAAGATCACGCCAGAGCGGGCAATCTGATTCCCTATGCCGGATCGGTTGTCAAGCAATGAGTTGTCGTTCC
>JBEPUZ010000329.1:0-3787 GCA_041691275.1 Actinomycetota bacterium | reverse complement strand
AGGCGCCTTGTCTTCGGCGCCTTGGAGGGAGCCATGTGCGACGTGCGGACGACAGGCGCCTTGTCTTCGGCGCCTTGGAGGGAGCCATGAGCGGGTGATATTCTTTGCAACAACGCGCTCATCGAGAGCGGCCGAGGGACAGGCCCTTTGACGCCGCGGCAACCAGCTCGAATCCCGGGTCACAAGCCCGATGGTTTGCGCCAGGTGCCAATGCCTGACCGATGAGCAGCCAAAGAGCGACCACCACATGGCAGTCGCTCGAGGCGCTCGGAGCGCGTCGAGAGAATGGGGAGACGCTCCGATGGTTCATGTAGAAGGCCTGCGCTGCCGAGAGTGCGGTCGAGAGTACGAAGCCGCTCCGATCTTCACGTGCGAGTGGTGCTTCGGGCCGCTCGAGGTTGCGTACGACTACGACGCAATTGCCCGGTCGGTCACCCGCGAGAAGATCGCGGCGGGGCCGCTCAGCCTCTGGCGTTACTCCGACCTGCTGCCGGTCGAGGCCGACAGCGCGGTCGACCTGGGTACGGGGTTCACGCCGCTCGTGCGCGCCGATCGGCTCGCGGCCGAGCTCGGGCTCGGCGAGGTGTGGATCAAGAACGACACTCGTAACCCGACCAACTCGTTCAAGGACCGCGTCGTCTCTGTCGCGTTGAGCAAGGCGCTCGAGTTCGGTTTCAAGGTTGCGGCCTGTGCATCGACGGGCAACCTCGCCAACTCCGTCGCCGCGCACGCGGCGCACGCCGGTCTGCGCAGCTACGTGTTCGTCCCTGCCGATCTGGAGCAGGGCAAGATCGTCACGACCGCTGTCTACGGCGGCAACCTGGTCGCGATCAACGGCAACTATGACGACGTCAACCGACTGTGCGCGGAGCTCGCCGGGATCTACGAGTGGGCGTTCGTCAACGTCAACATGCGGCCGTACTACGCCGAAGGCTCGAAGACGCTGGCGTTCGAGACTGCAGAGCAGTTCGGCTGGACGGTGCCGGACCACGTTGTCGTTCCCGTTGCCAGCGGTTCGTTGCTCACCAAGATCCGCAAGGGTTTCGACGAGCTCTACAGAGTCGGCCTGCTCGACGAAGAGCCGCAGGTGCGCGTCTCGGGCGCGCAGGCGCTCGGGTGCTCGCCCGTCGCCAAGGCGTTCATCGAGAACGCAGACACCATTCGCCCGGTGAAGCCCGACACGATCGCGAAGTCGTTGGCCATCGGTAATCCCGCCGACGGCTACTTCGCGCTCGACGTCGTCCGCACGACGGGCGGTGGCTTCGCAACGGTGACCGACGACGAGATCGTCGACGCCATGCGGCTGCTCGCGCGAACCGAAGGTGTCTTCGCGGAGACGGCCGGGGGCGTGACGGTGGCGACGCTGAAGAAACTCGCGGCCGAAGGCGTGATCCGACCGGACGAGCGCGTCGTCGTCTACATCACCGGCCACGGACTCAAGACGCTCGAGGCGGTATCGGGGCAGTGCGGCCCGACCGCGACGATTGCACCAACACTCGACGCCTTCCACGAGGCGTTCGACATCGAGGAGTCGTAAACACCATGAGCGTCACCGTTCGCATACCCACGCAGCTCCGGAACCTGGCCGGGAACGCGTCGGAAGTGCAGGTCGAGGCGGGCACGGTAGCCGAGGCGTTGAAGGCACTCGAGAGTGCGCATCCCGGCTTCGCCGAGCGTCTGTTCGACGAGTCCGGCGGCCTTCGCCGCTTCGTCAACGTGTTCCTCGCCGACGAGGACATCCGCTTCCTGCAGGGAATCGACTCGGCGGTTGCCGACGGGCAGACGCTGAGCATCGTGCCCGCCGTCGCCGGCGGCTGAACGGCCGTGGGTGCCTGCCCCACCGTCGAGACGGAACGGCTCGTGCTCCGACCGTTCCGTGAAGACGACCTCGACGCGTTCACCGCAGTGCTACAAGCGCCCGAAGTACGCGCGTCGTTGCACTCGCCGGACGACATCGGGCGCGCCGACGCGTGGCTCGCCATGGTGCAGTGGCGCGGTCAATGGGAGATGCGCGGCACCGGGCATTGGGCGGTCGAGGAGAAGGCGAGCGGCTCGCTCGTCGGTCGCGCCGGATTGCATCGCCCCGAACGTCCGGGATGGCCGGGCATCGAAATCGGCTGGGCGTTGCATCCCGCCCACTGGGGCAAGGGTTACGCGACCGAAGCGGGTGCCGCCGCGGTCGACTACGCGTTCGCGCACTTCGACGACGACGAGATCTACAGCGTGATCCTTGCGGAGAACGTCGCGTCGCAGGCTGTTGCCCGCCGACTCGGTTTCACTCCGTGGGAAGAGCGCGTGCTCTCACACTTCCCGTCGATGCCCCACATGATCTGGCGCCTCCAACGCGTCGACACGCAATCCTGAGCGCGGCTATCTCCACCAACAGTTGTCGGAGATATCCGCGCCATGCGCGGAAAACTCCGACAACTGTTGGTGGAGTGTCGGGAACTTCAGCGGGACGAACTTCAGCGGGACGAGACGTAGAGGGATTCGGCGACGCGTGAGGGGACGCGGTGTTCGCCGTTGTCGGTCGTCACCGTCACACCGTCCTTGGCCGTCTGCGTGATGGTCGCGTCGCAACCGGGCATGAGGTGCGCGTCGGCGATGAGCACGAGTGCCTCGCCCGACATCTCGAGCCGTTCGCTCACGCGGGCCACCGTGATCGGGCCGACCGCGGCGTCGGCGAGTGCGACGGTCGCGGCCGTGGGCTGCGGATGGAGCGAGCCCGGGATCGGGTTGCCGTGCGGACAGGTGGCCGGATCGCCGAGCAGCAGCACGAGCTTCTCCTCGACGTCGGCCGAGATCGCGTGCTCCCAGCGAGCCGCCTCCGCGTGCACTTTCTCCCATTCGAGCCCGATGACGTCGACGAGGAGGCGTTCGGCGAGGCGGTGGCGGCGGACGATCGTCGTCGCCAGACCCCGCCCCTTGATGGTGAGGCTGAGGCGACGGTCGCCGGCGAGCTCGACCCAGCCTCCGTCGACAAGGCGTCCGACGGTTTCGGAGACCGCGGCGGCCGAGAGCCCGAGCCGCTCCACGATGCGGGCCCGCATGGGGATCACACCCTCCTCCTCGAGGGCGAGGATCGTCTCCAGGTACTCCTCGGTCGTGTCGTGTAGCTCGGCCACGAGCGCAGGTTACGGGAACCCACCGGCTTGCACTCGCGGCCGTCGAGTGCCAACATGGGTTGGCACTCGGCTATCCTGAGTGCCAACATCCGCCCGTTCCACGCAGCCAACGCTGGCTGCCCCAGGGGGTTTCTCAATGGCCAAGCAGATCGCCTACGACGAGCACGCTCGCCGTTCGCTCGAGGCGGGCATGAACAAGCTCGCGGACGCAGTGCGCGTCACCCTCGGCCCGCGTGGCCGTAACGTCGTCCTCGAAAAGAAGTGGGGTGCACCGACGATCACCAACGACGGTGTCTCCATCGCCAAGGAGATCGACCTCGAAGACCCCTTCGAGAAGATTGGCGCCGAGCTCGTCAAGGAAGTCGCCAAGAAGACGGACGACGTCGCCGGTGACGGCACGACGACCGCCACGGTGCTCGCTTGGGCCATGGTGCGCGAAGGTCTGCGCAACGTTGCCGCCGGCGCCAACCCGATGGTCCTCAAAGGTGGAATCCAGGCTGCAGTTGCCGCCGCCGTCGAAGACCTGAAGAAGCAGTCGAAGAAGGTCGATACCGACCCGGCCGCCATCGCCAACGTCGCCGCCATCTCGGCTGCCGACAAGGAGATTGGCTCGATGATCGCCGAGGCGCTCGAGAAGGTCGGCAAGGACGGCGTCATCACCG
>JBEPUZ010000328.1:0-3789 GCA_041691275.1 Actinomycetota bacterium | reverse complement strand
CGGCCCTGTTCCTTCTTCACCGCGTCCATCCCGCCCGCCTTGCGTGCCTCCACCTTCGCGAGCGCGGTGGGCGTGTTCGAGACGAACTGGTGCAGCATGAAGTGGTAACGCCAGTTCTCGCGCTGGCCCATCCCGTCGACCATGTTGTTGATCGATGCCTTGACCGCCTCCGCCGTCAGCGGGGGGACGAGCGCCACCTGCTCGGCCATCTCGTGTGCGCGCGCGTCGAGCTCGGCGCGCGGTACGACCCGGTTCACGAGCCCGTAGCGCTCGGCTTCCTCGGCGCCGAACACCTGCGCACAGAACAGGAATTCCTTGGCCTTACGGGGCCCGAGCTCCCACGGCTCTACGAGCAGCTCCACCCCGACCCCCGACATGCGCAGAACCGGGTTGGAGAAGCGGGCGTCGTCGGCGGCGACGATGAGGTCGCACATGCACGCAAGCATCAGACCGGCGGCCGAGCACGTTCCCTGCACCGCCGCGATGGTGATCTTGCGGAGGTCGCGGATCTTGACGAGCTTGTCGAAGTACATCACCTGCTCGTGGCGGAGCTTGCCTTCGGGGGTGGCCCGCAGCGCCGACCATTCCTCCTCGCCGGCCAACAACTCCTTGAGATCGTGGCCGGCGGAGAAGTGCTTGCCTTCCGCCGCGAGGACGATCACGCGGACATCGTCGTCGGCGTCGGCCCGGTCGAACGCGGCATCGAGCTCGTCGATCAGCTGACTGTTCTGCGCGTTTGCAGCACCGGGCCGGTTCAACGTGATCGTGGCGACGGCACCGGCGACCGAATACCGGATCGTCGATTCGGACGGAGACGCAGACCTGTCGGGGGAGGGGCTCACGCGCAGAGATCGTAGCGTCGCGGGGTTTGCGACCCGCAGACTCGTCGGGCCGGGCGACGGATCCGAGGTGATCGGCAGGTGCCGCCCTGTCGTCGTGCATCCCGGCGAACGGCGCGACTCCGGCGCCGGCTGATGGCGAGCGTGAGCGACCTGATCGTTTCCGGATCCCCGACGACGGACTACGTGACCGTGAATGCGTCGCTAATGGCCGACGCGAGCGTTCCCTCCGTAGCAGTCAGCGTGTAGGTGCTCGCAAGATCAACGCTGCATGAACTGAACGCCGCGATTCCCGCGGTAACGGTGATGGTGTCTGAAGCGCATGTGAGGAGCGCTGCGTCCGGGGTCGCGGGCCTTGAAAGATCCAGCGTCACCGAGCTGGTGTTGTCGTTCGTAACGGTGTTGCCACCGGCATCCTGTACGGCGACGACCGGTGGAGTCGCCATCGCCGAGTTCGTTGGCGACGACGGGCTCGGCTGAGTAATGAAGCCAAGCTGCGCTGCGACACCGATGGTTATCGCGAACGGATTGCTTGTCGCTGGAGTCAGCCCGGTTGGAGCAGTCGCGACCAGTCTGTAGGTAGACGTGCTGGCGAGATCGATCGCGCAGCCCGCGAAGGTTGCGACACCGACGACTGTTGTGCGCGGGTTGACATTGCAGGCAAGCGCAGCAGCCGGCGGGCTGGACGGCTGCGTGATCGTGAGCGTCACTGCCCTTGCCGCCGTCACGATGTTGCCGCCCGCGTCTTGCACTCGGACAACTGGTTGGGTTGGGAACGCGATACCGCCGGTGGAGGCTGCGGGCTGAGTCGAGAACACGAGCTTGGTGGCGGGGCCGGTGGTGATCGCGAACGTCGCGCTGGTCGCGGCGAGCGGGCCGGTTGTGACCGTTGCGTGCAGCGTGTAGGTGGTCCCGCTGGCGAGATCGATGCGACAGCCGGCGAACGTCGCCACTCCCGCGGTCGGAGTCACCGGATTTGTCGGGCACGTCAGCGCGGCCCCCGTGGGCGAGGACGGTCGGGTGATGTCGAGCGTGACCGCGCTTGCGTCGCCCGAGACCGCGTTGCCTCCCGCGTCCTGGATCGCGACCACAGGTTGCGTTGCGAACGCAGTACCGCCGGTCGACGCACTCGGCTGGGTCGTGAATGCGAGCTTCGTCGCCGAGCCGACCGTCGTCGTGAACGTCGCGCTCGTTGTGGCGTTGATCGGGAAGGTCGACGTCGCCCGCAGGGTGTACGTCGTGACGCTGGCCTTGTCGATCGCGCAGCCTGCGAACGTCGCCACACCGTCGACCGCGGTGACGGGATTCGTCGTGCAGGTGAGCGCAGCGGATCCGGGGTTCGAGGGTTGCGTGATCGCAAGGGCCACGACATTCGTGTTCCCCGTAACCCGATTTCCGTTGCCGTCCTCGACGGACACCACGGGTTGTACGCCGAAGGTGGTGCCGCCGGTCGACGCGCTCGGCTGAGTCGTGAAGACGAGTTGCGACGGCGGGCCCGAGGAGATGCTGAAGGCGGAGCTGGTGGCGGCCGTCAACCCGGCGTCGCTCGCCAGCAACGTGAAGGTTGTGGTGCTACTCCGATTGATGTTGCATCCGGCGAATGTTGCGACCCCCGAGACGACGGTCTTCGTCGTCGACGGGCTGCACGTCAGGCTTGCTCCGACTGGATCCGACGGCTGGGTGATGGTGAGCACGACTGCACTGGCATCGGCGGTTACGACGTTGTTCGCCGAGTCGAGCACCTGCACCGCGGGCTGGCTCCCGAAGTCCGCGCCCGCGGGCGCGAAGTTCGGTTGCCTCGAGAACACGAGATGCGTCGCCGTTCCGGCGGTGATGCTCAACGGAGCGCTGTCGGCGGACACGGTCCCGTCGACCGCGTGCAGCGTGAACGACCCGGACCGGTCGATATTGCAGCCGGCGAATGTCGCGGTGCCGGCGATGGTCGCAACGCTCGTAGCGTCGCAGGTGAGGATCGCGCCGGCCGGGTTCGACGGTTGTGTGATCGTGAGCGCGACGTTGCCCGTCGTCACCGCGTTGTGCCCGAGATCCTCGACCGTCACGTGCGGCTGGGTTCCGAAGGCAGCGAGGCTCACCGCCCCGCTCGGCTGTTGCGCGAAGATGATCGTTGCGGGCGGACCGACGACGACGGTGATGCCGGTGCTCTGCGCCGAGATAAGTGATCCCGAGGTTGCGGTCAGCGTGTAGGTGCCGGGGGTATCGATGTTGCACCCCGCGAACGTCGCGACGCCCGCGATCGCGGCTTTCGGGTTCGTCGTGCACGCGAACGTCTGCTGACCGGCGACGGTGACGCTCAGGGTGACGACGGCCGTCGCGGTGCCGGCAGTTGCGCCAGGCGCAGTCTGCAGAGTGACTCGAGGCTGCACCGTGAACGCGGCGCCTCCGGTCGCGTCGTTGCTCGGTTGCGTCAGGAACGCGAGCTTCGTCGCGACGGGCGCGGGCAGAACCGGCAAGACCGGCGGAGACGGGGGAGCGGGGGGCAGCACGGGCCGCGGGAGTAGCGCGGGAGCGGACGGCGCCATGCCGACGACCGGCTCGGCGCCGGCTTCGGTCCCGGAGCCGAGGAAGCCCGCGTCGCCGAACGCGAAGACCCCGCCGTCGGCAGCTACGAACCAGTACCCACGCCCGGTCGGCGTCGCGGCCATGCCGACGATCGGTTGGTTGAGCCTGATCGCCCCGGTCGATCCGTGGAACGCGGCGTCGCCGAACGCGAAGATCCCGCCGTCGGAGGCGACCATCCAGTACCCGCGTCCGGTCGGTGTCGACGTGATGCCGACGATCGGTTTGTTCAAGCTGATGTTTCCGGTGGAGCCGTAGAAGTGCGCATCACCGAAGGCGAAGATCCCGCCGTCGGACGCGACCATCCAATAGCCGTGACCGGTCGGTGTCGACGTGATGCCGACGATCGGTTTGTTCAAGCTGATGTTTCCGG
>JBEPUZ010000327.1:0-3804 GCA_041691275.1 Actinomycetota bacterium | reverse complement strand
GTCTCGCGGGCGGTAGAGGGCCGGAGGTCGCAGCCGCATGAAAATAGAGATCTATGACACGACGCTGCGGGACGGGTCGCAGCTCGAAGGGATCTCGCTGACGGTCGAGGACAAGCTCCGGATCGCGGAGCAGCTCGACTGGCTCGGCGTGCATTACATCGAGGCAGGTTGGCCGGGCGCGAACCCGAAGGACGACGAGCTCTTCCGGCGGGTGCCCAAGGAGTTGAAGCTGGAGACGAGCACGCTGGTCGCGTTCGGTTCGACCCGCCGGGCCAAGGGCCGGGTCGACAGCGACGACACGCTGCGGCACCTCGTGGAAGCGAATGTCGGGACCGTGTGCATCGTCGGGAAGTCGTGGGACTACCACGTCACCGAAGCGCTCGGCACCACGCTCGACGAGGGCGTCGCGATGGTCGGCGACTCGGTCGAGTTCCTGTGTCGCTCGGGCATGCAAGTGCTCTTCGACGCCGAGCACTTCTTCGACGGGTTCAAGCGTAACCCCGAGTTCGCGCTGCGCGTACTCGAGTCGGCGGTGACCAACGGGGCCAGTCACCTCGTGTTGTGCGACACGAACGGCGGCGCGCTGCCGCATCAGGTCGAGAACGCCGTCGCCGAGGTCGTGCGCTATTTCGGCGGCGACGTGATCGTCGGCGTACACCTCCACGACGATGCCGGCACCGGTGTCGCCAACGCGCTTGGCGGTGTGCTCGGCGGCGCGACGCAGGTGCAGGGCACGATCAACGGCTACGGCGAACGCACCGGCAACTGCAACCTCACGACAATCATCCCGAACCTCACGTTGAAGATGGGCTACGAGACGATCCCGCGCGACCGGCTCGAGCGACTCACGCCGGTGGCGCACCACATCGCCGAGCTCGTCAACATGCCGCTCAACCCACAGGCCGCGTACGTGGGCCACTCCGCATTCGCGCACAAGGCGGGGCTGCACACGAGCGCGATCGCGAAGCGATCCGACGCCTACGAGCACGTCTCGCCCGAGATCGTCGGCAACGGGACGCGCTTCGTCGTGTCGGAGCTCGCGGGGAAGTCGACGCTCGGATTGAAGGCGAAAGAGCTCGGGCTTTCGCTCGACGGTCCGCAGCTCGCCGACGTGGTCGAGACCTTGAAGCGCCTTGAGCACGAGGGCTACCACTTCGAGGTCGCCGACGGCTCGCTCGAGCTCCTCATGCGCCGGGCGACGGGTTGGGAACCGGATTGGTTCCACGTCGAGTCGTTCCGGGTGATCACCGATGATCTGGTCGGCGTCCACACCCTGACCGACAACACCAGCGCGACCGTGATGACCGAAGCGACCGTGAAGGTGCACATCGCGGGCCGGCGCGTGGTCGCGACGGCAGAAGGCAACGGCCCCGTGAACGCGCTCGACACCGCCCTTCGTAGCGCGCTAGGCGGGAACTTCCCCTCGCTCGATCGGGTGCACCTCACCGACTACAAGGTGCGCGTGCTCGACACGAACAAAGGCACGGGCGCGGCCACCCGGGTGCTCATCGACTCATCCGACGGCGATGCCACCTGGACGACGATCGGCGTCAACGAGAACATCATCGAGGCGTCGTGGCAGGCGCTGCTGGACTCGATCCAGTTCGGCCTGTTGCGGGCCGAGATCTCGGGCAGCGCCTGATCCGCCCGCCCGGTCGATTCCGGGCCCCAAGGTAATGTCGGTCCTCGTGCCGACCGATCCGTTCGTACCGCCCGACCCGAGCGCACGCCCGCGCCAGCAACAGAACCTTCCCCCGGGCGTGGCGCTGCCGCCGCCGAACGACTGGCGCGCGGATCGTCCGGGCGACCTAGGCCCCGGTCAGCCCGACGGTGCCTTGCTCGGGCGTCCCGGTCCCAACGTCGGGTACGCCTACACCCTGGCCCAGCGGGCCAAGGATCGTCTGCGGCTCGGGCCGTTCGAGCACACGCACGATGTGATCGCAGTCGTCGCGGAGGTCGCGGGGAAGCGCGCCGCCCAGTTCGGGCGCGCGCCCGTCATCGGCGACATCGATCTGGCGATCGCAGTGCTCGGGTACGACGGCGGCGCGAGTGAGGAGTTCGTCAAAGCCCGCTCCGCGCTCGTGCACGAGGCCGGTCACGAGTACCGCCGCCGACGAGCCCTCGTCGACGCGGTTCCCGACGCCTTGTTGCGCGATCGTTCACCGCAGGCAGCCGAGATCCAAGCGTGGCGGAGCTCGATCCCGGGCCTCGTCGCGTCGGGCTGACCGCTCCGAGTGTCGCGGCGAAAGGCCCGCAGTTGACCAGCTTCACCCTGTCCGACGACCTCGAAGCGTTGCGGGCATCGGTCCGGCGCCTCGCCGACGACAAGATCGCGCCGAACGCGGCGCACGCCGACGAGGCCGAGGCATACCCCTGGGACTCGTGGCGCGCCTGGAGCGGCGCCGGATTCGCGGGGCTGGCGTTCCCGGAGGATCTCGGCGGTCAGGGCGCTGGGTTCCTCGCGCACGCGATCTGCGTCGAAGAGGTCGCGCGAGTCTGCGCGTCGTCGTCGCTGTTCGTGTTCATCTCGAAGCTCGCGATGACACCGGTCATCGACCACGGTGGCGATCTCCTCCGGAAGAAGTACGCGTCCCGGGTCGCGAGCGGCGAGTGCCAGGCGTCGTACTGCCTCTCCGAGGCCGATGCCGGGAGCGACGTCGCGGGCATGCGCACGAAGGCGGTGCGCGACGGTGATCACTACGTCTTGACCGGCCGGAAGCTCTGGATCACGAACGCGAGCATCAGCGACTTCTACACGGTGTTCGCCAAGACCGATCCCGAAGCCGGACACCGCGGCATCAGCTGCTTCGTCGTCGAGAAGGACTTCGCCGGCTTCTCGGTGTCGAAGCTCGAGCACAAGATGGGTGTACGCGGCTCACCCACCGGCGAGATCGTGCTCGACGAGTGCGCGGTTCCGGCCGAGAACCTGATCGGCGAAGCGGGCCAGGGCTTCGCGTACGCGATGGGAGCACTCGACCGCTCCCGTCCGCTCGTCGGCGCGCAGGCGCTCGGCATCGCCCAGGGCGCACTCGACCTCGCCTCGAGCTACGTGCACGAACGCAAGCAGTTCGGTCGCGAGATCGCGGAGTTCCAGGGCCTGCAGTTCATGCTCGCCGACATGGCGACCGCGGTCGATGCCGCGCGCCTGCTCGTGTACCGCGCCTGCGCCCTGCTCGACGACGGGCTCGGGGGAACCCCCACGACCGCGAGCGCGTCGTCGATGGCGAAACTCTTTGCATCCGACACCGCGATGCGCGTCACCACCGACTGCGTGCAGCTGCTGGGCGGTGTCGGGTACACGAAAGACATGCCCGCGGAGCGATTCATGCGCGACGCCAAGATCACCCAGATCTATGAAGGTACGAACCAGATACAACGAGTGGTGATCGCCAAACGGCTTCTCGGAGGCTGAGGTGGTCGCGGCGACTGGCTACGCCCGGAGCAGCGGCGGCGCGTACATCGCGTACTCGGTTGCCGGCGACGGTCCGATCGACATTCTCCTCATGTCGACGTTCACGATCTCGATGGACTCGTACAGCGAGGAACCGCACGCCGTCGCCTACGATCGGCGCCTGGCGTCGTTCTGCCGGCTGATTCGCTTCGATCCCCGGGGGATCGGTCTCTCCGATCCGATGGATCTCAGCGTCGGCATCGATGTCGCCGAGATGGCGCAGGACGCGCTGGCCGTGCTCGACGCGGTTGGCGCCTCGCATGCGACACTCCTGGCCGACGACGGCGCCGCGCTCGCGGGCAACCCGCACGCCGCCAAATCGCCGGCTCGAGGCCAGCGCATGGTTGTCGTCA
>JBEPUZ010000326.1:0-3846 GCA_041691275.1 Actinomycetota bacterium | reverse complement strand
ACCCTCGTGTGGGGCGGCAGGGTCAGTTGTGTATACGCGACCGGCCGACGTCGGCGCCGGCGGCGCGGCCATCACGCTCGCCGCCATTGCGCCGGATCGAGTCGATCGCATGGTTCTCGTCAACGGGTACGCGCGCATCACGACCGACGAGGGATACCCGCACGGCCATGCCCCGGAGCTCGTGTTGTCGTTCATCGACACCAACGTCGATCCTGATGCCGAGTGGTCGTACGACGGCTCCGACGACCGTGCGGTGATCGTTCCGTCTCTGAAGGACGATCCCGCCTTCGGTACGTGGTGGGCGCGGTCGGCGCGTCGGGGTGCGAGCCCGGCCACCGCACTCGCGATCTTGCGCGCCACGACGCAGGCCGACGTGCGTGAGCTGTTGCCCAAGGTGGCGATGCCGACGCTGGTCATTCATCGTCGCGACAACCTCTTCGCCCCCGTGGGCTGTGGCCGCTATCTCGGTGAATGGATCCCCGACGCGAAGTACGTGGAGTTGCCCGGGGGAGATAATCCGCCCTGGGCCGGTGACATGCACGCATTGCTCGACGAAGTCGAGGATTTCCTCACCGGGCGGCGCAGCGGTACGGGCGAACGCGTGCTGGCGACGGTGTTGTTCACCGACATCGTCGATTCGACCCGGCAGGCCGCCACGCTCGGCGACGGTGCCTGGCGCGGCCGGCTCGAGAGCCACGATGCGATCGTCCGCCGGGAATTGCTGCGCTACGGCGGTCGGGAGGTGAACACGACGGGCGACGGCTTCCTCGCCGCGTTCGACAGTCCGACCCAGGCCGTGCGTTGCGCGAGTGCGATCGTCGACAGTTCGGGCGCGGCCCAACTCGCGGTGCGCGCCGGCATCCACACCGGCGAGTGCGAGCGCCGTGGAAAAGATCTCGCAGGCCTGGCCGTCCACATCGCGGCCCGGGTCGCGGCCGTGGCGGGAGGGGGTGAAGTCGTCGTGTCGCGGACAGTTCGCGATCTCGTCGGCGGTTCGGAAATGCGCTTCGTCGACCGCGGCGAGCACGAGTTGAAGGGTGTGCCCGAGCGCTGGCAGCTGTTCGCACTGGATTCCTGAACCGAAGTTTCGGGACCCCTCGTAGACTCCGGGCTCCCATGATCTCCCGCCTCCGTTTCTCGCCCGCGCCGACCGGCTTCCTGCATATCGGGAGCGTGCGCACCGCGCTCTACAACTGGCTCCACGCGCGCCACGTGGGTGGCACGTTCATCCTGCGGATCGAAGACACGGATGTGGCGCGGTCGACGCAGGAGTCGGTCGACCAGATCCAACAGATGATGCACTGGCTGGGGCTCGAGTGGGACGAGGGTCCGTACCTCCAGAGCGCCCGATTCGACGCGTACCTCACCGCTGCGACCTCGATGGTGGAAGCGGGACTCGCGTACGAGTGCTTCTGCACCGAGGCTGATGTCAAGGAACGCAACGAGATCGCGATGCGGGAAGGACGCGCGCCCGGATACGACGGGCGCTGCCGAGACCTCACACCCGTCGACCGGGCCGAGCGCCGGGCCCAGGGTCTTCCGGTGTCGATCCGGTTCCGGACTCCCGACGAAGGCCGCAGCACGTTCACCGATGTGGTGCGCGGTGAGGTGTCGGTCGAGTGGAAGACGATCTCCGACTTCGTGATCGTGCGGTCGAACGGCACACCGGTCTTCTTCCTCGCGAACGCGATCGACGATCTCGACATGAAGATCACCCACGTGTTGCGCGGTGAGGACCTCATCGACTCGACGCACCGCGTGCTCGCATTGCGGCGCGCGCTCGGTCACGACGACCAGCCCGTCTACGCGCATATGCCGCTCATTCTCGGACCCGGCGGCGGCAAGCTCTCGAAGCGACACGGCGCGGTTTCGATCGAGGAGTACCGCGACGCGGGCTACCTGCCCGCAGCGATGCTCAACTACCTCGCCCTGCTCGGTTGGGGACCCGATGACGACCGCGAGATCCTGACCCGCGACGAGATGATCGCCGAGTTCGACCTCGACCGCGTCAACACGTCGAGTGCGACCTTCGATCCGAAGAAGCTCGAGTGGATGAACGGTGAGCACATCCGCGCACTGCCGCTACCCGACCTCGTCTCGGCGGTGCTGCCGTTCGCACGGACGCGCTACGCCGACCAGCTCGACATCCAGCGCTTCGAAACTGCGGTCGCGATGGCGCAGGAACGATCGACGACGCTTGTGCAGATCGCAGAACAGATGGCGTTCCTCTTCACGCCCGACGACCAACTCGAGATCGATCCGCAGTCGTGGGCGAAGCTCGCCGGCGTCGAGCGCGCCGCGGAGATCCTCGACGCGGTGATCGCGTTCGTCGAGACGTGCGAGTGGATCGAGAAGGTCGATCCGCGCGCCGCGATCGAGACGCTCGGACTGAAGCCCGGCAAGGTGATGCACATCCTCTACACGGCGATCGAAGGCCGGAGTCAGGGACTCCCGTTGTTCGATTCGATCGCCATGCTCGGCCGGGAGTCGGCGTTGCGGCGGCTGCGGGCGGCGCGTGCGCGCCTCTGACGCAGACGCTTCCTAGCTCCGAGGTGGAAATTCCGCGATCTCCACTCGCTAGAATGTGGCCTCCGTTGCGCCGTCCTCGCGGTCGTCGCACGGACACCCATTCGGGGGTGGTGTAATCGGCAACACGGCAGGTTCTGGTCCTGTAGTTGGGGGTTCAATTCCTCCCCCCCGAGCGCAACACACGAGACCGGCCCCGTTCGTCTAGAGGCCTAGGACGCCAGGTTCTCATCCTGGTAACACGGGTTCGAATCCCGTACGGGGTGCCATGTGGCCCGGGCAAAATCGCTCGGGCCACATTTCTTTTCCAAATTGTTTTGCGGCTCGCGCGGTCACGCTGTGCGCGCATGCCGCGAAACGCTCGCGTGCTTCCGTGCGTGTGCACGCGCAACTCATACGACGTGACACGTGCGTCGTCGCGCGCGTCGCCGATTGACGTCGCGACGGTTACGGCGTGACGCGGATGGTGTCGCCGCGCACGATCAACGTGCACGGCAGTCCGACGAGTGAAAGCGCGTCGCGTTCGACAAAACTGCTGGTCACGATGTTGACAACGTCACCGCGCGACGCGCCTGACGTAATCGTGCACTCGAGCGCGACACCGTTTTCGCGTTGTTCGGCCCAGATGATGAACGCGTCGTACGTTCCGTCGCTCAGCGTTGTCACGAGTGGTGATGCATGTCGTCGAGCGCGTTCATCGATGAAGCCTCACGCGCGTCTTCGCTCGTCCGATGATCTTCGCGTGAGTCGCGCAACGAGTGGTGGATGGGACGCGCGTTGCGTGGGCAATGCTTGACGTATCCGTGTGAATAAGTTCTCATAACACGAAACACACGCGGTGCGTGGAGGTTTACGTGAACAAAGGCGAGCTCGTCGATGCAATCGCATCCGACGCAAATCTGAGCAAGACAGATGCCGAGAGTGCGCTCAACGCGTTCATCAACTCGGTGCAGACTGCCATCTCGTCCGGCGAGAAGGTGACGCTCCCGGGCTTCGGGACGTTCTCTCCCGCTTTGCGGAAGGCAAGAACGGGTATGGATCCGCGTACGCGGGAACCCGTGCAAATTCCCGAACGCAAGAGTGCCAAGTTTTCCGTGGGCTCGAAATTCAAAGCCCAGGTGCAAGGGTCGTAATTGCGTAGGGCGTGGGGTCGCACTCCCTCGCGCACCGAATGAGTAGAAGTTCGAACTTCCCCGAGTGAGAGCTCTCAGGAAAGGTGGTATCCGTGCCTCCGGCTAAAAAGGCGACGAAGAAAAGGGCTGCCAAAAAGGCTCCGGCCAAGCGCAAGGCCGTGAAGAAGGCCCCCGCGAAGCGTAAGGC
>JBEPUZ010000325.1:0-3853 GCA_041691275.1 Actinomycetota bacterium | reverse complement strand
GGTCGCCGCAAACGCTTCGATATACGTCGCGAACCGCTCGCGCACTTCGTCGACGTCGATGCCGAAGTCGGTCAGCGCGTAGGTGTGGGAGCCCGACGAGCCGGGCTCGTGCCTTCCGGCCCAACTCGTGACCGCCGCGCGCGACGCCTCGGGGAACGCGAGTCCCACCCGTTCGTAGCTTTTCGCCACCGCGCCGACCGGATCCGTCTGCAAGGCCGCGAAGGAGACGTCGGCGAATCGCTCGTCACCGACGCGGGCGCGGAAGTCCATGGCGCGCCGAACCGCCTCGCTCCAGCGGTCGGTCATCTCCGTCCCAAGCCCGGCGGCGTCGTCGCGGTCGCTGCTCCAACTCCGCGTGTAGTGGATCAGGCTGCAGACCGAACCGAGCACCTGCGCCGGATCGCGATGACTCCAGAGGAACCGGGCATTCGGATAGACCTCCGTCAACGCATCCAACGCGAACATGTGCACGGGCGTCTTCAGGTGCCACAGGTTCGGTGGGCAGTGCCACTGCAGCAGTCGCAGCACGCGCTGGTGGTACTCGTACGTCCCCCGCATGTCGCAGTCGACCACCCACGCCAGGTACGACGGCACGCGCGCGGAACCGTCGAAGTGCATGGTGCGCAAGCTCATCCCCATGAGGTCCTGACACTCGGTCGCGGTCGTGGCTTCCGAGTGGTACAGCGACTGCATCAGCGGGAACGCCTCGTTCATCATGGCGAGGCCCGCCTCGGTCGCCGCGATGCGCGTGTCGGTGTGCTCGGTGGCGGTCTCGGGCGGCGGCACCGGCGCGCTCGACTCCCAGAGGCGTAACGAACGGAACTGCGGGTCGGCGGCGACCAGCTGACTCAATGCGGTGGTTCCCGTGCGAGGCAGCCCGATCACGAAGACGGGGCCTTCGATCTGCTGCTCCGCGATCTCGGGATGACTGCGATAGGTGTCCTCGACGGCCAGGCGCGTGGCGAGAAACGCGGTGAGGCGACCCTGCTGCATCATCTCGCCCATCTCGGTGAGATCGGCTTCCTCGTTCATCGAGGCGACGAGGCGTTCCAGACCCTCGCGGTAGTAGTCGTCGCCGAAGTCGCTCAGGCCGGTCTGGTCGCGCGCGGCGGCTTCGAGATCGTCGGGGTCGAGTGTCACCGCGCGAACCGACGGCATACGGCGAGCCTGCGCGCGTCCATCACCGCGGCGCGCGCTTGGGTACTCATCCGCCGCGTACCCGCAGGCAACGACTGCACGACGTCGGCCAGCTTCACCACACGCGTCGTCGGCACGGTCGGCATCTCCGTGCGTACGCAGCGCAGGATGACCGGACCCTCACTGTGCCCGGCGGTGTCGAGCCAGTTCGCGATCCCCGGATCCGTGTGCGCGATCACGACGCGCAGGATGCCGTCGTCGTCGATGACCGCCTGATGGCCGTTGAGGCTCGATTGGTGCTGCGCGTAGTCGATCGTCTCCCACCACGGGTTCCCGATCGAGTAGCTCCAGTACAGCCCTTCCGGCGGCTCGACCTCGACGATGAGCGCCTCGTCGGGCGCAATCTGGAACGAGCCCATCACGGGACGATTCTCGGCGGCCGCGCCCATCGCAGTTCCGTCGAAGGGCGGGTTGAACGTGTTCGGGCTCTCCGGCCGAGCGAACTGCAGGAAGAAGTCGAGGTTCGCCTCGACGAAGTCACCGAGCGCCACGAGCTGACGGGCTACCGACGCGCGCGGATCGATCGGCGTGCGGTCGGACGGCGGTTTGGGCGGCGGACCGCTGAGCCGTTCGATCGACAGCGACGACGCGACTTCGGTGGTCCAGTCGTAGAAGAAATGCCGGACGACCAACTGCGTCGCGTCGTCGGCGATCTTCATCCAGTTCCCCGGCTGTTCGTCGGCCGACAGGAAGATCTCGAAGTCGCCGTTCGGCGCGATCTCGATCTCGTTCTCCTCGAGCAGCACGTTCGCGGTGCTCGCCATACCCGCCATCGTCTGCAGCCCGACGTAGCGCGCCGTGCCGCGGTTGCCCCACACGCGGTAGGTGTCGTCGCCGCGCAACCTCGCGCCCGTGTAGATGCAGTCGGGGCAGTCCATCCCCCACTTGAACACCGCATCCGTGTTCGACGGTCGAACCGCGAGCACGGGGCTGGAATCGCGGCGAAGCGCGTCGTCGATCCCAATCCACAGAAGCACGAGGAGGTGGCGAAAGCCCGCGGCGCGGTCGGCCGGATTGCCCGGGACGGAGTCGGAAAGAATCGTCTGCGACACCGTCTGCAGCTTCGCGAGCAGGTGCGCCCAGGCTGCGCCGGTGTCGAGATCCTCGGCGGTGGCGTCACCCGCCGACGGCGCCTCTCGTAACGACGACGGCATCCAGGTAGGACTCACGAAACCGGGCACGATCAGCCTCCTGCGGCCGGCGGGAGTGGGGTCTTGCGAAGCGCGCGGAGCCTACGAACTCAGCCATCGCGTTACAACTCTGACTCGATATGTCACATCGCGCGTTCCGACCCGACCAGCCGATCGCGGGAGCCGGCGCGCCGCGTGGCCCCTTACGACTTGTCCAGTCACGGCAGGCCATCATCGCCGCGAACACGGAGATGCAAGCGCGCGAGCCGATCAAGCTGGTGACGATTGTCTCCGCGCTCGCCGACGCGTTGCGCGACTGCGGTGTCTGGACCGACTGCGACCCTGGTCGCCGAGGCGGCCGACTGAGGGCTGTTTTGACAGAGGACGCGACGAACCGCGCACGTATCTCAGGCGCGCGTCAATCGCCGGTGTGCGCAGCGTTCGCCATCAGCTCGCGGATCGTGCCGACCGCTTCTAGTCGAACAGGTCGGGCTGCTCGCGGGTGATCATCGCGTAGAGGGGCTGGAAGGCGTAGTAGCAGGCGAGCGGCGAGCCGACCTGTGTGTGCGTCTTGCGCGCCATGTCGGCGTCGATGAGCACCGGCGTACCGGCGGCCTCGGCGAGCAACTGCGCCTGGCAGCTCCGGTCCATGGTGATGAACGACCACACGGCCGCGTCGATGGAGTGGCCGACGGTGAGGAGCCCGTGGTTGCGGAGGATGACCGCCTTGGTGTTGCCGAGGGCTTCGCCGATCCGTTTGCCCTCTTGTTGTTCGAGCACGACGCCGGTGAAGTCGTCGAACAGGTCATGGTCCTCGAAGAACGCGCAGGCGTCCTGCGTGATCGGATCGAGCAGACGCCCCAACGACGACCACGCCTTGCCGTGCAGCGAGTGTGAGTGCGCGGCGGCGATCACGTCGGGCCGCGCCGCGTGCACCTGCGAGTGGATGGCGAACGCGGCGCGGTTGACCATCGCGTCGCCGACGACGACCTCGCCGGTGTGGTCGACACAGATCAGGTCAGAGACCCGAATGTGCTTGAAATTCATGCCGAACGGGTTCAGCCAGAAGCGGTCGAGGTGCTCGGGATCGCGCACGGTGATATGGCCGGCGACGCCTTCGTCGAATCCGAACTTGCCGAAGAGGCGAAACGACGCCGCGAGCCGCTGCTTGCGATGGAGCCGCTCCTCCTCCGGCGAATCGAATTTCGGAAGGAAGCTCAGGTTGGGAAGCACTGCCGTCATGCGGAAATCCTAGGCCCAACACATCGTAGGGCCCAGTGCGGGTCAGCCACGCCGCCGACCCGCCACCGCGTTGGCAATCGCAGATTGACCGGCACTGTTCGGATGGGGAAGCACCGTTCGCGACGAAATCCCCCACGAGCGCATATACCCATCCGCCACACTGATCGGATGTCGATCGATCCGTCGTTGTTCTACACCGGGCTGGTGGCTGAGCTCTACGCTCCGCTGCGGTACGCCGTACCCGACCCCGAGCCGTACGCGCGCTTCGTCGCGCGGTGGGGAGA
>JBEPUZ010000324.1:0-3860 GCA_041691275.1 Actinomycetota bacterium | reverse complement strand
CGTGCGGACGCAGCGAGCCGTCAGGCGAAGCTAGGGAGCCATGTTCATGCGTAGCGATCGAGGATCGACGTCTCCGCAACACGCGACAGACCGTCCTTGATCGCTCGGGCACGGGCCTCGCCGACACCTTCCACTTCGACCAGATCCCGGAGGCTGGCGCGCATGACCTTCGGCAGCGTGCCGAAGCGCTCGATGACGTGACCGGCAATTGTCTCGGGCAGGCGCGGGATCTTGCTGAGCAGGCGGAAGCCCCGAGGCTGGAGCGAGGAGTCGAGATCGAGGTCGTTCGAGAGGTGCAGTACCGACGACACGACCCGCAGGTCGAGGAGCTCGTCGTCGGAGATGTGCGCGAGGCGCGCGGTCACCTGCGCGAGCATCCACTCCGGCGACTCCACGAAGTAGTCCTTGCCCACCAGCCGGAGATCGGCACGCACGCCGCCGGTCAGCTCCTCGAGCTGCAACTCGACCAGGCGTCCGTCGCGCCCGAGTTCGACGACGTAGCCCTCGATCTCCTCCGCGATCCGGCGCACCATCTCCGCGCGCTGCAGCACGGTGACGACATCTCGCACGGTGACGAGATCTTCGACCTCGAGAGCCGAAAGCGCGCCCGTGACCCCGTCGAGCCGCGACTTGTAGCGACCCAGGATCTGGAGCGCCTGATCGGCCCGGGCGAGCACGCGCGGGGTCCGGTCGAGGGTTTGTTTGTTGCCCTGGTAGTGGACAGAGACGACGCCCATCTCCTCCGACACCGTGATGACCGGCACCGATATCTGGCGGGCAACGCGCTCGGCGGTGCGGTGCCGGGTACCGGTCTCGTTGGTCGGGATGTCGGGATCCGGGACGAGATGGACGTTGGCGCGCGCGACTCGCGTGCCGTCCGACGCGAGGATGATCGCGCCGTCCATCTTCGCCAGCTCCGACAACCGCTGCGGCGTGAACTCCGCGTCGAGCAGGAACCCGCCGGAGCAGATGTTCAAGACCGCGGGTCCGTCGCCGACGACGATGAGCGCGCCCATCTTCGCCTGCAGGATGCGGTCGATACCCTCACGCAACGGAGTACCGGGTGCCACCAGCCGCAGCGCGGCGTAGAGAACTTCCGATCGGCCCTGCGCCAACAGATCCTCCCGGTCGGAACCGTATCTGAGGCTACCCCGCGCCGGAGGTGGCCGCGGCCAGCGCCTCTCGCAGGTCGCCGACGCGCCGCAACTTCATGCCTCTAACGTCGGGCGTGGAGGTCGGGACGATCGCATTGTGGAACCCGAGCCGAAGCGCTTCGGTCAGCCGGCGGGGCGCCTGCGGCACCTGGCGGATCTCGCCGCCGAGCCCGATCTCACCGATGACCATCGTCGACCCTTCGAGGGCCCAGTCGTTGCGTGCACCCGCGATCGCGAGCGCGATGGCGAGATCGGCCGCGGGTTCGGCGACCCGTACCCCGCCCGCGACGCTGGCGTAGACGTCCTGGTCTTTGAGCACGATGCCCGCGCGCTGTTGCAACACCGCGCAGAGCATCGAGAGCCGGTTGCCTTCGAAGGCCTGGGCGATCCGGCGCGGGATCGGCGCACCGGTGGGCGCGACGAGGGACTGGACCTCGACGCACAGCGGCCGGGTCCCTTCCATCACCGCGGTCACGACCGACCCGGTCGCGCCGATCCGGCGGTCGGTGAGGAACAGCGCGCTCGGATCGTTCACGGGAAGCAACCCGTGGACCGTCATCTCCATCAACCCGAGCTCGTCGGTTGCGCCGAACCGGTGCTTCAGCGCGCGCAGCATCCGCAACGCGTGGTGCCGATCGCCCTCGAACGAGAGCACGGTGTCGACCACGTGCTCGAGTGCCCGCGGTCCCGCGAGCCCGCCGTCCTTGGTGACATGCCCGACCAACACGGTGGCGATGTCGTTCTCTTTGGCGACCCGCACGAGCTCCTGCGCGCAGTCGCGCACCTGGGTCACCGATCCGGGGACGCCGGGCCCGTCGGGATCATGCACCGCCTGGATCGAGTCGATCGCGAGCACCACCGGTTCGAGGGTCGCAACCGACGCCATCACCGCGGGCAACGACGTTTCCGACACGACGAACAGCTCGGGCACGAGCACGCCCAGACGATCGGCCCGCATCCGGACCTGCGCGGTCGACTCCTCTGCGCACACGAGCAGGCAGCGCACGCCGCTCGCGGCGAGCTCCCCCAGCGCCTGCATGAGCAGCGTGCTCTTGCCCATCCCCGGCTCGCCGCCGATCAGCGTGACCGAGCCCGCGACCAATCCGCCGCCGAGCACGCGATCGAGCTCGGAGACCCGCGTACTCAGGTGCGACGCCGCGGCCACGGCCACGTCGACGATGGGCATCGGCACGCTCCGGAGCAACGCCGCCGGGCTGCTCGCCTTCGCTCCGGGGGCCACGAGCGGAAGCGGCGCCGTTTCCGCGACCGAGCCCCACGTGCCGCATTCGTTACAGCGGCCGAGCCACTTCGGCGACTGCGCACCGCAGGTGGAGCACTCGAAGACAGAGGAGCGAACAGACGTTCGGGTCATACGACGACCGTAGTCGGAGGCTGTGCCAACCTCGCGTCATTGGCCTCGCGTCATTGGCCTCGCGTCATGGCGGTCCACATCACGTCCTCACATGAGCGGGGCGCGCTCTTGAGGACTGCGCTCGACCCGCTGGGCGCGACGGCGCCGGTTCTTGCGCGCGCCGACGCCGGCGGCCAAGAAGAAGAACACCGCGAGCACCGCCAGCGCGGCACCGATACCGAACTTCACGACGTGATCCCAGGCCAGACCACTGTGGTGCACGCTTACGGTCTTCACCGACCCTGTAGCCGCGTCGTACGACTTCGAGTGCCCGTCGGGCAGGTGGAGCGCGACCGAGACGTGCAGGATCGTCTTCAGCTGCACCGCGAGCAGTGCCTCCAGCTTCGCAGGATCGGTTCCGGCCGCGCGCAGACGAGCCGCGAGGGGCTTGTCGCCGACGATGTCGACCGACGGCGACCGCACGTCGACGACGACCTGGAGTGCGTCGTTGTTCGCGAACCAACCCCGCTCGTGCGTGATCTTCGGGCTCTGCAGCACGCCGTGTGGTCCCGCGAGGTCGACGATGCGCTGCGCGAGGTCGCTTTGGTCGGCGAACGCGTGCGTCAAGGAGACGGCTTCGGTCCCGCCGGTTCCGAGCACCCACGGAGTGATGGTCCATCCGGCCTTACGGAGATCGTCGAGCGGCACTGTCTTCGGGAGCCCGGCGGCCCCGCCGAGTTGCTGCACGGCATCCGCATCCAGCGTGATCGTGGAACGGAGCGCGCCCGAACCGTCGTCGCGCAGCGTCACGTCGACACGCGTGTTGACGTTGCAGCTCGCGAGGAGAATCGCCAGTCCGACGATCGCTCCAAGACGAAAACAACGGACCCGCGTCACGACCAACGAGTATCGCCGGTCGTCGACGCGGGTCCGAGTTGCTACTACTCGGGCGGGCCGGAGCCCGCGAGCTCCACCGGCGGCGGCGGCTCGGCCGGGGCCGGGACGCCTTCGACGGTGCGGAAGACGATCTCGTCGCCTTCGGCGTCGACGACGATCGTGTCGCCCGCGTGGAACTCTTTCCAGAGGATCTTCTCCGACAACGGGTCCTCGACCATGCGCTGGATGGCCCGGCGCAATGGCCGTGCCCCCAGGGCTGCGTCGTAGCCCTTCGCCGCCAACAACAGCTTGGCCGCGTGCTTGAGCTCGAAGCTCAGGCCCTGCGACTCCAGCTGGCCGACCACCCGCTTGATGAGCAGATCGACGATCTCGGTGATCTCGTCGGTCGAGAGCTGGTGGAAGACGATGACGTCGTCGATGCGGTTGAGGAACTCGGGCCGGAAGTGGCGCTTGAGCTC
>JBEPUZ010000323.1:0-3867 GCA_041691275.1 Actinomycetota bacterium | reverse complement strand
GATCGTCGTCGCGGGGTTGCTCGCGATCGTCGTCACGTCGTACCGCCAGACGATCTTCGCGTACCCGAGCGGTGGCGGTTCGTACGTCGTGAGCCGAGAGAACCTCGGCGCGACCGCGTCGATGGTTGCGGGCGCGTCATTACTGGTCGACTACATCCTCACCGTTGCCGTGTCGGTGTGTGCGGGCGTGCGCGCGATCACGTCGATCCCCGCGCTCCACGCGCTCACGAACGAACGCGTGTTGCTGTGCCTCGCCGCGATCGCGCTGATCACCGTCGCGAACCTGAGAGGCATCAAGGAATCGGGACGTATCTTCGCCCTCCCGACGTACGTCTACATCGTCGTGCTCAGCGGGTTGGTGGGATGGGGGTTGTTGCACGAGTTCAACCTGCTCGGCATGCACTCGTTCCACACGATCTCGTTCGCCGACGTCACCAAGGATCTCTCACCGACGCAGATCTCCGACGCGAGGGAGAACCTTCGCATCGGCGCGGAGACGGTCGGGACACTCGGCCTGTTCCGGCTCCTGCGGGGCTTCTCGTCGGGCGCGGTCGCACTGACCGGAGTCGAAGCCATCTCCAACGGCGTGCCCGCGTTCGAGCGCAACGAGTCGCGGAACGCCGCCATCACGTTGGTCTGGATGGGGATCATCCTCGGCGGGCTGTTCCTCGGTGTGTCGGTGCTCGCGCACCACCTGCACCCGATCCCGCTCGAGACCGGTGAATCGGTGTTCTCCCAGATGGGTCGCACCGTCTTCGGGCAGGGGATCCTCTACTACATCCTCCAGGGTGCGACCGCCGCGATCCTGACCCTGGCGGCCAACACCGCCTACGCCGACTTCCCCCGGCTCTCGTCGATCATCGCCCGGGACGGCTATCTCCCGCGCCAGCTCGCCAACCGGGGTGACCGGCTCGTATTCAGCAACGGCGTGCTCGTGCTCGCGGTCGCCGCGAGCGTGCTCGTCGTGATCTTCGGTGGCAACGAGTCGAAGCTCATCCCGCTGTACGCGGTCGGCGTGTTCACGTCGTTCACGCTGTCGCAGACCGGGATGGTGCGTCATCACCAAAAGGAGCACGAGCCGGGCTGGCGACGGAACATCGTCATCAACGCCGTGGGTGCGACCGCGACGGCGATCGTCGCGCTCATCATCGCGTCGTCGAAGTTCACCGAGGGCGCGTGGGTCTCGATTGTCGTGGTGCTGCTCGTGATCGCGTTATTCCGCGCGATCCATTCGCACTACGCAACGGTCGCGAAGAGCTTGAAGGCCGACAACGACTTCAAGCCGCGCCGCATGAACCACACCGTGGTCGTGCTGATCGGGACTCTGCACCGCGGTGCCCTCGAGGCGCTCGCGTACGCGAACTCGTTGCACCCGAACCGCCTGATCGCGGTCACCGTCGTCTCCGACGAGGAGGAGCAGGAGAAGATCGAGCGGCAGTGGGCCGATCGCAAGATCGACATCCCGCTCGAGATCGTGCACTCGCCGTACCGCGAGCTGTCGCGCCCGATCCTGCGCTTCATCGACGAGCTCGACGCCCGCTACGAGAACGACATCATCACCGTGGTGGTCCCGGAATTCGTCGTCGGCTCGTGGTGGGGGCAGCTCCTCCACAACCAGAGCGCCCTGCTCCTCAAGGGCAAGCTGCTCTTCCGTAAGGGGACCGTCGTGACCTCCGTTCCGTACCACCTGCGCCAGTAGCCGAACGCGATTCCGCGGGCTGGCAATCGGGACGAGTACCCGACAGAGTCCCGATTGACTTTTGGGTAGACGAAACTTAGATTGCCAGCTATCGAAGCTGAGATGGACTCTCTGTCCAAGACCGATCGCGAGGCGTTGAAGGCCATATACCGGCTTTCGCGCGATGGCGACGCGCACACGGGCGTCCTCGCGGAACGGCTCGGCCTCGCGGCCGGCACCGTCACGGCCACCGTCAAGCGCCTCGCCGACCGGGGCCTGGTCGACCACAAGCCGTACAAGGGCGTGGAGCTGACCGCCGCCGGCCGCCGGGGCGCGCTCGCGTCGATGCGCCGGCACCGGATCGTCGAACGCTTCTTGGCCGACATGCTCGGGTACGCCTGGAACGAGGCCGACCGCCTCGCCACGAGCTTCGAGCACGAGATCCCGCAGGAGGTCGAGGACCGGATCTTCGTGGCGCTGCACCGGCCCGAGACGTGCCCGCACGGGTTCCCGATCCCCGAAAAGGAGATGGCGGAGCTTCCGGTCATGCCGCCGCTCTACGCGCTCGAGCCAGGTGACACCGCGGTCGTCGCGGTGCCAGGCTCCACCGATCCCGAGATCGTCGCCTTCCTCGACACCCTTGGCCTCCGACCGGGAGTGACGGTGGAGATCAAGGAAAAGCACCCGTTCGACGGCCCGCTCGTCCTTCGGGTCGATGGCAAGGACCGCACGCTCGGGTCCACGGTTGCCAATCAGGTTTACGTCCAGAAGTCCGCCTAGTCACCTGGGGATCACCAATGCCGCACGTACTGGCCGCCGAAGGCGGCTATCAGACGTTCTACCTGCACGGAGGTGAGTGGCTGATCCTGCTCGCGTCGGTCGCCACCGCGCTGCTCGCTCTCGGGGTGGGCTTCTTCTTGATGCGCGGCGTGCTCGCCGCGGATGAAGGCACCGAGAAGATGAAGGAGATCGCCAAGGCGATCCAAGAGGGCGCGATGGCGTACCTGAAGCGCCAGTTCAAGACCATCGGGGTCATCTTGATCCCGCTGGCGATCATCGTGTTCGTCACCTCGACCAAGGTGAAGACCGACAGCCTGGCTCACGTTCCCGGTCACGTCGCCCTCAGCTACGTGCAGTCGGGTCTGTTCCGCACCGGCGCGTTCATCCTCGGCTGTTTCTTGTCGGGCCTCACCGGTTTCATCGGCATGAGCCTCGCGGTGCGCGGCAACGTGCGGACGGCCGCGGCGGCCAAGCGCGGTTCGATGCCGGCCGCGTTGCAGGTCGCGTTCCGCACCGGCGGTGTCGCGGGCATGTTCACCGTCGGACTCGGTCTGCTCGGCGCATCGCTCATCATGATCGCCTTCCAGAACACGAGCTCGGCGATCCTCGTCGGTTTCGGTTTCGGTGGCTCCCTACTCGCGCTGTTCCTGCGCGTCGGCGGCGGCATCTTCACCAAAGCGGCCGACGTCGGTGCCGACCTCGTCGGCAAGGTGGAAGCCGGTATCCCCGAGGACGACCCCCGCAACCCGGCCACCATCGCCGACAACGTCGGCGACAACGTCGGTGACTGTGCCGGCATGGCGGCCGACCTCTTCGAGTCGTACGAGGTCACTCTCGTCGCCTCGATCATCCTCGGCGTGCCGGCGTTCCAGGCGATCTTCCCGCACAATCCCGAGCTCTGGGCGGCGGGTGCGCTGTTCCCGTTGGCGGCCCGCGCGATCGGCGTGCTCGCGTCGATCGTCGGTGTGTTCGCGGTGAAGGCCACCGACAAGGACAAATCCGCGATGGCGCCGATCAACCGCGGCTTCCTGGCCGCCGGAATCCTGACCATCATCGGCACGCTCATCCTCGCGTTGATGTACGTCGGTAACCCGACGAACGGTTCGCTGTCGAACGTCGGGTGGCGCTTGTTCGGCGCGGTCGTCGCGGGCCTCGTGCTCGCCCAGGTCGCGTCGCGCATCACCGAGTACTTCACTTCGACCGAGACGAAGCCGGTGCAGGAGATCGCGGAATCGGCCGCCACCGGCGGTCCCGCAGTTGCGGTGCTCTCCGGAATCGCCAGCGGCCTCGAGTCGTCGGTGTGGGCGATCATCGCCATCGCCGGTGCCATTGCAGTTGCAATCGCACTCGGTGGCGGCGACGTGCAGTTCTCGCTCTACCTGGTTGCTCTCACCGGCATGGGCATGCTC
>JBEPUZ010000322.1:0-3898 GCA_041691275.1 Actinomycetota bacterium | reverse complement strand
CTGCGAGGCGACGGGCGCGCTCGGAGCGGCGACGGTCATCGCGCTCGCCGATCGCATCACCCTCGCGTTGCCACCGTTCGCGTCCGCGCCGCACAAGGACACGAGGGCGCCGCAGAACCTGTATCCGATCGGCGGGCTCGAGCGTCAGCTCCGCCACCGGCTCGGCGACGCGGCCGTCGTCTACCGAGCCCTGCGGCGGGCCAGCGCGGTCCCGGTTCCGGCCGCGTAGCCAGGCTGCAGGCGGGTTCGGAGCGTCGACTGCCGAAGCGGGTCGAAATTGTCGACAATTCGTCGGACCGCCGCCGACCCGAGAGTTGCATGATCAACCATCTGAGGTCGCACGCGATCGTCCCGACCGCCCTGGCAATGGTCGCGGCGATGCTCTCGGTCGGAGCGACCAAGGTCGGGGCCGCCGACGGCGGCGCGGCCACGAGCTGGACCCGGCCCGCCCGGCTGGCGCTCGACGTCCCGAGCGGATCCGTCGCACTCGGCGAAGTCGCAAGCGACCAGGACCTCACGTTCTCGGTCGTGTTGGCGCCGACGCATCCGGGCGAGTTGGAAGCACTGCTCGCCGCGCAACGCGATCCGGCCTCGCCGCAGTTCGGGCACTACCTCGCATCCGGTGAGTTCGCCCGGCAGTTCGGTCCGACTGCAACCGAGGTCGACGGCGTCACGTCGTGGCTGCGGCGCGTCGGGTTCGGCGACGTCACCGTCGCAGGTTCCGTCGTTCGTGTCCGCACCACCGCCGCGCGGGCATCCGCCGCGCTCGGCATCTCGATGGAGCGCTACCGCACCCCCGACCGTGCCGACGCGTTCTTCGCCCGCAATGCGCCCCTCGTACCGAGCGCGATCGCGGGCACGATCACCACGATCGTCGGTCTGAGCAGTGGGACCGCCGCGCTCCCCCGGCTCGATTCCACCCCGAGTCCGACATCGGCGGCGAGCGCGCCGCACGCGGCTCCGCGAGCGGACGGCCTCACGCCCTGCACCGCGGCCAAGAATGCGGCGGGGTCGACGTTCTTCACCGCCGATCAGGTCGGCGCGCTCTACGGCATCGGCAACCTCTTCAACCATGGGCAGACCGGCACGGGCAAGAGGATCGCGATGGTCGAGCTCGCGCCCCACAGCGCGCCCAACACGACCGCGTACCTCACGTGCTTCGGGCTCCACAACGCGGTCACGACCGTCGCGATCGACGGCGGCGGCACGCTCGATACCAACGGCAGTAACGGCACGCTCGAAGCGAACATCGACATCGAAGAAGCTGCCACCCAGGCACCCGGCGCCGCCATCGTCTCCTACGAAGGGCCGAACACCCTGCAGGGTGAGCTCGACGTGTACTACCGCATCGTCACCGACGACACCGCGGTCGCGGTCTCGACGAGTTGGGGCATCTGCGAAGCGTCGTCGAACCCGTCGTTCGACAGCGCGATCGCGGGGCTGCTCGCGCAGGCGGCCGCCCAGGGCCAGACCGTGGTCGCGGCGTCGGGCGACAACGGCTCCGAAGACTGCTTCGCCCAGGGCCAGGGCTCCCCGAACCTGGACGTCGACACCCCTGCCGACGACCCCAACATCACCGGGGTCGGCGGCACATCGCTCGCCGCCGGGGGAAGCGAGACCGTCTGGAACGACTGCGTGGGCCAGACGACGTACGCGCAGTGCACGACCGCGCTCGGCGGCAACCCCGGGGGCAGCGCGGGTGGAGGCCTCTCGACCGACGTCAACCGGCCGGCGTGGCAACCGCTCGTGAACGGCGGTGTCTGCACTCGCGCCGCGACGGGCGGAACGTGCCGCCAGGTGCCCGACGTCTCCGCCAACGCGGGTACCGGCGAGATCTTCCGGTCCGGGAACGTGTGGGAGGCGGTCGGGGGTACGAGCATCGCGGCGCCGAAGATCGCGGCCATCGCCGCCGACGTCGACACCGCGTGTACCGCGCCCGTCGGCGACCTCGCGCCGAAGCTCGTCTCGATCGCGACCCACGGCGGGCTCGGGGTCTCGCTGCACGACGTCACGACCGGCCAGAACGATCTGTCCCGCACCAACGCGAACCTGTACGGGGCCCAGGCCGGTGTCGACATCGCGACCGGAACCGGAACCCCGATCGCGGGCGGTTGGTCGTGTCCCCAGGTGACCGCGCTCAGCTCCACCCGCGGCGCTGCGGGCGCGCACCTCACCATCACCGGCTTCGGTCTGTCGACCGCGTCGTTCACGTTCGGAAACACGACCGCGACCGTCACCACTCGCACCGCGACCTCAGCGACCGTCGTCGTCCCGCCCGGCTCGGGCATCGTGGCCGTGCGGGGTTCCAACACCATGGGTTCCGGCACGCACACCGTCAGCTTCGGATATCCGGGCAGTGCGCCCCCGACCCAGGCCGGGCCGCGGCCAGCCGCGCCGCCTGGCGTCAACCGTGCGTACCGAACCGTCGCGTCTGACGGCGGGATCTTCGATTTCGGCGGCGCGCCCTTCTACGGCTCGACCGGCGCCATCCGTCTCAACCAGCCCGTCGTGGCCATGGCGGCCGACCCCGCAACGGGCGGCTACTGGTTCGTCGCCCGCGACGGCGGCGTCTTTGCATTCCGGGCGCCGTTCCTCGGCTCCGCGGCCGGCTTCGGCCTCACCGCTGCGGTCGTCGGCATGGCGTCCACACCCAACGGCAAGGGTTACTGGCTGGTGACCGCGTCGGGTCAGGTGTTCGCGTTCGGCCTCGCGCCCGCCCTCGGCTCGGCGACGAACGTTCGCGCACCCATCGTCGGGATCGCGCCGGCCTCCGACGGACAGGGTTACTGGCTCGCGGGGAGCGACGGGAGTATCGATCGCTTCGGCACCGCGGGGAACTTCGGGTCGATGGCCGACACGCGCCTGAGCCGCCCGATCGTGGGCATCAGCGCCGATCCTGCGACCGGCGGCTACTGGATGGTCGCGACCGACGGTGGCATCTTCGGGTTCCGGGCGCCATTCCTCGGCTCGACGGGCGCGATCCACCTCAACCAGCCGATCGTCGGCATCGCGCCGACACTCGACGGAAAGGGCTACCGGATGGTCGCCCGAGACGGGGGGGTCTTCAGCTTCGGGACGGCGACGTTCTCGGGCTCGATGGGCGGTTCGCACCTGAACCAGCCCATGGTCGGCATCGCCGATTGATCAGCTTCTCGGAGGCGGCGGCGGGAATCGAACCCGCGTACAAGGTTTTGCAGACCTCTGCCTGAACCACTCGGCTACGCCGCCGTGCGCCGCCACGCGCGTCCACAATCGCCGGGCACGCGGCGGCCAGCGTAGTCGCCCGCCTCGATCCTGGCTCACGAGTTGGCTCACGACCAACGACCGAGGATCCCCCCGATGGTGGCCCCGACGGTGAACCACAGCGCGGTTGGCACCCGCTTCGCAGTCGCAGCCAGGCCCGCAAGCACCATGATGCCCACGATCACGAAGGCGGTGGACGAGCTGAGCTGCTCGAACGCGAATACCGCCACGGCCGCTGATACGACAGCGAGCAAGAGCCCCAGGATCGTCACCAGCACCGCGCTCTGACTCAGGCTCCAGCCGATGTCGGCTCCGCGCAGCCCGGGTGGGATGAACTCGGTCGGCGTCGGTCCGGACGAGACCCACGCCCCGGCGGGAGGCGCGATCTGCTCCCGAGTTACAGCCCGCGTGGGGGTGACGAGGCCGGTGGAAGCGCCCGACCTGTCTCGGGGAACGGGCAGGCCTCGCGCTCGAAAAACCGCATCGCGGTGCCGGGCCAGACGGGCCAGGACTTGTTCGGGCGACTCCTCCACAATTTCCTATCGTCCGTCGACCCGCCCTCGACAGCGCGACGTTAGCGGTGGTCCCGAACGCGTCACGCGCCGCTCGCCGCGGATCGTCCTCCAATTCAGTGGGCTTCCAGCCGATGAAGATG
>JBEPUZ010000321.1:0-3902 GCA_041691275.1 Actinomycetota bacterium | reverse complement strand
TCGTCGTGGTGGTCGGCGCGTCGCTGCTCGTCGGCGCGACCGCGACCGTGTTGCTGTTGTTGTTTCCGCCGAGGGCCAGGCCGAGCGCGACGACGACGACGAGGATGATCACGACTGCGGTCCCGCCCGCCTGACGGCGCCGTCTCTGCAGGCGTTGGCGCTCGGCCCGGGCCGCGGCGACCCGTTCCTTCTGGCGGTTCTGCCGCGCGCGGACTTCCTTCGACGAGGGCATCGGGCGGAAACGGTACTCGCGCGTCGCGCCGGTACGTTGGCGCAGGTGAGTACCGCACCGACGCCGTCCGGAACCGCGGAGACGACTGTGGGCCTGCTGAGGAAGGCCGCAAGTGAGCACGCGGCACGGGACGCGTTCGTCGAGATCGATCGCCGCCTGACGTTCGGCGAGTGGGATCGCGCCGCCGACGGTGTCGCGGCGTGGCTCGCGAAGCGTGGTGTGAAGGCGGGCGACGTCGTTGCGCTCCTCATTCCGTCGTCGATCGACTACGCGGTCTGCTACCAGGCCGCGATGCGGCTGCGGGCAGTCACGACGGGCATCAACACGCGCCTGGGGCCGCCCGAGATCGAGAGCATCCTCCACCGCACCCGGCCGCGCGTCGTGATCCGCGTCGACGACCTCGACGATGTCCGCGAGGCCTACTCGCACGAACCCTTGGTGGATCCGCCGCCCGTCGAGGCGACCGATCGCGTTGCGATCGTCTGGACGAGCGGCACCACCGGGACGCCCAAGGGTGCCGTGTTCGACCATCGCAACCTGCGCGCGGTCGCGATCGGTGCGGGGGCCATGGGTGCGCGCTTCGACGTGCGTCTCGCCCCGCTGCCGTTCGCGCACGTCGCGTTCATGTCGCGCCCGTGGGAGGAGATCGAGAACGTCATCACGACCGTTATCACGCCGACTCCGTGGAATGCGTCCGATGCGCTGCTCCTGATGGCGCGGGAGCGGGTCACGGTCGGGCAAGGGGTGCCGACGCAGTGGCGGCTGGTGCTCGATCACGCCGACTTCGCGGGCAGTGACCTCTCGAGCCTCCGGATCGCGGGCACGGGTGCAGCCACCGTGCCCCCCGAGCTCGTCGGGGAGATGGAGGCTCGACTCGGGTGTCCCGTCGTCATCGGATACACCAGCACCGAAGCGGCGATCACCACCGGGACCGTTCCCGGCGACTCGCCCGAGGTGATCTCCCAGACGGTCGGGCGGGCACGTGTCAACGTGGTGCTCGAGGTCGTCGACGACGACGGCGGAGTGTGTGCGACCGGTGTCGTCGGTCGGGTCCGGTGCCGTTCGGATGCCGTGATGCGCGGGTACTGGTTCGATCCGGAACGCACGGCCGAGGTGTTGGACGGCGATGGCTGGCTCACGACGGGCGACCTCGGGTTCCTCGACGACCGCGGTTACCTGACGCTCGTCGGCCGGCGCAGCGAGATGTACATCCGCGGTGGCTACAACGTGTATCCGGCTGAGGTCGAACGGGTGTTGTCGGAGCATCCGGCGGTGGCTCAGATCGCGGTGCTGGGCGCGCCGGATCCCGTGCTCGGAGAGATCGGGATCGCGTTCGTGGTGGCCGCGCCGGGCGGCAGTCCGGTGCTATCGGAGCTGCGGGCGTTCTGCAAAACGGCACTCGCCGACTACAAGGCGCCCGACCGTCTGGCCCTCGTCGACGCACTCCCACTGACGTCGATCGGGAAGGTAGACAAGCGCAGGCTCGCCGAAGATGCGGCGTCCGCGTCGGGTGGTTAGGTTCATTGACATGACGCAACCTCGTATCGTCGAGAGCACTCTCGAGTTCCCGTACTCGCGTTCACTCGGGCCGGTCGTCGGCGCGTTCCTGGCCGGACTGCGGGACCATCGCATCGTCGGCATCAAGGCGCTCGACGGCAAGGTCCTCGTGCCGCCGCTCGAGTACGACCCCAATACGGGCGACGCGCTGAGCGAGCTCGTCGACGTCGGCCCGCAGGGCACGGTCGGCTCCTGGACGTGGGTCGGGCAACCCACTCCGAAACATCCGCTCGACCGTCCGTTCGCGTTCGCGCTCATCACGCCCGACGGCGCCGACACCGCAATGGTGCACGCCGTCGACGCGGGGACCATTGACAAGATGTCGACGGGTATGCGTGTGCAGCCACGGTGGCGCGACGAAGCCCACAACATGATCGACGACCTCGCGTGCTGGGAGCCCGCATGACCGACGTGAGCACACCCAAAGAGAACCTGGTGATGAACCACCTCGTGTCGTTGCACTATTCGGAGGAGCTCACGCCCATCCTCGAGCGCTACGTCGACGCTCTGATCGACGGTCGGATCGTCGGGCACAAATGCCCGCAGTGCGGCCGGGTGTACGTGCCCGGCAAGGGCTACTGCCCCATCTGCGTCGTCGAGACCACCGACGCCGACGAGTTCGAGGTGAGCGACCAGGGCACGGTGACCGGTTTCACCATCATCACACCGGTCGCGTACTACGGGCAGACCGAGACCGAGCCGTTCGTCTACGCCTCCGTGCTCCTCGACGGTTCGTCGGGCAACCTCGGCGGCCAGGACATCGTCGGCGTGCCCCACAACGAGATCCGCTCCGGTATGCGCGTGCGCGCGGTGTGGAAGCCGGAGAGCGAACGCAGTGCCGACGGCGTCTCCAACCGCGGTTGGGGGAGCGTTGCTTCGGTCATCGACGCGTTCGAGTGGACCGGCGAGCCCGACGCCGACCGTTCCGTCTACGAGGAGCACATCTTCTGATGGCCGCCACCGACATCGCCGTTGTGGGTTACGCACAGACGCGCTCGACGCGCCAGGCGCGCGACAGTGAAGTGCAGCTGCTCGTACCGATCGTCACCGAGGCTCTCGATCGGGCCGGGCTCGATCGACGCGAGGTCGGATTCACCTGCGCAGGCAGCTGCGACTACCTCACCGGTGGACCGTTCGCGTTCGTCTCCAACCTCGAGGCCGCGGGCGCGTGGCCGCCGATCTCGGAGTCGCACGTCGAGATGGACGGCGCGTGGGCGTTGTACGAAGCGTGGGTTCGCCTCCAGCACGGCGACATCGACACCGCGCTCGTCTTCGGCTCGGGCAAGTCGTCGCCGTCGCAGCCCGAAGAGCTCTGGGCTCAGCAGCTCGACCCCTATTACCTCGCGCCCCTCGGCGTCGATCCCGGTTCGCTGGCCGGCATGCAGGCGCGCGCGTTGATCGACTCGGGCAAGGCAACCGAACGCGACTTCGCCGAGGTCGTGGTCAACAGCCGCCGCAACGCGGCCGACAACGTGAACGCACAGCTCTCGGGTGAATACACCGTCGACCAGTTGCTCGACGAGCCGTACCTGCGGGCGCCGCTGCGCAAGCACGACTTCCCGCCGATCTCCGACGGTGCGGTGGCAGTGGTGCTCGCCCGCGGCGACAAGGCCCGGGCGCTGTGTGATCGCCCGGCCTGGATCCGCGGGCTCGATCACCGTATTGGGGTGCATCAACCGGGGATGCGTGACCTGACATCGTCTCCGTCCACCACGCTCGCGGCGCGCAAGGCCGGCTTCGACGGTGGTCCACTCGACGTGGTCGAGCTGTCGTCGACGTTCAGCCCGCAAGAGATCATTCTGCGCGATGCGCTCGGGCTCGACGCCGACGCCACTGTCAACCCGTCGGGGGGTCCGCTCGCGGCCAACCCCGTCATGGCGACCGGACTCGTGCGCATCGTCGAGGTCGCCTCCCGCATCGTTGAGGGTCGCGCTCGCCGCGGACTCGCCCACGCCACCGGCGGGCAGGTCTTGCAACACAATCTCGTGTGCCTGATGGAGGGCGACTGATCACCGTGCGGACGCAGCGGAGCTAAGGGAGCCATGATCACCGTGCGGACGCAGCGGAGCTAAGGGAGCCATGATCACCGTGCGGACGCAGCGGAGCGAGGGGA
>JBEPUZ010000320.1:0-3906 GCA_041691275.1 Actinomycetota bacterium | reverse complement strand
ACTTCGCGGCCTCCGCCATCTCCACGGCCGTACGCGCGGCCTCCACCATCGTCGGCTTGCTGACGAGTCGGTCCGACTCGTAACTCGCCAGGATCTCGCGACCCTGCTCTGCGTTCGTGCCGTCGAGGCGGATCACGATCGGCGAGGCGATCGACACCTGCTCCAGCGCTTGGACGATGCCGTTCGCCACTTCCTCACCCTTGGTGATCCCACCGAAGATGTTGATGAAGATGGATCGTACCGACGGGTCGTTGTTGATGACCTCGAGTGCGTCGGCCATCACCTGCGCGCTCGCGCCACCCCCGATGTCGAGGAAGTTGGCGGGCCGTCCGCCGACCTCGTGCACGATGTCGCACGTCGCCATCGCGAGCCCGGCACCGTTGGCTATGACGCCCACGGTCCCTTCGAGGCCCACGTACTGCAGACCCTTTTCGGCCGCCTCGAACTCGCGGGCGTCGGTCTTCTCGAGCCCGACCAGCTCGTCCCACTCCGGGTGACGGAACTTCGCGTTCTCGTCGAGCGACACCTTGGCGTCGAGCGCGTGCACTTTGCCTTCGGGAGTGAGGATCAACGGATTGATCTCGACCAGGTCGGCATCGCCGTCGACGTAGGCCCTATACAGCTTCAAGAGGATGTCGACCGCGCCGTCGGTGGCCGCGGGATTCAGCGCAGCCGCCTCGACCCACGCGCGGCATGTCGCCTCGTCGAGCCCGTCGACGGGATCAATCGTGATGCGGGCGATCGCGTCGGGGTTCTCGTCCGCAACCGTCTCGATCTCGACCCCACCCTGCGCGCTCAACATGCCGAGGTACTTCTTCGCGCTCCGGTCGAGTGTGAACGACGCGTAGTACTCCTCGGAGATGTCGGAGGCGTGCTCGACCCAGATGCGATGCACGACATGGCCCTTGATGTCCATGCCGAGGATCGCGCCGGCGTGCGTACGCACCTCGTCGGCATTCTCGGCGAGCTTGATGCCGCCCGCCTTGCCCCGACCGCCGACCTGGACCTGCGCTTTGACGACGACGGGATAGCCGGCCCCATCGGCCGCCTTCACCGCTTCGTCGACGGTCTCGGCGACGTCGCCGGCCGACACCGGGATGCCGTAGCGCGCGAACAGTTGCTTACCTTGATACTCGAAGAGATCCACGAACTACTCCTGAGTGCGTTCGAGTGAAGTGTGCAAATCGAGAGTGGTCTCGAGCCAATCGACGATGTCGGCCAAGGGTGCGCCGGGAGTGAATACCGCAGACACACCCGCCGCCGCCAACGCAGGACGGTCTTCTTCGGGGATGATGCCACCCGCGAACACCAGCACGTCGTCGAGGTCGCGAGCACGAAGCGCTTCGACGATCTTGGGGATGAGCGTCATGTGTGCGCCCGAGAGAACGGAGAGACCAACGGCATCGGCATCCTCTTCGAGCACCGCCTCCGCCACGAGCTCGGCTGTCTGGAACAGACCGGTGTACACGACCTCGAACCCCGCGTCGCGCAGGGCCCGTGCGATCACCTTGGCCCCCCGATCGTGCCCGTCCAGACCGGGCTTGGCGATGACGACGCGGTAGCGTCGCAGCATCGGCTCACCATAGCCAAGGACCAGCAGTGGCCTCTTCTCGCGCCCGCGCCTCTGACATCAAGTTGCTCATCGGCGCCACAGTGGCCGTTCTGCTGGCGGGCTTCTTCATCGCGGGCGCCGCGCTCGTCGCGACCCGGAGCTCCGGGAACGTGGTGTGCGGCGTCTTGAATATCGGAAGCGCGACCGACGTGCGCCAAACGCTCCAAAACGGCGGTCCGTACTTCCAGACCGGCGGCGCCGGCTGCGGGTTCTGGCTCGCACTCTCGGACGGCGACATCGTGGCGTACAGGGTCGAACAACCCCAGAACTGCAAGCTGCAACTCAAACGCGATCACTGGGATTGTGGCGGGCAGACCGTCCCGGCCGAGGGCCTCGCCACCTACCCCGTCAGCATCGTGACCGTCGGCCAGGCCGACTCGGTCGTGATCAATCTCCTGCCCCCCGGCGCGACGACGACAACCACGTCGACGACGGTCGCCACCGGCGGCTAGAGCGTCAGACGCGCACGAGCGGCGCCCACGACAACAGCAGTGTCTTCTCGCCGACGTCGCGGAAGCGCACCCGCGCTTCGGCCTTGTCGCCGGAACCGGTGATGTCGACGATGACGCCGTCACCGAACTTGTCGTGGTGCACGTCGTCGCCGACGCGCAGTCCGAGCTGTTCCGCGCCACGCGCACCGCTGGGAGGTTCGTTGTCGCGACGCATCGCCGCGGCCACGACGGCCTCGCGGTGTGCACCCAGACCCCCGCCCCCGCGTTCACCCGCGCCCGAACCGCCACCACCGCGCCGAGCGCGCCCGGGCTTGTCGTCGCCCCCGCTCGACACGATGAGCTCGGGCGGGATCTCGTCGAGAAAACGGCTCGGCGGCCGGTAGTCGGTGGAACCGAACATCATGCGGCTCCACGCGTGACACAGATAGAGACGTTCCTCCGCGCGCGTGAGACCGACGTAACAGAGCCGGCGTTCCTCTTCGAGCTCGTCGGGATCACCGAGGCTGCGCACGTGGGGGAAGACCCCGTCCTCCATGCCGATCAGGAACACGACCGGGTACTCGAGCCCTTTCGCCGAGTGCAGCGTCATCAACGTGACCGAGCTCGCCTCGGGATCGTTCTCGTCGAGGTCGGTGACGAGCGAGATCGCCTCCAGGAACGCCTGGACCCGCGCCAACCCGTCGGGGCCGCCGACCAATGCGCCACCGTCGCCGACACCGATACCCCCGATCGCGGCAAGGCCGCCGACCTCGCCCCGCTCGACCTGCTCGTCGAACATACGGGCCGAACCGACGAGCTCCTGCAGGTTCTCGATACGGCCGTGCGACTCGACCGAACGTTCGGCCTCGAGCTCGGAGAGATACCCGCTCTTGGTCAACACGGCCTCGAGGGTCGCACCGACACCGCCCGATGCCGCGTCCTTGACCTCTTCGACGAGGTCGAGCAGGTCGCGCAGACCGCCGAGCGCCTTGCCCGACACGCCGGCGGCCGCCGCTTCGCTCGCGGCAGCCTGGAACGTGAGTCCCGCGCCCTGCGCGTACGCGTCGAGCTTGGCGATCGACGTGTCGCCGACACCGCGTCGCGGCGTGTTCACGACGCGCTTCCACGAGACCTCGTCGTCGGGGTTCACGAGCGCGCGCAGATACGCGAGTGCGTCCTTGATCTCGCGGCGGTCGTAGAACTTCACACCGCCGAAGACGCGATACGGGACACCCGAACGCACGAGTGATTCCTCGAGCACACGGCTCTGCGCGTTCGTCCGGTAGAAGACCGCGACGTCGCCGTAACGGAACTCGGCGCCGTCGACCAGGCGATGGATCTCGCGCACGACGAACGCGGCCTCGTCGTGCTCGTCGTCGCCTTGGAAGCGGACGATCTGCTCGCCGAGACCCTTGTCGGTCCACAGGTGCTTCTTGCGCGTCGACGCGTTGTTCGCGATCACCGCGTTCGCGGCTTCGAGGATCCGCTGCGTGGAGCGGTAGTTCTGGTCGAGCACGACGATCGTCGCTTCGGGGAACGAGTCCTCGAACTTCAACAGGTTGCGGAAGTCGGCGCCCCGGAACTTGTAGACGCTCTGGGCGTCGTCGCCGACGACCATGATGCTGCGGTGCTCGAGCGCGAGTAACCGCACGATCTCCCACTGCGCCGCGTTCGTGTCCTGGAACTCGTCGACGAGGATGTGCCGGAATCGCTGCTGATAGCGGAACAGCACCTCGGGGTACTCGCGGAAGAGGCGGACGCACAGCACGAGCAGGTCGTCGAAGTCGACCGCAGAAGCCTCCGCGAGCCGGCGTTGGTACTCGGTGTAGATCTCGGCGACCCGGCGCTCCGACGGTCCGACTG
>JBEPUZ010000319.1:0-3917 GCA_041691275.1 Actinomycetota bacterium | reverse complement strand
GTGCATCACCGCGGAATCGGCGCCACCCACGAGACGTGCGCCATCGGGACGATCGTCTCGACGCCGTCCGAGCTCGCGACCGAGACGAAGTCGGCGCCGAGGAGGAGTGTGCCGTCGATCCCTCCGGGAACCTGGCGGGTGCCGACGCGTATCCCGGCCCGGCCGTCGCGATTCCGGAGCGCGTCCCGGAAACTGCGGCTGAACCCACCGCGGGTGCCGCCCTTGGTCGCGTGCTCCACCAGTTCGAACGAGATCGGGACGGAGGCACAGACATGGATCTCGACGAGATCGGATCCGCACCGAACCGAGAGCAGGTCGTCACCGACCTCTTCGACGAGACCGACGAACGTCCGCGCCCCGAGGACCACGCCGATTCGATCCCCCGCGTGCATGCGATCGCGCAACCAGTCGTTCAGGTTGCGGGAGTGCCGGAGTTGCGCGGCCGCGTCAGCAGTCGCCGAGGCCTGTTCGTCGCGCCACTCCGCGCGCATCTCGCCGGCGACTCCGGAGAGATCGGGATGATCTGGGAGGCTGCTGTCGTCGAAGCGGCTGTCGTCGTTCCCGTCCGTGGGAACGCTCATCAGCGAGCTGCGGCGGCGGCCCGGTACTTCGACGTCGAGTGCTCCGGGTCCTTGTCGAACCGCGGGATCACTTCGTCACCGAACAGGGTGACCGTGCGCTCGAGTAGCTCGTGCGGATAGACGCTGCCCGACGGTCCCATGATGAGCTGGTCGACGCCGATGTCGACCCACTTCTGGATGCCCTGCGCGCAGTCGTCGGGGTCGCCCACGATCGCGGCGCCGCTCTGGAAGCCCTTCTCGATCTGGTCGAGGGTCGGGTCCGGGATCTCCGTGGGCCACTCCGGCACGAACGGAGGCTTCGGGAATGTGTCGAGATAGTGGAACACCAGCGTCTGCTGGCGACCGTTGCCGGAGTGCGCCATGTAGTTGCGGGCCTCGTCGCGATCCTCGAGACACATGAAGCTCGTCGTGATCGCGATGTTGTCGTTGACGTACTCGCCGACGGGCTCCGCGTTCTTGATGTGCTTCTTGTACGTCTCGACGAGCGGCGCCATCTTCTCGGGCGTACCGCCGGTGAAACAGATCACGCCGATGCCCATCTTGGCCGCGCGCTCGAACGTCTCCGGGTTCCCGGCCGCGACCCACAGCGGAGGGTGCGGCTTCACGTACGGCTTCGGCAACACGTTGCGCTCGGGCATCGAGAAGAACTTGCCGTCGTACGAGTAGGGCTCGTCGCGCCACATACGCACGATCTCGCGGATCGCCTCTTCGTACATGTCGCGGGTGATCTCGGGATCGGTGATGCCGAAGCCGCCCATCTCCGTCGTCGACGAACCCCGACCGGTCCCGAACTCGAAACGCCCGTTCGAGACGAGGTCCATCATCGCGACCCGCTCCGCCACCCGCGCCGGGTGATTCACCGGGGGTGTGACGTTGATGATCCCCGAAGCGACGTGGATGTTCTGCGTGCGCGCCAGCACCCACGCCATCAGCGTCTCGCTCGCCGAGATGTGCGAGTACTCCTGCAAGAAGTGATGCTCGGTGAACCAGGCGTACTTCCAGTTGTGCTTGTCGCCCACCTCGCAGAGCTCGACCTCGCTCATGAGCCGGTCGTGCTCGGCATTCGGGTTCTGCGCGGCGAGGTCCTTGTGTACGAAACCGCCTTGGAACAGTCCGAATTCCATGTCGTGCAGATCCTCCACCGTCGCGGCCGGGTGCCGTTTTTAGAACGTGTTCTAAATCCTAGAGGAAGGCGCGGAACGTGTCCACCACGCTCGCGGACCCCGTGGCGACGAGAATGGCGGCGTGCAGCGGGTCGTGATCGTGGGTCCGGGCGGGGCCGGCAAGTCGACGCTCGCCGACGAGATGGGCCGCCGGACCGGGCTGCCCGTCATCCATCTCGATCAGCACTTCTGGCAGCCGGGCTGGGTCGAGACCCCGCGCGACGTGTGGAGAGCAATCCAACAGGAGCTCTTCTCCGACGACGAGTGGATCGCCGACGGGAACTACAGCGGCACCCTCGACGAACGTCTCCCCCGGGCCGACACCGTCATCTTCTGCGATTTCCGGGCCTGGTGGGCGCTGCGGCGCGTGCTGCGCCGCTGGTCGACCAACCGCGGGCAGGCCGTGCAGGCCGAAGGCTGCCCCGAACGCTTCGACCCCCGCTTTTTGTGGTGGGTCCTGCGCTACCGGCGCCGCAGCCGGCCTCGCGTCGTACGGGCGATCGCCGAGCTGGCGCCCGACGCCTCCGTCCACGTGTTGCGCAATCCCCGAGCGGTCGAGGCGTTCCTCGCCAAGACACCGTTCCGCTGACCGACACACAGCCGAGATACCACGAAACTGTCACACCCCGGCGGTACCGTCGCTTCATGCCCGAAGACCCGCTGCTGCCGCCCGATCCGGTCGGTCGCGTCCTCGGCACCGAAGACGCGACACCACTCTCGTTCTGGGTCGCGCTCGCGCCCGATCAGTACCTCCAACTCGACGATGTCGTCGTATGCGAACGCGTCGTCCCCGGCCGCAGCGAGCCCGTCCAGCTGTCCGGCGTCGTCACCCAGGTCCGGGCCCGCCACGAAGGCGCCCGCTTCGACTCCGACGTGTTCCTGATCGAAGACGGGCAGCTCCCGGCCGAAGCGGTCGAGTCCGCCGAGGTGATCACCACGCGCGTCGAGCCCGAGGTCTTCGTCCCGCCCACTCCCGGCACCGCGGTGCATCGCGCCACCGGCGAGGCGCGCGACCACGCGCTGTTCTTCGATCAGATGCCGCGCAAGCTCCCGATCGGACTCGGGCGCGACGGCCGTGCCCTGTACGCCAACCTCGAATTCCTCGACGGCACCCGGGGCGCGCACGTCAACATCTCGGGTATCTCCGGTGTCGCCACGAAGACCACGTATGCGACCTTCCTCCTGTACTCCGTGTTCAACTCCGGCGTCCTCGATGACGAAGCCACCAACACGCGCGCGCTGATCTTCAACGTCAAGGGCGAGGATCTGCTCTTCCTCGACCACGACAACATCGAGCTGTCCGACTCCGACCGCGACAAGTACCGCGAGCTCGGCCTCATGCCCGGAGCCTTCAAGTCGGTCTCGGTGTTCGCGCCGCCCCGCAAGGGCGACGTCAACGCCCGCCCCGATGTCGCCACCCGCACCATCGGCGTGCATGCCTTCTACTGGACCCTCGCCGACTTCGTCTCCGAAGAGCTGCTCCCCTTCGCCTTTGCCGACGCCGAGGACGATCGCCAGCAGTACACGATGGTCGTGCACAACGTCGCCGCCGCGCTCCGGCGCGATGGTGCGCCCGCGGTCGACGGCGCGTGGCGGATCGACGGTCGCACGCTGCGGACGTACCGCGAGCTCGTCGACTTCGTCATCGCCAAGGTCCAAAGCGAAGACGAGTCGGACCGCCGCCTCTGGGCGGGTCCGGCGACGGGCACCGGCACGGTCAACGCGTTCGTGCGTCGGCTCCTCACGTCGCAGCGGTCGCTCGACCAACTCGTGCGGGCCGACATCCCGGAAACCGCTCAGCACCGGATCGACACCGACGACGCGCAAGTGACCGTCGTCGACCTGCACAATCTCCCCGATCGGGCCAAGCGGTTCGTCGTCGGCGTGACGCTTCGCAGCGCGTTCGACCGCAAGGAACAGTCGGGAACCTCTCGGCCGCTGCTCTTCGTCGTGCTCGACGAGCTGAACAAGTACGCGCCCCGCGAGGGCGACTCGCCCATCAAGGAGATCCTCCTCGACGTCGCCGAGCGCGGTCGATCGCTCGGCATCGTGCTGATCGGCGCGCAGCAGACGGCCAGCGAGGTCGAGCGCCGCATCATCTCCAACTCGTCGATACGCGTGGTCGGCCGGCTCGACCCGGCCGAGGCGTCGCGCCCGGAGTACGGGTTCCTTC
>JBEPUZ010000318.1:0-3933 GCA_041691275.1 Actinomycetota bacterium | reverse complement strand
GCAGGCTAGCGGCGCCCTCGATGCCGTACGGACGCCCTCGATGCCGTACGGACGCGAGGTCCGCAGGTAAGTTCGCGGGGATGTTCTCTCTCCGGTCGATGTCCCTGGCCGTCGTGCTCGCCTTCGGGCTCGTGCTCGCCGCGTGTGGCGGCGGCAGCGGCGGCGGCGGCTCCACGAAGACGGCTACGGGCGGCAAGATCGACGTCAACGCCTCTGATCCGTACAACTTCGACGTGAAGACGATCAACGCCTCGCCGGGTCCGCTGACGATCACCCTGCACGAAAAGGGCTCGCAGACCCACACCTTCACGATCACCTCGGAGAAGTTCGAGATCACGGTCACTGCGGACAAACCGACCGCGAGCGGCACCGTGACCCTGAAGGCAGGGACCTACGACTTCAAGTGCTCTTACGACGGCCACGCCGCCGCGGGCATGGTCGGCAAGATCGTGGTGGGTTGACCGGCATGTCGAGCCGGTAGATTCGTAGATACTGATGCTTCAGTCCACGGTCCCGCTCGACGCACCGCCCCGACCTCTGCTCACGACCGTCGGCGCGTACCTCCGACTCACGAAGCCGCGGGTGATCGAGCTCTTGCTCGTAACCGCGGTGCCGCCGATGTTCCTCGCCCAGCAAGGTGTGCCGCCGATCGGTCTGATCGCGGCCGTCGTGATCGGCGGCGCGCTCGCGGCCGGGGGCGCCAACACCATCAACTGCTGGATCGAGCGTGACCGCGACCAGCTGATGAAGCGCACGCACAGGCGGCCGCTGCCGCAGGGCGAGATCATCGCCAGCCGCGCGCTCGTCTTCGGCATCGTCTTGAACGTCCTCGCGTTCATCCTGCTTGCGAGTGTCGCGAACCTACTTGCGGCGACGCTCACGTTGTCGGCGACGCTGTTCTACGTCTTCGTCTACACGCTGTGGCTGAAGCCCCGCACGGTGCAGAACATCGTCATCGGCGGCGCGGCCGGCGCGGTTCCCGCACTCGTGGGCTGGGCGGCCGTCCGAAACGGTCTCGGCGCGCCGGCCTGGTTGCTCTTTGCGATCGTGTTCTTCTGGACCCCTGCGCACTTCTGGGCGCTGGCCATGAAGTACCGCGACGACTATGCGGCCGGCGGTTTCCCCATGTTTCCGGTGGTGTACGGGATCGAGCTCACGACCCGCCGCATCGCTGCCTACGCGGTGATCACCGTCGCGCTGACCTTCGCGATGACGCTGACCAACGACGTCGGCCGGGTGTACGCGATCGCGGTGTTCGTGCTGGGCGCGATATTCGTTACCCGCGCCTTCGCGTTGGTGCGCGATCCCACGCCGGAGCGCGCGATCCGCTTCTTCGGCTGGTCGAACGTCTATTTGATGCTGGTGTTCGTCGCCGTTGCCGTCGACGCCCTCGTCCACTGACGACCCCGGTTCCGAGTCGGGCGGACGCTCGGACTCCCGCCGGCTCTCGCGGGGCGGCATCGTCTTGCTGGTCGTCGTGTCGCTGGCCATTCCCGCCGTGCTGCTCGCACTGATCCTGCACGGTCACCATTCGTCCGGCGCCGACGTGTCGACGAACGGTCCCGTCGTCACCCCGACCCGGGCCAAGGTCGGCAGCGTCGCCCCCGACTTCACGTTGACCGGCGTCGACGGCCGGGCCGTCACCTTGTCGAGCCTGCGGGGAAAGATCGTGGTACTCACGTTCTTCGCGTCGTGGTGTCATCCCTGTGAGGAGGACATGCCTGCGCTGGAGCGGGCCCAGCGCGACCACGCCGATCGGGTCATGGTCGTCGGCGTCAATTATCAGGACTTCCCGGCCGACACCCGCGCCTTCGTGCAACGCCTCGGCGTGACGTTCCCGGCGTTGATCGAGGACTCCTCCGACAACCCGGTGGCCAAGCGTTACGACGTGCACGCAATGCCCGACACCGTCTTCATCGACGCCCGGGGCGTCGTGCGCAACCGGGTGTTCGGGCCGACCAGCACCCACGACCTCGATTCGGCCCTGGACTCGCTCCTGCGCGCCTGAACCCGCCGGGATGCGGGAGCTATTCCTCCCAGCGGAAGTAGCGGGCCGCGAGGAGCGGGGCGCCGACGGCCCAGGCCAGCAGCACCGCGAACTCCCCCGCCGGGAACGCCTGGGACGCCAGCACGGCCCGCACGGTCTCCGAGAGGGCGGCCGCCGGGAGCGCTTTGGCGAAGTCCTGCACGGCGGTGGGGAGCTTGGCGAGCGGGTAAGCCATGCCGCCGAGGAAGAGCAGTACCAAGAAGAGCCCGTTGGCCGCGGCGAGGTTCGCCTCCGCCCGAAGGGTGCCGGCCATGAGCATGCCGATGCCGGCGAAGGCAATCGTGCCGAGGAGCAGCAACCCGACCGCGGGGATGATCCCGGCGGGAACGTGCCAACCGATGGCGACGCCCACCACCACGAGCAGCACGATCTGGAGGATCTCCAGCACGAGCACGGTCGCGGTCTTCGCGACGAGCAGTCCGCCGCGCGACAACGGGGTGGAGCCGAGCCGTTTCAGAACGCCGTACCGGCGCTCGAAGCCGGTCGCGATGCCGAGCGAGACCATCGCGGCGGCCATGACCGCGAGCGACAGCACACCCGGTACGAGGAAGTCGACGGGGTGCGCGTAGTCGGTCGAAACGGCGTCGACCTTGGCGAAGAACACGAGGATGCCGAGTGGAATCGCGAGCGTGACGATCAGGTTCTCGCCCCGCCGCAGCTGCAGCATCGTCTCCGCGCGCGCCTGCGCGATCAACGCGCGCCGCTTCATCTAGCGGGCCTTCTCGGCGGTGATCTGCAGGAAGACCTCTTCCAGCGAACGCCGGCCCGCCTGCAACGCGGCGAGCGTGACGTTTTCGTCGCGCAGGAAGCATGCGAGGTCGGCGATTCGGGCCGGGGTGCCCGCGGCGCGCACGACGTACTCGCCCGCGCGGTCCTCGACGACCTGGTCGTGGTCGAGCCCGAGCGCGCGCCCGATCGCGATCACGTCGAGTCCGGGCGCCGACGCGAACCAGATCTCGTCGGAGACCGCGTGCCGGGTCAGTTCGGCGGGAGAACCGAGCGCCGCGAGCTTGCCGTCCGTGACGATGGCGACGCGGTCACAGAGGTGTTCGGCCTCGTCCATCGCGTGCGTGGTGAGCAGCACGGTCACGCCGCGGTCGCGCAGATCGCGTACGAGCTGCCACGTGGTCGCCCGGGCGTGGGGGTCCATGCCCGCGGTAGGCTCGTCGAGGAAGACGACCTCGGGTTTGCCGATCAGCGCACACGCGAGCGACAGGCGTTGCTGCTGGCCGCCGGAGAGGCGCCGGACGGAGTTGCGGGCCGCGTCGCGCAGGCCGACGATATCGAGCAGCGCCTCGGGGGATTCGGCGTCGTCGTAGTACGCGGCGAACAGGTTGAGCAGCTCGAGCGGCTTCAGGCCCGGGTACAGGCCGCCCTCCTGGAGCATCACGCCGATCCGGGGGCGCAGGGCAGCCGCGTCGCGGACGGGATCGAGGCCGAGCACCCGGACGGTGCCGACATCAGGCGTGCGGTAGCCCTCGAGCGTCTCGACGGTCGTGGTTTTTCCGGCGCCGTTGGGCCCGAGGAGGCCGAAGACCTCGCCCCGGGACACCTCGAAGGAGAGTCCGTCGACGGCGCGGGTGGGGCCGTAGTGCTTGGCGAGCCCGACAACCGATATGGCCGGCGATATGGCCGGGTCGTCGGCCGGATCTGGGACAGCTGCGGGCATGGCGATCGGAGTCTAGGAGTGGCGGCGAAAGCGGTTGCTATCGGTCTCGCCAAGCCACGTACGCAGCGAGCTCGTCCAGCCAGCCCCGAGCCGTGTCGGCCAGGGGTGCGTTGGCGAGGGCGTCCCGAGCCTCGGCGACGAGGCGCGCGATATCCGACTCGATCTGCTCGAGCGCACCGGTACGGACGAAGACGGCCTGGAGCATGCTGACGTCGAC
>JBEPUZ010000317.1:0-3980 GCA_041691275.1 Actinomycetota bacterium | reverse complement strand
GAGGACGATCCCAGGCCCGCGCCCAGCCACCCGCGCGCCCGCCTAGCCATCAGGCCGGCGGGCGCAAGAGACGTCAGATCGGCGTCGTGTCCTCCGGCGCGCGGGTGAAGTCGAGGTTCTCATCAAGAGGCGGTACGCCGTGGTGCTGAGCGGCGTAGGCCGCCGCGTTGGCCACCTTCGCCGGACGTAGTAGTCGCACGGCTGCAAACCAGACGACCGAAAGCACCACCACGCCAAGCGCCCAGTACGCGGCCAGCCAGTTCAGGTTCGTGGTGTCGTGCGGCTGTGGGTTGAGCGCACCATAGAAGCCGAGAACGGGTGTCGCGACTGCCACCAGGACGATCAGGTACTGCCACCACTGGCCGTTCTTTCGTACCAGCAGGCCGATGGCCGCGCCCGCAACGATCAGGTACACGAGCTCGACGGCAAACGATCCGGCGGTGGCCGCCACAAAGAAGGCGGCGAACTCACGCGGCAGCCCGAACCGATTGAGGGTGTGACTATAGAGCCCCACGAGGATCAGAACGCCGCCGCCGATCACGACCACCAGGTTCCCGACCCAGGGTGTGTTGTGACGTGAGGTCTTGGCGAAGAACCGGGGGAGCAGACCGTCTCGACCGAGAGCGAAGTAGCCGCGGCCGATGGTGACACAGATAGCGAGCGCCAGGGCGGTTGCATCGAGAATGACGACGAGATCGATGATCGTCGCAAACCACGATGCGACGTACTTGGTGGCAAGGCCGTCCAGGGCGGTCGGGTCGAGCCACGCGCCCTTGTCGATGGCGGCCTTTCCCAGCCCGACCGAGATGGCATACGCCATCACGACGTAGAAGACGGCCGAGGCGGCGACCGTGCCGATCAAGGCTCGCGGGATCGACCGCGCCGGGTCGTGACTTTCCTCTCCCAACGATGCAGCAGCCTCGAAACCGACGAAAAGCAGGATGCCCAGCATCACGCCGTTGAAGACGGTATGCGGCGACGTCGTTCCGGGATTGAAGATGTCGATGGAGTTGTTTCCTTGGACGATGATTGCGACTGCCAGGATGATCATTGGGGTGAACGAGAGCGCGGCAAACGTCAGCATCGCTCCGATCGCAATGCGAACGCCGATGTAGTTCAACACGACCACCAGTCCCAGGAACAGCACAGCTAACAACCACCAGGCTGGTACGGTCGATACGGAGATATGTGCTACCCAGAAATCGTGGGTGAGAATGCCGAGGCCCAGGTAGATGCCACCTCCACCCAAAAAGAGAGTGCCCATGAAGAACACGCCTGCGGTCAGGATGCCGACCGCGGGATGAGCGCCGCGCACCAGGTACTCATATACAGCGCCGGCGCCCTGGTACTGCCGTGCAAACAGCGAGATCGAGTACGCGATCGCGAGCACGCCAAGTCCCGCAACGAGCACAGAGATCGCGGTGTTGAAACCGGCCCCGGTGACCGGTGCAGAGACGAACCCAAGGACGATCGCGGTGGAGAACATCGGGCCGATCGCCAGGGCCTGGGCGACGGCGTGGATCGTTCCCAGGCGTCGCTCGCCCAGCTCCCCTCCCGTGGTTCTCTCAGAAGCCACGTCTGCCATGAAACTCCCTCCTCAGTCGGAACGATGGAAACAATCACACTCGGCTGCGTCGACGTCGAGCACACTGCGGCCTCCTCGAGGCGTCGCACAGCGCCATACTGCGGGCAACGACCGCGGCAGCGCATCCTTGACGCGGTCTGTGCCGGTGACGCGACCCTCGCCGAACATCTCACGCGAAACCATGTGGCCGCCTACCCGCCCTTGCCGCCGGCGCCGGGATGAGAGCACGGATATGTCGAGGCGCGCTGGTGGCATCAGTCGTCTAGGTCAAGCAGTCGCGAGGAAGCCGACGTCGGGCCCGAGACCCGCGCGCACGATCGCATAGGTGCCGCCGGTGCTCGGGACGAAGCGCGCGTAGACGAGCGCGAGCCCGATCGCGCCGATGCCGGCGACGACAAACCCGAGCGGCGTGAAGCCGCCGATCTTGATTGCCACCACCGCGGCAATGACCACCGCCGAGATCTCAGGTGCCGTCACGTCGAGCGACTTGGCCACAAGGCGCGGGACGCCGATCGCCTTGCGCCTGAGACCACGGCCTCCGTCGTGTTCGGAACCTTCCACAGGGGTCCTCCTTCGCGCATGGCGGGACGCCGCGAGACTTGCGGGACGCCTCAGTATGTGAGATAACGTCGCACGTGGTCAATCGAGTGTCAAGTTTGCGGCAAGCGCTCGGCCGAGGCCCGCAGTACACGCGAAGTTCACGTGGCCTCCCCACCGCCGCGGAAAGTGGAAGATTTCCTCGCCGCGGCGGAGGTAGAGTGGAAGCGCTGCTAGTCGTCCGCTTCGCACGCGGAGAGACGTCCGGCCGTCAGCTCCGGGCGACGTCTGAGTGCGGGGTGCCGCTGCGCCGCGCGCGCGACGATCTGCTGCGCGAGCGTGATCAGCTCGTCGGCGACGGGGTCGGCGACGTCGCGCCGCCGGACGATCGCCAGCGTGCACGGCTCGGCCTCGACGAGCGGCACGTGGGCGACCTCGGGCCACGCTTCAGGACGTACGCTCATGGACAGTCTGGCGAGCAACTTGTCCTGTCCGAGCTAGGGTCGCCGGCCGCAGGCGCTGCTCGCGCGGTCGGACGCCAGCGATGGAGAGCAGCCGGAGGGGCTTGATGCGGGCACTTATCGCAGGTGGAGGCATGGCGGGGCTGATGACCGCTCTGGCGCTGCGGGAGTCGGGCGTCTTCACGACGATCGACGTCTTCGAGCAGACGCGCACGCCGAGCACCGCGGGAGCGGGGCTGAACATCCCCCCGAACGCCGCACGGCTGGCGCGGTGGCTGGGCGTCGACCTCGACGGCGGGGACCCCAAGGGCCCGCACGGGGCAGTCGACGGCGGCAGGGCGGCGATCCTCAGCGAGACGCGGATGGTCTGGGAGGACGGCTCCATCACGCGGAAGCCGCTCGACCACAACACGTCGGCCAACGACAACGCCGGCTTCCACCACATGCACCGCCTCGACCTGCTGATGTGCCTCCACAAGCGGGTCCTCGAGTTCGCGCCGGAGACGGGCGTCAACTGCCCGATCCAGGTCCACATGGCCAAGCGCCTGGAGGCCGTCAGCCAGGACGAGGAGTCCGTGACCGTGACGTTCTCCGACGGCACGACGGAGACCGGAGACCTGCTGATCGGTGCCGACGGCGTCGACTCCCAGGTGCTGGAGGCGGTCTGGCCGGGCGTGTCGACCAAGCGCTGGACCGAGGTCGTCGTCTACCGCGGTCTGGTCCCGAGGGACAAGGTCGCCGCGGCGCGCAAGCCCGACGGCAGCCCGCTCGACTACAACCCCATCGAAACGATGTCGATGGACACCCGCGAGACCCCGACGGCGCAGCATCTCACGTACTGGGTCCGCGGCGGCGAGCTGCTCAACGTGTGGCTCGCCTACTACGAGCCCAACGCCGAGGAGTTCGAGCGCGAAGAGGGCGACTGGTTCCCCGCCGACCGCGATGAGATGGTCGGCAACATGAGCAAGGCGTTCGAGGGCGACCCCCGTCACGACGACGTCGTCGCACTCACGAGCCTGATGGAGAACCCGACGAAGTGGGGGCTCTACGACCGGGACGCGCTCGAGAACTGGACGGAGGGTCGCGTGGGCCTGGTGGGTGACGCCGCTCACCCGATGCTGCCGACCTTCGGCCAGGGTGCCGCGCAGGCCTTCGAGGACGCCGCGGCACTGGGCAAGTGCTTCGAGCTCCACGGCACGGACATCTACCGCGCGCTGTTGCACTACGAGCGCGTGCGCTACTACCGCGCGACGCGCTTCCAGTTCGCGTCGAAGTTCCTCTTCAAGCACCTCGAGCCGGAGGACTCACCTCAGCGCCGGCAGATCCTCGCTGCGGTCAACGAGCGGGACTACCCCGTCTTCGATCACACGGAGCGTGCGGGCAGCGACGACTCGTGG
>JBEPUZ010000316.1:0-3995 GCA_041691275.1 Actinomycetota bacterium | reverse complement strand
TGGCGGGGGCAGGATTTGAACCTGCGACCTTCGGGTTATGAGCCGGCCCAGTGCCATGACCTCACGTCCCGTTCTCTCCCGTCCAGTACCGATGACGAGCCAATTTGCGGGACGTTCGTGACGTCAACTCCCATCTACTCCCGTTCAGTACGGCGATGAACGGCAGAATTCACGGCACCACGCGCGATGCAGGAGGAGCGCGAGGCGCGAGCTCCACGCGACGCGTATCTACCGAACTTCGACGCCAGGGAGATCACGGAACGCAGTTCGGTCCGCGCTGATCACGGTCCGGCCGAACGCTTTCGCGGTCGCGGCGATGATCAGGTCGTGAGCACCGCGAGGCCTGCCCTCGGACCGGACCTCGAGAAGGAGTTCGGCATGGGCCTTCGCGACCTCGACGTCGTAGTCGAGCACGGGGATCGTGGCGACGACGTCGTCCACGTACGCGCTCCGTGCAGCCTTACGCCGGCCGGTGGCAAGGAGAGCACCTACTCGGAGCTCCGCGATCGTAACGGCCGCGATCGCGATGTCGTCGTTGTCCTCGATCACATCGTCGAGGTCGTCGCCGGCGCGTTCGGCGTCTACGAGAAACGTCGTGTCGAAGAGCACCCGGGTCACGACCGCTCCTCGATTTCAAGCAATGATCGGACCTCGTCGAGTTCGGTGGCCCACGCCGCGTCTGGTCGGTGCCGGCGCAGGAGCGCTTTGACGTCGACACCAAGGCCGCGGTGCATCGGCTCGAGGTGGGCAATCGCTCGGCCACGCCGCACGATCGTGAAGTGCTCACCTCGATGCTCGATGGCGTCGAGCAGATCCGCGAAGTTCCGGGCGGCATCCGTAGCCGACACGTCAGGCATAGAATCAGATTATCAGATAATGCAGGATCGCGTCGACGACCAGGGCATATTCAGCCAGTCCGGCGCGATGATCGTCTCCGGGCCGGTCGACGGTGATCGCGGCGTGGCCCGTGGCCTCCCACCGCCGCATCACCCGGCTCCAGTACAAGGCCACACTTCTGCCCCGGGGATGAAACGTCTGCACCCATGCCGGCTCCCCCGCGCCGCGCGTAGCCACGACGAGGACTTCGACTTCGCTACCGGCCGAAAATCGTGGAACGGCTACGCCTGCCTGCCGTCGTGGCACCACATGTTCGACGGCACACCCCCGCACGGGTTCGGCATGGACGGCAGCCTTGCCGGGAGCGGGTGCATGACGACGCCGGAGGGCTGCGGATACTTGGCCCCCGCCGGACAGCTCCCGAACCCGGTGTCGCAGAGCACCTGTCCGATAAGTGCACCACCGACGTTGGCGACGGTGGTCAGTGGCCCGCACGTGGGCTGTATCACTTCGAGATCGGCGGGCGCACTGCCGTCGGGCTGGAAGTTCCCTGCGAAACAGTTTCGGAGTTTGCCGGTACCGAGCACGATCTGTCCGAAGTCACTGTTGCTCGGATTGCCGAAGAATCCGTTGTGCACGAACACGTTGTGCAGCAGTGCGTCGTTGACCGCGTCGTACACGCACCCGAACCCCGGTTCCTCGAAGCCGCCGGTACCGGAGCATGTCTGGCCGTCGCCGGGGGTGCCGCCGTCGGGGTAGGGAACGAAGAGGACGCCCCACGCGCCGTTGTTGAGGAACAGGTTTTCCATGACGGTGTCGTTCTTGCCGCCGGACACCGTCATGCCGGTCCCGAGAGGCCCATTGCTCGCGCCGCCGGCCTTTGGAACATTGGGGTTGTTGTTGTCGTGCACGAAGTTGTGCATGAAGACCCAGCACGAATGTGTATGAGTGATCGGACTGACGCCACCGTTCGGGCAGGATCCGTCTTGAGGCGCAGGCGGGTCTCCCACCAGCTGTGTGTTGGTATCGAAGCCGTCCTGATTGTTGTCGAACTCGGAGTTCTTGATAACGATCGCGCCGCCCGAGTTGGTACCCGAGTAACCGAGCGCGCTGTATTGCATGTGCGCACGGCTGATCGTCATGTCGCACACCTGCATACATGCGCCCACGTACATGCCCGAATCGTTGAAGTTGCTCGCGTAGACGTCACTCCATAGCCCCGGGCCCTGCGCGTCGGACGAGAAGATGCCGTACTTCGCGGCCGTCGACTCCCCGCCGAAGAACGACGACGTTGCACTGAGGTAGCGGCCGGTGTAGCGGTGCAGGCCGATCTTGGCGCTGTCGGCGCCACCGTTCCACCAGATCTCGTTACCCGCATCACCCGAGCCCGACAGGAAATTGCAGACCGTCAGGTTCTCGACGCTGACCCCGTCGGCCTTCGACACGACGATGCCGTTGCGCCCGAGCGGAGTGCCGTCGGAACCGGCGGCACCGAAGTTCTGTGCGGCCGGGTCGGCACTGCATTCGGACGCGCCCGGTTTCGTTCCGTCGACGACCACGCCCGAGCGATCCATCCCGCGAACATGGATGCCCGGCTTGGTGATGAGGACACCGCCGTACGCGCCGTGAACGTCGCCGACGGGCGGATGCGCGAGGTCGTTCGACTCGTGATAGTCGCCGGGCGCGACGAGTACCCAGTCGCCGGGCCGGGCCGCGTCGACCGCGGCCTGAATCGTCGCGTAGCGGCCCTTGTGACCTTTGTAAGTCCCAACGAGCAAGGCTCGAGGTCGAGACGAGTGTTCTTCGGCGCCGCTGGTACCCGTTCCTACGGCGGTCGCGGTCAATACACCGACGACGAGGAGAATGGCCACAGAAAGTCGCGTTGCTCGCATGGCGGCCAAACATAACAACCAGGTCGCGCCGACGCCCGTCTCCGTGCTGCGCACCTCCCCGAACGCGCTCGCTGACCGACCGGTCCCCGGCATCAGGGAAGCTGCTGGCGGGCGCTTCCGTACGGTGGTGTGGGGCGGGTTGCGCTGGGGTGGTTGGGGTGTCGGGCCGGCTTCGTGAAGGTGACGCGCCGCGGTCGAGGGCGAGTACTTCGATGTCGTAGGGCAAGCTGCTGGTGGCCGAGCGAATTGCGGGGAAGCTCGCGAAGAAGACTGGAGCGAGCTTGGTGTTGGGAGCCAACTTCACGTACGGCGCCTACACCGCCAATCGCGATATACGAAGTGTGAGGAAGAACGTCCGTCGCCTAAGCGCTGAGTAGCGATCGATCGAACTCTGGGCGCGTCCTGCGCCGGGTTCTCGCGCTACCGTGACGCGACTCGCGACCGCCTGGAACGTGACGACGTCGAGATAATGTGACGGGTAGGTACCGTCGCCGTCACGTGTCGAGCATGGGAATCGTTCTGCACCCCGGGAGGCTGCGGCTGGAGATGGCGCGGTTGGGCCGCAACCGACCTCGCGCGCGAATTCGGCGTCACTGGCGGCATCGAACTGCGTCCCCTGATCGAGCAGTGGTGTGATGCGATCATCGCGCACGAAGCGGCCTCTCCGTCGGTATCCCAACGATGCATTGGCTCGCTAGCGCGGAACCTTCAACGCTCGCGTCGCTGCACCTGCGGCGGCGATTTGAGGCATCAGCTGCCGTTGCCGACCCGCGCGACCTTCGGGCTATCTGCCCGATGCGGTTTCGACAATCTGCAGCGTCGACATCACACCCAACCGAGGCCGGTGGTACAGAACGACACGCGACGGGAGTAACCGGGACAGGACGATACGAGCACGTCGCGCTTCGTGGCCGACTTGGGCGAGCATCGGGTTGTGCGGCACCGCGTTGGCGACAGGATCGACAACGTTCGGCACCATTTTCGGCACCACACGCAGAAGGCCCGGTGCGCACGCACCGGGCCTCACCTGCATGTTCGATGGTGGCGGGGGCAGGATTTGAACCTGCGACCTTCGGGTTATGAGCCGGCCCAGTGTCGTCACTTCTGTTCCCGTCTGGTGCTGTGCCGTACGGGTGACGTGGTGATTCGCGCGACCGTCGTGACGTCTACTCCCGTCTGGTCCCGTCCCGTCCGCCGACGAACGGCAGAATTCACGGCACCACGCGCGATGCAATACGACGCGCCACACATCGTTCGCTACACAAA
>JBEPUZ010000315.1:0-4011 GCA_041691275.1 Actinomycetota bacterium | reverse complement strand
GCCGAACTTCGCGAAGAACTCGCACGAATCCTGCTCGACGAATTGCGGCGCGTGCTCGCTATCGATGTCGACTGCTTGACCGAACTCGGCTTCGAGCGCGTGCAACGCGAATCGCGCCAACACCTGCGTGAGCCCTGGTCGATCGGTGACGGTGAGCGACTCGAGCTCGTCGGCACCGTGTTCCCAAGATCAGGCACGCCCGGCGGGCCGCGCACCGACCTGAACGTGTCGGGCCGTTCATCGTTCGGTCGCTACCTGCGCAGCCCTGCAGGTCTGGGACGCGCCCTCACCACGACCGACTCGCTGGCCGTGATCCGCGACATCCTCGCGGTTCTGCGCGAGGTTGGCGTTCTCGCCCAGGTCGTGGATGACACCAACGGTGTCCCCGGCTACCGCCTCAAGGCGTCAGCGGTGCAATGGGTGGGTGGTGATGGAACCAAGGGCGCCGACGACCCGCTGCGTCGGCGATTGGAGAGCGAAGCAGTCGCCCGCGTGAACCCGTTCTTCCGCGATCTCTACCGCGACGTCGCGGTCGGCCTCGCCGGCCTGCATGCGAAGGAGCACACGGCTCAAGTTCCGCCCGACGAACGTAGGCTCCGCGAAGAAGCTTTTCGAGAGGGAACGCTGCCGCTCCTCTACTGCTCGCCGACGATGGAACTCGGCGTCGACATCGCAAGCCTCAACGCCGTCGCGCTCCGCAATGTCCCGCCGACGCCGGCCAACTACGCGCAGCGCTCCGGGCGCGCCGGACGGTCGGGCCAACCTGCGCTAGTCGCCACGTACTGCGCGACCGGCAACGCGCACGACGCGTACTGGTTCCGGCGCAGCCGCGACATGGTCTCCGGTTCCGTGCAGGCACCGCGCCTCGACCTAGGCAACGAGGAGCTCGTTCGTTCCCACGTGCACGCCATCTGGTTGGCGGAGACCGATCAATCAATGAAAGCCCGCCTCACGGACCTCGTCGACGCGTCCGGCGAAAACCCGTCGCTCGCCTTCCTGCCTGAAGTGTGGCGGGCGCTCACCGAAGAACGTGCGAAGCGGGAAGCGACCAAACGAGCAGAACGGGTGCTCGCGGAACTGCGACGCACCTGGCACGCCAACGGAGACCTCGTGCCGTGGTTCTACGAGGGTTGGGTCGCCGATGTCGTCGCGCGCGCGGCCGAGAACCTCGACCGTGCGCTCGATCGCTGGCGAGACCTCTACCGCAACACACTCGCCGAGTACACCGATCAGGGTCGCGTCGCAGTTGCCCCCGACGCCCCCCGTCGAACTCGCGAGGCCGCCGCCAACCGCGAGCGAGAGGCGCGCGATCGACTCAAGCTTCTCCGCAACGAAGACGCCGAGATCGGTCAAACCGACTTCTACTCCTACCGGTATCTCGCCTCAGAAGGTTTCCTGCCTGGCTACTCGTTTCCCCGCCTTCCGCTGGCCGCATACATCCCGGGTGGACGCGCGGGTCGAACGGCGCGCGAAGGCGACTACCTGCAACGAGCAAGATTTCTCGCCATTCGTGAGTTCGGGCCTGGCGCTCTCATCTACCACGAGGGCGCGCGCTACGAAGTCGTCCGCGTGCAGCTGCCGCGATCCGTCGAAGGATCCACCGCGATCGAAACCGAAGACGCGCGGAGGTGCGAAGCGTGCGGGTACCACCATCCTGTCGCGGTCGGCACCGACACCTGCGAAGGGTGCGGAGCGCGCCTCGGTGCGAAGACCTACGGCCTGCTGCGTTTGCAGACCGTCCACACCCGCCGGCGCGAGCGCATCTCAAGCGACGAAGAAGAACGTCGCCGCTCCGGCTTCGAGCTTGAGGTCTCGTACCGGTACGCGAGCCACGGCGACCGCCCCGGGCGCATCGACGCCGTAACCACGCTCGACGACAAGCCCTTGCTCGAGCTGACGTACGGAGACGCTGCCACCATCCGACTGGCCAACGTTGGTCGTCGCCGCCGCAAGGATGAAGACGATCGCGGATTCTGGCTCGACACCATCGGAGGGCGCTGGCTCTCCGATAAGCAGGCCGCGGACGCAACCGTCGACAGTGACGACCTCACTGACCTTGCCGACGTCCCGACCCGTGCCAAAGTCATCCCGTACGTCGAGGACACCCGGAATCTCGTCGTGCTCCGCCATGCCGACCATCTCGACGACGTGACCGCGACCAGTCTCCGGTTCGCCCTCGAACGCGGTGCAGAAGCTTGGTTCCAACTCGAAGATGTTGAGCTCAATTCCGACGATCTGCCCGACCCGGCCGACCGCGGACGGGTCTTGTTCACCGAGTCGGCAGAAGGCGGCGCCGGCGTGCTCCGCCGGCTCGTGCTCGAGCCGGACGCAGTCGCGCAGGTTGCGCGCATCGCCCTCGAACGTTGCCACTTCGATCCCGACACCGGCGACGACCTCGACCATGCGCCCGGCGCGACCGAACGTTGCGAGCGCGCGTGTTACGACTGCCTCCTTTCCTATGCCAACCAGCTCGAACACGCCCGCATCGACCGTCACCAGGTCCGAGATCTCCTTCTTGATCTCGCTCGCGCCACGACGACTGCAGGTGCGGGCGGACGCACGCGCGCCGAGGCCCGCGACCTCCTCAGTGCGCTGGCGGACAGCTCACTCGAGCGCGGCTTCGTCGATTGGCTTGACGCGCGCGGGCACCGGCTGCCCGACCGTGCGCAGGTGACTGTGGCCGACGCCCGGGCCCGCCCCGACCTTGTCTACGACCTCCCTTCAGGCCCCGTCGCTGTCTTCGTCGACGGACCCGTTCACGACAACACCAGCCAGGCGGAACGAGACCTCGACGCGGAAGAGCGCCTCATCGATCTCGGTTGGTCCGTTGTCCGCGTCCGCCACGACGATGACTGGGCCGCGATCGCGGCGAGACTCCCGTCCGTCTTTGGGCCCGAGCGGTCGAAGTGACCGCGCCGGCCGTCAGCTTCGCTCCCGGCACCCTCGTGCACGCGCGCGGCCGCGAATGGGTCGTGCTTGCCGAAAGCGAACCCGACCTGCTGATCCTCCGACCGCTCGGCGGCGGCGATGACGACTCCGCCGCGGTCCTCCCAAGCCTCGAGACCGTCACCGCGGCAACGTTCCCGCCGCCCACCGCCGACGACCTCGGAGATGCCGCCAGTGCCCGGCTCCTGCGTACTGCACTTCGTATCGGCTTCCGGGCCTCCGCCGGGCCCTTCCGATCGCTCGCCAATCTCGCAGTCGAACCCCGCGCGTACCAATACGTCCCGCTCCTGCTCGCACTCCGTCAAGAGACAGTCCGCATCCTCATCGCCGACGATGTCGGCATCGGCAAGACCATCGAAGCCGGACTGATCGCGGCCGAGCTGCTGGCCCAAGGCGACGCGCAACGCCTCGCGGTTCTCTGCAGCCCCGCTCTCGCCGAACAGTGGCAACGAGAACTGCGAGACAAGTTCGCGATCGACGCCGAGCTCGTGCTGCCGTCTACCGCCGCACGCCTCACCCGCGGGCTAATGCTGAATGAATCGCTGTTCGACCGGTACCCCTTCGTGGTCGTGTCGACCGACTTCATCAAGGCACCTGCGCGCCGGCACGAGTTCGTCAACCACTGCCCCGAGCTCGCCATCGTGGACGAAGCCCACGGCGCAGTCGCCGACGGCGCGGGCGGTGGCGCCCGGGCCCGCACCCAGCGCTACGACCTCCTCAAGGCGGTCGCCGCCGACTCGACCCGGCACCTCATTCTCGTGACCGCTACTCCTCACTCCGGCAAGGAAGAGGGTTTTCGCAATCTCCTCGGCCTGCTTGATCCCGCGCTCGCCACCGTCGACCTCGACGACGTCAAGGGACGCGAGCGCCTCGCCCGACACTTCATCCAGCGGCGGCGAGGCGACATTCGCCACTACCTCGATGAAGACACCGACTTTCCGTCCGACCGTGAAACTCGTGAAGCCCCGTACGATCTTTCGGCCGAGTACGCCGCCTTCTTCGACCGCGTCCTCGACTACGCCCGCGAACAGATCGTCGATACCACCAACCCAGGCGCGCCGACCC
>JBEPUZ010000314.1:0-4021 GCA_041691275.1 Actinomycetota bacterium | reverse complement strand
CAAGTCGACGACGCTGCGGGTGATCGCAGGGCAGCTGCCGGTTTCGGCCGGGGAGGTCTTCGTGGCCGGCCGGCGCGTCAACGGCGCCGCGCCCGACGATCTCGCCCGGCGCGGCGTCTGCCTGATCCCGGAGGGCAAGGGGATCTTCCCAAACCTTTCCGTGCGGGAGAATCTCTGGATGGCGACGCACACCGGCACGTCGCTGAAGGCGATCGAAGAGGTCGCGTTCTCGCGCTTCGCGCGGCTGGGCGAGCGCCGCAAGCAACTCGCGGGAACCCTGTCGGGCGGCGAGCAACAGATGCTCGCGATGGCCCGCGCCCTCGCCACCGACCCCGCGCTGCTCCTCCTCGACGAGCTGTCGATGGGCCTGGCGCCACTCGTCGTCGAACAGCTCTACGAGATCGTCGCGCAAGTGGCCAAGGAAGGCGTTTCCATCCTCGTCGTCGAACAGTTCGCGCGCGCTGTACTTGGCATCGTCGACTCGGTAGGGATCATGCTTCGCGGTCGGATCACGAAGTTCGGGACACCGGCCGCGATGGAAGCTGAATTGTCGACCGCATATCTGGGCGAATGAGAGACGCAGCATGACTATCGATGCAACCGACCGCCAGCCGTCGAGCGATCGCGCGGACCAGTTCCGTGCGGAGATCGCGGAGATGAAGTTGAAGACGGGTCGGGCCAAGGCCGAGAACATGCTGCAGCTGCTCGGGGTGATCTTGATGGTCGGCGGCATCGTCTTGGCGATCGGCGCCTACGCGGCGTCGCTGAACGTCACCTCGACTCCGGGCACGAACGTCGACGTCCTCGACTCGAACTCGTACCTGCCCCTCGCCATCGCCGGACTGGCGATCAGCGTGTCGGGTGGATTCGTCTTCCTGCGCTATTCGCTGGCGCGGTTCTTGCGGTTCTGGCTCCTGCGCCAGTCCTACGACCAGCGCGTCGCCATCGACGAGGCCGCGGCGGCGCGCAACCCGTAGGCGTCGACGGCGTTCTCTAGGGGTTCGACTGTTCGGGCTCCACGTCGTAGCGGTCGATGTAACCCGAGAACCGCTCGGTGAGCTCGGCCCGGTCGAGCCCGAATTCGGCGAGGTCGTAGCCGTGTACGCCCAGGCCGCCCTTCGGGTGCGCGGTCACGTATTCCGTCATCGCCGCGCGCGAGCGCGGGTCGAGGCCGGCGTCCGTAGGACCGCCCGTCGCCGCGTAGATGGTCTCGACGGTCGCGACGGGGTCCCGCACAAGATCGGTGTATTGCACGTCGACGATCGGGTGATCGGGGTGCGCGGCGCGGAACGCGTCGATGCGCCGCACCGACTCCTCGAGCAGCGTCACCCAATGGTCGGCGATGTACACGCGGTGATCGGCGTCGGTGAACGTGCTCGACAGCGTGCTGATGAGGCTGCACACCGACGCGCAGAGCACCGCCGGGTCGCGGTGCAGGAGCACGAGCCGGGCGTCGGGATAGACCGCGGTCATCGCCTCGAGGTTCAGCGCGTGATGCGGGCTCTTGAGGGTCCAGCGGCCGCGGACACCACCGTGCTGCAACACCTGGAGGGCGAGACGGTGGTACTCGTACGCCGAGCGTTGGTCGACCTCGAGCAGCCACTTCCCATAGGTGGGCACGTTCGAGATCGCTTCCCACGAGAGGCTCTTGAAGTCCTGGCTCATCAGCGAGATGCACTCGGTGGGCCCGTCGGGTTCCTCGTGGTGGATGGCGCGAATGCGCGGGTTGAGCTGCTCAAGCATGTCGTTGCCGATGCGGGACAGCTCGATGCGCGGATCGCTGCGCATGTTCTCCGGGTTCGGCGGCGGCACGCTGTCGCCCGTCTCCCAGCGAAGCAGCGCTCGGTTGGCGGGGTCCTGCTCGAGCAGGTAGCTGAGGAATGTCGTGCCCGCGCGGAACATGCCGATCACGATCAGCGGCGCGTCGATGCGCTCGTCGGCGACGTCGTGATGCTTGTTCGCCCAGTCGACGACCCTCAACCGGTTCACGAGCGAACCGACGATGTTCGCGCGGATGGCGGCGACGCCAATCTCGTTCAGTCGGGCTTCCGCGTCGGCCGAGGCGCAGTAGACCCGCAACCCGGCGCGGAAGCCGTCGGCGCCGAAGTCTTCGAGGCCGACGGTGATATGCGCTTCCGCGATCAGCTCCTCGGGCACCAACGCGCTCATCCCGCGGACGGTACTAAGGAGCCCTACTTATGTCAAAGTTCTACAGCCGGGCCGACATACCGGCCGCCACCATGGCCACGAGGTTCCCGACGAACTCGTCGTAGTCGAGCTGCGGACGACCTCGACGCCCTCGTCTGCTGCGCACGCGCGCCCGGTCGGCGACCGCCCGGAGGATGAAGCCGGTTGCGAGCGCGAACCGTTCGGCGCGTACTTCGGGGCTCACGTCGGCCATGCGCGCCGCGAGCAGGTCGTACACGACGTAGCCGCCCGTGTGGGCGAGCGCGCCGGCCACGTCGGCGTCGAGACTTTCGGGGTCCTCCTCGACCAGCTCCGCGACGATCACCAAGAAGCAACGGCCGCGCCAGCCACTCTCGGCCAGTTCGCTCGCAGGCCGCACGATCGCCTCGACGACCGACTCCACGTCGTCGTCGGGCTGCTCGAGCGCGATCTCGAGGAGCTCGCCTTCCCGCCGGGCGAGGAAGTCGGCGTGCCGTTCGAGCACGGCGCACAGCACTCCGCTGCGGGATCCGAAGTGGTAGTGGAGCGCCCCCCGGTTCCGTTGACCCGCCCTCCTGGTGATGTCGATCAGCGACGCGCCGTAGACGCCGTGCGCGGCGAACGCGCGCGCCGCTTCGTCGATCAGCTTCTCTCGTGTGCGCGAGGCGTCAAGGGGCATTGCGGCGATCCTACGATTCGGCCATGACCGACGAGATGGGCACGGATCGATTCACGGCGGCCGACCTCGAGGAGTTGAGCGAATTTGTCCGCGAGCGCTGGACGGCCGGACTCGGACGCGACTGGATGACCCCTGCGGGAACCCTCGACTGGAGTTGCCTGTACACGGCCGAACACGCGGTCGACTGCGTGTTCTCGTACGCGTTCTTCCTGGCGTCCCGAGTGACCGACGACTATCCCGACTACGGCGAGCTGCCGGCGGGACCGACCGCGGGTCCCGCCGACATCATCGTGGCCCTGCGCGCCGTGACCACGATGTTGGTGTCCGTGATCAAGACGGCCGAGCCGGGCGCGACGGCCGTGATTCACCGTCGGCCCGTGATCGAGACCGGCGTGCCGGCCGACTTCGCGCCCCGCGGTGGGCTCGAGCTCATCCTGCACGCGTACGACGTGTGCTGCGGCCTGGGTGTCGCGTTCGACCCGCCCGCCGCGTTGTGCCGCCGCTTGTTCGACGACACCCAAGGTTGGCCGTGGCCCGCGCGGGAGCCGACGGAAGATCCCTGGTCCGACCTGCTCGTGCGTTCCGGCCGACTGCAACCCCGCTGACCGACCCGTTCCCGCCGGGGCCGATGTTCTAACGATTCGCACGCTCGCTCGCGGGCCGCGGGGCGGGTCGTTCCGGGTCGGGGCGCCGCGACGACTCGAGCGCAGTCTGCTCGACGGTCGCGACCTCGAAGCGCAGGGCCGTGAGCAAAGCCGTCGACGGTGTCGTCGCCGGTTCCGCAGTGCGGGAGAGAGCCGCGACCTCTCGACGCAGCTCCTCGACCAATTGCCCGCGTGCGCGCGCCGGCGCGGGGGGAGCAATCGCGGTGGTCACGGGCGCGATCATCTCGTGCTGCGGGCGGAGCTGGTTCCACGGGTACACGACGTGGCAGAACGTCACGAGCTCGCGCTCGGAGTCCGCGTCCATCTTCATGATCTCGGCGCCCAGTCGCCAAGCCTGGTCACCGACGGGCCGGCACGAGCGGACCACCGCCTCGATGCTGATCGAACGGTACGGACCTTCGACGGTGGCGACCGTGGTGGCGAGCCGGATCTGCGTGCCCGGATCGATGCGGTCGTCGGCTTCGAAGCTGAGGCCGGCGAGCGAGAGGTCGGCGATCGTCGCGGTCTGGCG
>JBEPUZ010000313.1:0-4276 GCA_041691275.1 Actinomycetota bacterium | reverse complement strand
TGGACGCGGTGCAGAAGGCGAACTCCGGGCATCCCGGCACGCCGATGGCGCTCGCCCCGCTCGCGCACGTGCTGTGGACGCGGATCATGAACTACGACGCGTCCGATCCCGACTGGCCGAACCGCGACCGGTTCGTGCTCTCGGCCGGGCATGCGTCGATGTTGCTGTACTCGATGCTCTACCTCTCGGGGTACGGGCTCGAGCTCGACGACCTGAAGCAGTTCCGGCAGTGGGGCTCGCTGACGCCGGGTCATCCCGAGTACCGCCACACCAAGGGTGTCGAGATCACGACGGGTCCTCTCGGCCAGGGCTTCGCCAACTCGGTCGGGTTTGCGATCCAAGAAAAGCACCTGCGGGAGCGCTTCGGCGCCGAGCTCTGCGATCACCACATCTTCGGTATCGCCAGCGACGGCGACTTCATGGAGGGCGTCAGCCACGAGGCCGCGTCGCTCGCCGGTCACCTGAAGCTGGGTCGCCTCGTGTTCGTCTACGACGACAACCACATCACGATCGACGGTCCGACCGAGCTTGCGTACAGCGACGACGTCCCGAAGCGCTTCGAGGCGTACGGCTGGCACGTCGTGCAGCTCGGCGAGGTCGCGAACGATCTCGACGCGCTCGAAGCCGGGCTCCGGGCCGGCATCGCGGAGACCGTTCGCCCGACGCTGCTCGTGTTGCGCTCACATATCGGGTACCCGTCGCCCAAGGTGCAGGACACCGCGGCTGCGCACGGGACTCCGCTGGGCGCCGACGAGATCGTCAAGGTCAAGGAGATCCTCGGCCTCCCGCAAAAGGACTTCTACGTCCCCGACGAGGTCTTGCTCTGGTACCGCGAATCCGGCGTCCGTGGTGGCGCCGCCCGCGAGGCGTGGGACGCGCTCGCCAAGCCCGACGAGTTCGAGGCGTGCCTGAGCGGCGAAGGCCTGCACGGCTGGGAGCAGAAGCTGCCCGCGTGGCAGTTCGGCACTGAGGTGGCGACGCGCACGGCGATCGAGGAGGTCCTCGCCGCGGTCGTCGACGGGGTGCCTGGTCTGTTCACCGCGTCCGGCGACCTCACCGGGAACACCGGCATGCAGGTCAAGAGCCTGGGCACGTTCACGCCTGACGACGCCAAGGGTCGCCTGATCCACTTTGGGATCCGGGAGCACGCGATGGGGTCGGCGGCCAACGCGATGGCGGCGGCCGGGCTCGTTCCGTGCGTCGGAACGTTCTTCGTGTTCAGCGACTACATGCGCCCCGCAGTGCGCCTCGCGGCACTGATGCAGACCAAGGTCTGCTTCGTGTGGACGCACGACTCGGTCGGAGTCGGCGAGGACGGTCCCACTCACGAGCCGATCGAGCAGCTGGCGTCGCTGCGGGCGATGCCCGGGCTGCGGGTCATCCGGCCCGGCGACGCCAACGAGGTGGCGGCCGCGTGGAAGGTGCATCTCGACGGCGAGGGTCCGACTGCGATGGTGCTCACCCGGCAGAAGATCCCGGTGCTCGAGCACACCGCCGAGCGCTCACCGGCGGGCGTGCCGAAAGGCGCGTACGTCCTCTGCCCCGAGAATCGCGACCGGCCCGACGTGGTGCTGATCGGTACCGGCTCGGAGGTCCAGGTGTGCGTTGCCGCGCGCGAGCAGTTGGCGACGCAGGGGATCTCGGCGCGCGTCGTCTCGATGCCGTCGTGGTACCTGTTCGAAGAGCAGGACGGCGACTACCGCCACGAGGTGCTCCCCCCGGGTGTGCCGACGCTGGCCGTGGAAGCCGGCGTGAGCTTCGGCTGGGAGCGCTACGCCGACGACGTCGTGAGCATTGATCGTTTCGGCGCGTCCGCGCCGGGCGATGTGGTGATGCGCGAGCTCGGGATCACGCCCGAGCAAGCGGTCGAGCGCGCACTCGCGCTGCTCGATGCCGTTGGAGCAGGAGGAAGCTGATCATGGCGAGCGCGATTCCCCGACTGATCGAGTTCGGTCAGAGTCCCTGGTACGACAACCTGACGCGAGCGCTGGCGACCGGCGGCCTGCAGAAGCTCATGGACGCCCACGGGATTCGCGGCGTCACGTCGAACCCGACCATCTTCGAGAAGGCGATGGCCACCGGGAACGACTACGACGCGCAGCTGCACGAGGTCGCGAGCGCAGGCGCGTCGCCGGAGACCGCGTATTGGGATCTCGTCACGAGCGACATCGAGCACGCCGCCGACGTGCTCCGGCCGGTCTACGACGAGCTCGGCGGCGCCGACGGATTCGTGTCGGTCGAGGTCTCACCCGACCTCGCCCACGACACCGCGGGCACGATCCGTCAGGCGAAAGAGCTCTGGACCCGACTCGAGCGCCCGAACGTCATGATCAAGATCCCGGCGACCATCGAGGGCATTCCGGCCATCCTCGAGACCCTCGCCACAGGCATCAACGTCAACGTGACCTTGATCTTTAGTCTTGACCGATACCAGCAGGTCATCGACGCTTTCCTGGCGGGCTTGGAGCGCCGAGTCGCCTCCGGCGGCGACATCCACAACCTCTCGTCGGTGGCGTCGTTCTTCGTCAGCCGGGTCGACACCGAGACCGACCGGCGCCTACCCGACGATTCCCCGCTCCGCGGGAAAGCCGCGGTCGCCAACGCCAAGCTCGCCTACCTCCTCTTCCGGGACCAGCACTCCGGCGCCCGCTGGGAAAACCTCGTGGCGGCCGGAGCCCGTGTGCAGCGGCCGCTCTGGGCTTCGACGTCGACGAAGAACCCGGCCTACTCCCCGACGCTGTACGTCGACGAGCTCGTGGGTGACTCCACGGTGAACACGCTCGCCCAGGCGTCGGTCGAAGTGCTGGCGAAGGGCGACGACAACCTCCGTGCCGACGCGATCTCCGACGACATCGACGGCGCCCGCCAGGTGCTGGCCGATCTCGCCGCCGCCGACGTCGACTTCAGCGACGTCACCGCAACGTTGGAAAGCGAAGGCGTCGAGTCGTTCGCGAAGTCGTTCCACGACGCGCTCGACTCGCTCGAGAAGAAAGCGGCCGGGCTCAAGTAGGCGCGGGCTCAAGTGGACGCGAGCAGCGTGCGCAGATGCTCGACGAAGTCGGCCGGCTTCGCGTGCGCGTTCACTCCGCTCGTGTTCGGCATGACGTAGGCGGGCACGCCTGCGAACGGCTCCTGCCAACCGAACGACGCGCGCTTGTCGACCGCGAGGCGGTACCCGGTCACGCCGATGAAGCACACGCATCCGGGTTGCAGCCACTGCACGAGTCGAACGAGTCGGGCGACGCCGTCGATGTATTCCGCGGTGGCCAGCTCCTTCGCCCCGGCTGTCGCCCGGCGCACGATGTTCGTCATGCCGACGCAGTCGACCCGCAGGGCGTTGAACGGATCGAGCGTGTGCGTGACGAGACCGGCGGCGAGCGCGGCGGGCCAGAAGCGGTTGCCGGGACGGGCGAAGCTGAGCCCGACGTCGGCCGACATCAGGCCGGGATTCAGGCCCACGAGAAGGACGCGCATCGCCGGTCCGACCGTGTCGGCCAGCATGTGCGCTCGGGTGGCTTCGATGTCGACCCATTCCTCGCCGTCGTCGACGAGCTCGTCGATCACGAAGCCCGCGCCCTCGACGACGTCCCGCAGGCGTTGCGTCGGCCACCACGTGAAATGCCGACCCGGGAACGCGTCGTCGTCGTTCGCCTGGTTCCGGTCCGAGGTCACCTGGATATGGACGGCGCCGCCGAGGGCGACCGCGCGGTGCAGCTCGGCCAGCGCCATCGGGAGCGACTCGCTCGAGATGTGCATGTACGACTTCTGCGCCCACGCGCCCGTCAGCGCGCCGAGGCGGAACGGCAGGTGCTCGAGATCGGCGACGACAGGCCACGCGTTCGGCGCGAACGTGCGGACCTGTGCGGCCATCGCGTGAGCGGCGTCGAACGCCACGACGGGTGCGCCGAGGTCACCGCTGTGCCACCCGGGTCCGCACCCGACGTCGGCGCGGACGCCCGGCGGTACCCGTCGTACGAAGGCGTCGATGGTCGCCGGGCGCGCGCGTCGGCGCTTCTCGATCCAGTCGTCGACACTCGTCTCGTAGACGTTGACCGTCGTTCGATCCATGCATCGGGAAGAATGGCAGACGTGGACCTTCCCGGACAGCTCCGTATCGTCGACGACGTTCCCCGCGCGTTCGCGCGCCTCGTCGCCGAGCTCACTCCTATGTCGATCGCGCTCTCGGGGGGTGAGCTCGCGCACCGTTGCTACGAGGCCCTCCGGCGGGAGACGATCAACTGGGCGGCGGTCGACGTGTACTTCGGCGACGATCGGG
>JBEPUZ010000312.1:0-4280 GCA_041691275.1 Actinomycetota bacterium | reverse complement strand
CCGTCGATGACGCTGTCGTACCTGGAGATGCACGACGACGAGCTCATCGGTCTGCGCTGCCGGGCCGCGAACCGCGCGCTTGCGAACCTCTACGCGCCGTACCAGGACCGCACCACTGTCGGCGCGCTGGTGCCGATGCTCGACCCGAAGCTCGCGGTCGACGAGCTGGAGTACGCGGTGCGCGACCTCGGTTTCAAGACGGCGGTGTTGGCCGGCCATGCCCGCCGGTCCATTGGTGACGGCGACGAGCATCGGCTCGACACCTTCGGCGTCGACAGCGCGTTCGACTACGACCCGGTGTGGGCCAAGTGCGTCGAACTCGGCATCGCGCCCGTGTTCCACAGCTCGTTGCAGTCGCACCGGGTGACCCGTTCGGCGACCAGCTACGTCTACAACCACATCGGCGGGCTCGCCGCGAGTCACGAATCGCTGTGCAAGTCGCTGTTCCTCTCGGGCGTGACGCACCGCTTCCCCACGCTGCGCTTCGGCTTCCTCGAAGGCGGCGTGGGTTGGGCGTGCAGCCTGTTCTCTGATCTCGTCGGCCACTGGTCGAAGCGCAACGCGAACGATATCGAGAGCCTCGATCCCGACCTCCTCGACGTCGACGGATTGGTGGCGTTGTTCGAGCAGTACGGCGATGCTCGCGTCCGCTCCGGTCTCAACGAGCTGCACGCCTACTTCAGCCGGCCGAGCGCCCGCCCAGAGCAGCTCGACGAGTTCTCGGCCGCCGCGCTCACCTCTGTGACCGATCTGCGCGACAAGTTCGTCTCCAACTTCTACTTCGGGTGCGAAGCCGACGATCGGCTCGTCGCGTGGGCATTCGACGAGCGCATCAATCCCGCCGGCGCGCGCCTGCGGCCGATCTTCGGTTCCGACGTCTCCCATTGGGACGTGCAGGACATGACCGAACCGGTCGAAGAGGCGTACGAGCTGATCGAAAAGGGGATCATCGGCGACGCCGAGTTCCGCGAGTTGACGTTCTTGAACCCGGCCCGATTGCACGCAGGCATGAACCCGGCGTTCTTCGACGGGACGGTCTGCGAAGACGCGGTCCGTACTGCGCTCGCCGACGACGCCTAAATCGGTTGTCGGGCCGAGCGCGCTCGGGCAGGCTCTGCACATGGGCGATCTGGCAACCGACACCGCTGTAGAAGCGCGCGGCGACGGACTCTACGAAGCGACGTTGAGCGACGAGTGGGAGATCTGGGGACCGATGGGTGGCTACGTGGCCGCCTGCGCGTTGCGGGCCGCGGGCGCGTCGACCCCGGAACTGCGACCGGCCGCGTTCTCGTGTCACTACCTGAGCGTCGCCAAGTTCGGCTCGGTCGACATCCGCGTCGCGACCCGCAAACGGGGACGCACCACCGCCGCGCAACGCGTCGAGATCACCCAGGACGATCGACCGATCCTCGACGCGATGGTCTGGAGCGTCGGTGAGGTCGACGGACTCGAGCACGACGAGACGATTCCGCCCGCAGTCCCCCGCCCCGACGAGCTGGCGTCGATCGAGGAGCTCCTCGAAGGTAACGTCCAAGCCCCGTTTCCGTTCTGGAACAACCTCGACGAGAAGCCGGTCGAGTTCGAGCTCGAGTGGCCACCGGACGGACCGCGCGCGGCGATGTGGCGCGCGTGGTTGCGCTTCCGGCCCACCGCGACGTTCGACGACCCGTGGATCGACGCGACCCGCTGCGTGATCCTCGTCGACCTCCCGAGCTGGCCGTCGGCCCATCGCCCGCACGCGTGGAAGCAGCCCGGATTCATGGCGCCGACCCTCGACCTGAACGTCGCGTTCCACGCGCCGACGAGCGGGCACGACTGGCTGTTGTGCGACGGCGCCGCGCCGCTCTCGACCGGCGGTATGTTCGGCTGGAACGCTCGAATCTGGTCGGCCGGCGGCCAACTCCACGCGTCGGGCGGTGGGCAGTGTCTCTATCGCCGTATACCGAGTTAGTGGTAGCCCTGACCCTCGATGTGCTTGCGGTAAGTCATCGGTAGGAGCTCGAGCAGCTGTCCGTCGGGGTCACGTACGAACACTGCGGCGCCGATGTTCGACGACTCGATCACCTCGCCCCCGAACTCCGGGATACGCACACACACCGCGTCGATGTCGTCGACCGACAAGGAGATGTGTGTCAGGCCGGGCTCGTTCATGCCTCGGGCCCGGAAGGGCTGGGTCTGGTCGTCCGCGGAGAAGTGCAGGAGCTCGAGCACCAGGCCGTCGCGCACGAGGTAGGCCGCGGTCATTCCCATCGGCTCCGGGAGCGAGAGAAGTCGAGCGGAGCTCTCGTCGGGTGGGCTGATCTCGCGTTCGAGCGTGAATCCGAACAGGTCGCAATAGAACCGCTTCGACCGCTCGAGATCCGTCACACACTGACCCACGTGATTGAAGACGCTCACGTCGTCGAGTCTTCCACGCGCTCGCAGCGCAGGTGCTTGTCGTCACTGGTGAGGCACCGACCCGTTGCGAGGTCGAACTGCCAGTGGTGCAGGCTGCACGTGAGCACCCCAGAGTCGATCTCACCGAAGCGCGTCAGGTCGGCCTGGCGGTGCGGGCAGAACCGTTCGATGCGCCAGCCGTCCCGTTCGAAGAACTCGTCCGCGAGCTCGCGCCGTTCCCGGTAGCTCCGTTCGACGTAGGCGATGCGCTCGGGCGCCAGCGCCTTGAAGAACGTCATCACGAACTCGTTGAAGTTCGCAGGATCGGGACGGTGAAGCACGAACCGGCACGAGAGGAAGAGCGAGTTCACCCAGTCTTCGACGTGGCGTTCGAGCAACGACTCGATCAGACGGCGATCGACGTCGACCTTGTAGACGTACGGCTCGACCTCGCCCTTCCAGGCCCGGACCTCGGACTCGACGAAATCGATGCACACGTCGGCGCCGGGCTCGTCGATGTCGAGCACGACGATGCCGGCGATGCCGGCCGAGGTGATAGGAGCCTGGCGCAGGAGGGGTTCGAACCAGGTCGCGAGCTCGGCGACGAGATCGCACGCGCCGTGCGACCACGACTCGTGCTCGGCGGCAAGCCACGGTTCCCAATCGCGCCGGTACTCGTCGACGTAGGCGCGCTTGTGTGCGAAGGGACGCGCGGTCGCTTCGTCGTCGCCGGGATGGACGACGCGACACACGTCACCACCGAGCTCGACCGTCGAACCGGGGATGATCAACTCGCCCCGGTCGATGCCCGCGTCGCGCAGCATGTCGAGGAACACCATCTGGTCGGGGAAGATGTTCGCGGGGTCGCGGTCGAAGTCGTTGAGCGCGAGGAGCAGATCGTCGAGGAACGCAGGCGGACCCGCACACGGAAAGACGTGTGCGGCATCGACCCACTCGATGTACTGGCGGGCGCGCGCCATCTGGTTCACGCGCTTCTCGCTCGCCAGGCGCGTCTTCAACTCGGGCGGGAAGTCGTACGTGATCGGGTACCAGATCGCCCCCGAGAACTGCACGATCTGCGCGTCGAAAGGGCCGAGCGCCCGCAATTCATCGGGATTGCCCGGGCGCGCGTCGTTCTGGTTGAGCACGCGTGCGGTGCCGTCGTCGAGCACGAGCAGAGAGTCGCCCAGCGGGCCGTCGGCGGGCGATGTGAACGCAAGGATGGTCGCCGAGAGACCGTCGAGATCGATCGGCTCCGAGCCACGCGTCGTGACAAAGTGCTCGAAGCCGATCGCGCGGAGCTCGCGCTCGAGAAACGGCACACCGAACTCGGGAAGCAGCACCCGGGCGCGCTTGTCGACGTGCTGTTCCAACCACGCGGGATCGAAATGATCCCGGTGGAGGTGCGAGATGTAGAGGTAGTCGGGCGACGAGAACGCGGCCGGGTCGAGGTGGTCGTTGCGCGGAAAAGGAAACCAGGAACCGAAGTAGGCCGGCGTGAACCACGGGTCGCACAGGACCGACCCGCCTGCCGTCTCCATGAAGAAACCGACATGGCCGAGGAACGTCATCCGCATCGGCGCCATTCTTGCCAATTCGCAGACGGCGGCCGGATCCGAGGCGTCACCATCTGCCCGATCGCTCAACGGGCACTGCCGCCGGGCGCTCGGTAGTGTCCGCGCCAGATCGTCGAGGTCCGACCCCCACTCGGCCCTCGGCCGGGTTCCGCCGGTTCGCCCGGCGGGACCCATCACGTGATGGACCGGGCCGTCTTCGTGTAAGCATCCGGGAACTTTTTTCACCGTTGGCACGACCGGTGCACGAGACCGCATACGACTGCGGCAAGAACTGCCGGCAAGACACGACATTTCGGGAGAACAACTGTGCGACGTTTTGCAATCGTC
>JBEPUZ010000311.1:0-4293 GCA_041691275.1 Actinomycetota bacterium | reverse complement strand
GGGTGTCGTTCGTGAGGGGTGTCGCCCGTGAGAGGGGCGCGGGCGACCCCGCAGTATGACGCCGGGCGCTACCCGTTCGCAGGTGTCGGCTGCGCTGGGCCCGGGGCGCCGAACAGGCTGCGGAACGTACGCTCGGCGTCCGGGAAGTAGCCCGCGTCGATCCGGTGGAGCCCGTCGTCGGCGTCCTCGTCGAAGTACGACTGGTACGCCAGGCTTCCGGGTCCGCTCGCCGGCAGGCTGCGCATCCAGTCGCTCATGCCCTTCACGAAGGTGGGGTCGTCACCGCCGACCTTCCGGGTTGCGGTCGCGCTGACGCCGGTCAATGCCCATTCCGGGTAGCTGACCTGCTTGTGGTGGGACGCGGCGAAGTCGCGCTGGAACCGGAGATTGCGGACGTCCCACTCGAGCGCGGCGGCGGGGTCGGTCCAGGATTTGGTGCCGGGGTTCCAAGAGACCGGGAGTCCCTTGTCGTACACGTCGAGACCCACGATGTCGACGTAGTCGTCGCCGGGGTACGCGTCGGTCTCGTGCTGGAGGAGGCCGGCGTCGCCGTTCCAGTCGAATCGGAAGGTGGGGGACACGGACCGGAACACGTCGACGACGTGCCGGTACGCGCGCACGAACCGGGCTTCGTTGCCGTGGGCCGACCACGGGTACCAGGTGCCGTCGAACTCCCAGCCGAGCCGGACGATGGCGTCGGGAAATCCGCCGCGCTGCAGGTAGGTGGCGGCGCGGCGGTACTGGGCGTCGTAGGTGCCCGCGGCCGTCGCCTGCAGGTTTGTCGCCGCCTGGACTCGCCCCACCGCGGTCGTCGCGTCGAGATTCGGACCGAAGGCGAGGGGGATCGACTCGACCAGCGTCACCCGCCCCGCAAGCGTCTGGACGGCGCCGGCCTTGGCCACTTGCCCCCAGACGCTGTCGTCGAACTTGGACGCGTCCTGGTCGGCGAACTGCACGACGAACGAGACGTCGCGACCGACCCACGACTCGAGGGTCTTCAACCGGGCCAGGTTGGCGTATCCGGGATAGAAGCCCAGGTCAGAGGCGATGGACGTGGAGGTCGATGCCGGGTTCGAACCGGACCCGGTGCCCGATCCGGAGCGGGTGGCGACGAGGGTGGTCGCGGCGATCACGAAGGCGACGACGACCGTGACGGCCACGCCCGCGCGCCGCGACAATGCCGACCGAACCACCCCCACCCGATGCCCCTCCGTCTTGGCCCCGCGCACTCCGTGCTGCTCACAACGGTAGTGAGAAAAGGGCCTGATTACTAGGCGCCACGGGGTGGACTTCCAGCCAGGAGTCGAGGCGGCGTCGAGCTGTCCATCTTCGCTCACGTACGGCCTGCGATCTACCGATGAGAGACGGTGGATCCCTGGCGCGACCCGGACTTTTGGCGCGTGCGCGATGCTGACGGAGTTGCTTCGCCTGCAACTGGTCGAGAACGCGCAGGATCGTCCGATGATTGAACGTGGCACTCGGCGAGCTCCCGAAAGGCGACGGATAGTGGTCACCTCCCAGCCTCACGCCATTGACAAATGTGTGATTTCTACCGATCAACCGGCACATCCAACGCATGAGCGCATGACGGTTGCCACGCATAGTGACAGCTATGCTGGTCCGCGGACGCGGGGGATCGACAGTTTCGGCGGCGCGGCGGCAACGAGCCGCGGCGGGAGGGAGACGAAATGAAGGTCATGATCCTCGCGGGCGGCGTTGGTTCGCGCCTCGCCGAAGAGACCACCATCCGGCCCAAGCCGATGGTCGAGATCGGCGGCCTCCCGATCCTGTGGCACATCATGAGCCACTACGCCTCGTTCGGGCACGACGAGTTCGTCGTCGCGCTCGGGTACAAAGGCGAAGAGGTCAAGCGTTACTTCGCCGACCGGTGCTCGCTGATCGGTGACCTCGCGATCGACCTCGGCGCGGGCAACGTCGAGTCCCGGGGTGGACGCCGTCCCGACTGGAACGTCGAGCTGATCGAGACCGGCGCCGACACGCAGACGGGCGGGCGCATCAAGCGCCTGCAGCCGTACTCGGGTGGCGGGACGTTCATGTTGACGTGGGGTGACGGCGTCTCCGACATCGACATCGACGCGCTCGTCGCGTTCCACAAGAACCACGGCAAGCTCTGCACAATGACGGCCGTCCGGCCGCCGGCCCGCTTCGGCCACATGGAGATGGACGGCGACGCGATCGTCGAGTTCTCCGAGAAGCCGCAGACCGGCGAAGGCTGGATCAACGGCGCCTTCTTCGTGTGCGAGCCCGAGATCTTCGACTACATCGACGGCGACACGACGCCGTGGGAGCGCGAGCCGCTCGAGCGCCTCGCCAAGGACGGGCAGTTGATGGCGTACCGCCACGAGTCGTTCTGGCAGTGCATGGACACGTTGCGCGACAAGCAACACCTCCAGGCGCTGTGGGATTCGGGCCAGGCGCCCTGGAAGGTGTGGAGCTGACGATGCGAGTACTCGTAACCGGTCACCGCGGCTATATCGGCGCGACCCTCGTGCCCATGTTGATCGACGCGGGCCACGACGTGTCGGGCCTCGACAGCGGCCTCTTCGAAGGCTGCGACTTTGGTGGCACCCTCGTCGACGTGCCGTGGAACCGCAAGGACGTGCGCGACGTCACCGCGGCCGACTTCGACGGCTTCGACGCGGTGCTGCACCTCGCGGCGCTCTCGAACGATCCGCTCGGCGACCTCGACGCGAATACCACGTTCGACATCAACCATGTCGGCTCGGTGCGGTGCGCGACCGCGGCGAAGGAAGCAGGCGTGCGCCGCTTCGTGCAATCGTCCACTTGCAGCCTCTACGGCGCGCACGGCGACGACTTCATCGACGAGACCGCCGAGTTCCTGCCGGTGACTCCGTACGGAAGTGCCAAGGTTCTCGCCGAGCGCGACATCTCCGCGCTGGCGAGCGACGGGTTCAGCCCGACGTTCCTGCGCAACGCCACTGCGTACGGCTACTCGGTCCGCCTACGCGGCGACCTCGTGGTGAACAACCTCACCGCGTTCGCGGTGGCGATCGGCGAAGTACGTATGAAGAGCGACGGGATGCCGTGGCGCCCGCTCGTGCACATCGACGACATCGCCCAGGCGTTCTGCGTGATGCTCGGCGCCGAAACCGATCGGGTGCACGACAAGGCGTTCAACGTCGGCTCGACCGCCGAGAATTACCGGGTGCGCGAAGTTGCCGAGATCGTCGGCTCCATTGTGCCCGACTGCGAAGTCACGTTCGCTGACGACGCCGGTCCCGACGCCCGCAACTACCGCGTGAGCTGCGAGCTGCTCGCAACGTCGTTCCCGGAGTTCGCGCCGAAGTGGACCGTGCCCCTCGGCGTGCAACAGCTCTACGACGAGTACATCCGGATCGGTCTGAACGAAGAGACGCTGACGAACCCGTCGATCATGCGGATTGCACACGTTCGAGAGCTGCTCGGATCGGGCCGGGTCACGTCCGACCTCCGTTTCGTCGCCGCGGAGAAGGGTGCGCAATGAGTGACGTCGCCGAATGCCGTTCCTGCGGGTCGAGCGACCTGCACCCCTTCCTCTCGCTCGGCAAGACCCCCCTCGCCGACGCGTTGGTGAAGCCGGGCTTTGACTTCAAGCTGGAGGAGCGTTTTCCGCTCGACGTCGCCTTCTGCGCCAACTGCTCGCTCGTGCAGCTGCTCGAGGAGGTGCCGGCCGACAAGATGTTCGTCGACAACTACCTCTACTTCTCGTCGTTCTCGGACGAGTTGCTGCGCCACAGTCGTGAGAACGTGCTCCGGCTCATCGCGGAGCGCCAGCTCGGCCCGTCGAGCCTCGTGGTCGAGGTGGCGAGCAACGACGGCTACCTGCTGAAGAACTTCGCCGAGTTCGGGGTTCCGGTGCTCGGCGTCGACCCCGCGCCCGACCAGGCCGCGGCTGCGAATGCGGCGGGCGTGCCCACGCTCGCCCGCTTCTTCGGCTCCGAGCTCGCGCACGCGCTCGGGGCCGAGGGCAAGCGCCCCCCCCGGCTCGTGGCCCACAACCGGGTGGGGCCCGGACCCGGGCGGGACGCCGGGGTGGCCGGCGTAGCCACGCTGCTCGCCGACGACGGTGTCGTCGTGATCGAGAACCCCTACGTCCGTGACCTCATCGACCACGTCGAGTTCGACACGATCTACCACGAACACCTCTGCTACCACTCGTGCACCGCGATCGACCGGCTCGCGGCCTGTCACGGTCTGACGCTCAACCACGTCGAGAATTTCCCCCGCCTGCACGGCGGCACGTTGCGCTGGCACCTGAGCAAAGGCACGCAC
>JBEPUZ010000310.1:0-4294 GCA_041691275.1 Actinomycetota bacterium | reverse complement strand
GGCCGCCCGGGACTCGAACCCGGAACCTGCGGATTAAAAGTCCGTCGCGCTGCCAATTGCGCCAGCGGCCCGTACCGCTCAGGCTACGCGACCTGCCTTCGGATCAGTCGACCCGATTCGGTTCAGGACGCGACCGGCAGCACCAGCAGCTTCAGGTGCGTCGCGTCGGGTCCGTAGCCGAACACCAGCGTCCGCGAACCGGCCTGGGCATCGACCGTGACCGGACCAATGTCGACGTTGCCGGTGCACGTGTTCTCGCCGGTGTCGCTGTTCCGATAGAGCGAGAGGCTCAACGTTCCCGGGTCGACCGGATACACGATCTGCGAGGTGCCGCCGATGTTCGTCGACCTGGTGTCGGTGTCGTCGGCCGACCTGAGGCATCCGGAAACTCCGGCGACACCCGCGCGCCACGATCCGTCCTTCACCGTGTACTGCGTCGACGCCGCGCCGATAGCGACGATCGCCTTGCCCGCCGGCGCGGCCGGGAGGTTCGAGTCGGCGCTCGTCGGCTTCTCGAAGAACGCCTGGTCGCTGCCGGCGGTCGGACCATTGCCCGACGCCGGGTCCTGAGACATGAACACGATCGTCACCTGCTCGCCGCCCTTCCACGTCTCCGACTGCGAAATGATCTGGTGGTTCTCGTCCTTGGTTACACCGGCCGCGAACCCGGCGACCTCCCAGTTGCCGGACTCGTCGGCCGCGGTCACGTCGACGTAATCGCTCGCGGTGCCGTAGGGCACAGTCGCGAGCTTCTTGCCGCACGGGTCGGTGGCGCTGAAGCCCTGTAACACGTCGATGTCACCGCTCGGATAGGTGGAGTTGGTGAACAAGTTGACGAAGCGCACTTTTGCCGTCTGCTTCCCGGGCGTGGTGAAGCACTTGCCGTTCCCGCCGCCACCGCTACTGCTGTCGGAGGTCGTCGTCGCGCCCCCGCCACCGCTGCTCGTCGACGGGGTGCTCGAGGCCTTCGAACCTCCCCCGCCACCGCACGACGCGAGCGTGAGCATCGCGACAGCCACGAGCAGTACGGGCACGCGACCGCGTGCGTGTCGACGGGAGACGGCCACCTGTGAACCTCCTGGTTGATCCGTGAGGAAGGTAGTCGGCGCGGAACGTCAGCCGAGCGATTCGCTCGGCACGTCGAAGTAGTCCTGGTATCGCCGCGCCTGCTCGCGCAGCTTGCCTTCGTCGAGCCCCGTCTCCGCGAACGTGTAGGTGTGGATCCCGTGCTTGCCCTGCGGGTTGTCACCGAGGAAGTCACGCATGCGCTTCTCCGCCTCCGGCTGCAGTTCCAGACCGAGACGTTCGTAGATCGTGTGAATCGTCGCGAACGGATCGCCCATGAACTCCCGGAACTGCACGTCGACCACCTGATCGGTGGGGACGGTGCCGTCCTCGCGTGCTGTCACCGAACGGTCGAGACCGTCGATGATCGTGTCCGCGAAGTCGGCGGCCGCGGCCGGGATCGACGTGCTGTCGCTCGCCAGCGAACGCAGCCGCGCCACCAACGACGACAACGACGCGAGCACACGCAGCGGATCGCGATGCGTCTGCACCAACAACGCGTTCGGGTACTCGGCCATCAGCGCGGGGAGTGCCCAGATGTGCCCGGGCGATTTGAGCACCCAACGGGTCGCGGGCGCCTTCGACTGGAGGTGCTCGAGGAACATACGGTGCCACCGGTACGCAGGACGCATGTCGGCCTCGTCCATGAGCCACTGTGTGTACGACGGCACCCGGTACTGTGTCGGGAAGATCATGCTCCGGAAATCGGAGGCGGTGATGCGCACGCATTCCTGGGGGAGCCGCGCGCCCATCGGGTGCATCGTCTTGAACCCCGGCAGCACGAGGTCGACACCTTCGAGCGTCGCGTCGACTTCTGCGATGCGCGGATCGGTGTCGTACGTCGCCGCATCCGGAGGCGGAACCGGGTGGTCGATCTCCCACGTCAGCGGCACGCGCGTCGCCGGGTCCTGGGCGAGCAGCTCGTGCAGGATCGTCGTTCCGGTCCGGCCCTGACCGACGATGACGATCGGCGGCACCACATCGACGCCGACGATCTCCGGGTGTTCCTTGCGGTACGCGACGATGCGCATGCGGTCGCCGAGGTAGCCCGCGAGCTCACCACCGACGAGCGCGGCGCCCAGCTCGTTCAACGCCGCCTCCCGGCGCAACGAGTCGACGAGGCGCGGCAAACCTTCCTTCCACGAGTCGTCGCCGAGGTCGGCGAGCCCGGTCTGCTCGGCCGCCTGTTCGAGCGCTCGCTCGGCGCTGAGATCGACGGCGGTCATGCCGGCTCCACGTCGGCCAGCTTCACGACGGTCGCCCGCGGGGTCTCGACCTCGCCTTCGGGCAAGAAGAAGCGCCAGAACATCATCCCGAAGCCCTTTCCCTCGGTGTCGATCCAATTCGGCACGCCGGGATCGGCGTGCGCGAGCACCATCCGAAACGTTCCGTCGGGTTCGAGCGTCGTCGACGCGCGGTTGAGGCTCACGCTGCGGTGCGCGTAGTCGTACGTCTGCAAGTAGCGCGTCCACAGCGCGACGCTCGCGAAGCGGCACTCCGGCCAACGACCTGTGATGACGAGCGCTTCGTCGGGTCCGAGCAGGTAGGGCGCCATCGAATACGCGGCGTCGGCGGCCGCGAACGCGAACGTGCCCGGCAGCTCGGGCGGCGGGAAGACGTTCGGTGTCGTCGACACCCACGTCGGCTGCACGCGTTCGCCGGGTTTCGGTTGTTCGAGGGTGCGGGCCCGTACGAATCCGGTCACCCGCCGGAGCCCGGCCGCGACCGACGCGTCGTCCCACGGCGCCGGCGGTCCGACCGGTTCCACTGTGTCGATTGTCAGCGGCACCGAACGGTTCGGATCCGCGGCGACCGCCGTCGCCTCTTCGAAGTAGCAGCGGACGATCAGCTCGCCTGCACCGTCGACGAGACCCAACCAGTTCTTCGGACGGGCCTCACCACCGAAGAACACTTCGAAGCTGCCGTCGGGCGCGATGTCGAACTCGTGATCGTTGAGCACGCCCGCGGTCTCGGTGCTGTAGCCGCCGTCACCGGCGTCCTTCTCGACCGTGAACGACAGGTACACCGACCCCGCCGTGTTGCCGGTCACGCGGTACGTGTAATCCGCACGAATCGGCGCGGTGTAGTAGATCGCGTCGGCGTTGTCGCCCAGCATTTTGCGGGCGCGCGTCACGATGCGGCGGAAGAACGGGCGCTCCGGATCCGACTCGAACGCGAGATGGAGTCCGCCCTCCAGCATCGACGCGATTTGGCGGAAGCCGTCGGGCAGATCGCCGAACGCGTTCGCGCTCCACTCGTCGCCGAGGTAACGCTCATCCATCTCTTGCAACATCGCGATCAGCTGCCGCAACGCGAGTCGCGAATCCGAGACCGGCGCTTCGGGATCAGGCATGGTGTCCTCCTCGGGCGCCGCATGCTGGCACGCCGTGCGCGCGGCCGCATGTGAGCGCGCCCGTCAGCCGTTGGACGGCGTGGTCGTGGTCGTCGGCGCGATGGGCACCGGGGTCGGTGGTACCGCGGTCGTTGCTGTCGCCGCGTGCGCGGTCGACGTCGCTACCGACGCGCCCACCCGTCCGCACGAGCGCGCCGCGTACGCGTCGAGCGGGACCCGATCGGTCGCGGCGGCGTCGAAACGGAACTGCTGCACGTCGGCGACGACGCGCGCCAGGCTCGCGCTGAGGTCGGCCGGTGCCGTGTTCTGGAGCAACTTCACGTTCGCGACGTAGTCCTGCACCGCGACCTGCAACGTCTTGTTGAACGAGTCGGGATCGGCGACGTTCGCCTTCGCGACCGTCGTGGCGATCGTGTCGAGCTTGGCGACGTACGCACACGCGGCCGGTTTCCCCGGGGTCGCCGACGTCGATCCACTCACCTTGCTGCAGCCCGCGACGAGCACGAGCGCGACCGAGAGGCCAGTCGCCGAGAGTCGCCCCAGGTGTCGCGCCCGCTTCCGCACGGGCAAACCGTAGCGACCTACTGCTACCCTGTACCCCTCCGGTGAAGACCGAGCCCCCATCGTCTAGTGGCCTAGGACGCCGCCCTTTCACGGCGGTAACGGGGATTCGAACTCCCCTGGGGGTGCTCATTTCAGCTCGGCAAGTAGCTCACAAGGTCCTGTGGTGCAGTTTGGAGTGCACGCCGCCCTGTCAAGGCGGAGGCCGCGGGTTCAAATCCCGTCAGGACCGCTCGAAGGAAACACGGCCGGGTAGCTCAGTTGGCAGAGCGCGCGCCTGAAAAGCGCGAGGTCACCGGATCGACGCCGGTCCCG
>JBEPUZ010000309.1:0-4337 GCA_041691275.1 Actinomycetota bacterium | reverse complement strand
AAGAAGTCGACGGGCTGCTCGTCGAGGCCGACAGGCCGGGCCCGTTGCACGTCGAGACCGAAGTGCAACATCACGTCGTCGGGCTCGTCCGACGGGTTCAACACCCGCACGACGATGCGGTCGCCTTCCTGCGCGGGTTTGCACGCCGACAGGATCGAATGCCGCGCCTCGATCTCCAACAGCCCGAGGTCGGACGGGAGCACGGGCGCAGCACCCCCGATCACACCGCGCAGACCGATTTCGGCGGCGCGCGCGTCGGCAGGTGTGCGAGCAAGCGTGACGGCGGCCGCGACGCGGCCCTGTGTCTGCGCGCCGGGTACGAGCATCTCCGGTCCGGCCGGCATCGGTCGGGTCCGCAGCTCGATGCGCGCCAACACGCCCACGCTCCGGACGAGCGTCACCAGTATCTCGCCTTCCGGCGTCACCTCGGCCTCCGGGAGACCGGGCGCGCCGACGACGAGACCGTTGGCGGAGATCCAGCCCTGCTGCGGGAACGTGCGCGGCGCCGGGTGCACCCATCCCGTGTCGTCCGTTGGCGTGGTCGAGCGGTGCGCGGTGTCGAACGTGGTGGCGGCGTCGAAGCGTTCGACCGGCGCTCCGGTCGGGAACCGCAGCCGCAGCCGGTGGTCGGTCTCCCGGTTGTCGAGCGTGACCTCGCATCGCGCGTACGGCACGCCCGGCGCGACGCACACCTCGACCGTCAGCGGACCGACGCGGTCGAGCTCCCGCACGAGCTTCAGCCGCGAGATTCCGGAAGGATGGCGGGTGCGCCGGACCATGACGAAGCGCACGCGGGTATCGCGCACGGGGTCGGGATCGCAGTCGTACGAGTCGCCTCGGTCGATCACGTCCTCGACGCCGAACAAACCGTGGTACGTGCGGTCGCCGAGTGTCACCGAGAGCGTCGAGTCGTCGGCGATCTCGACTCTCAGGTCGCCGGCCTCGATCACGCGACCTTCGTCGACCTCGTCGAGGGTCTCGTCCGCGGGTGCGAGCGCGTAACGGCGAGTGCCGAGCGCGGGCACGTCGGTCGCGACGAACTCCACGTCGAGGCCGCCGAGCCCGGGCAGGAAACGCACCCGGTTCGGATCGTCGCTCTGCACGAGGCGCGCGGGCTTTCCGTCGACGGTGACGCCCCGGAACGTCGGCATCGCGAACGGATGCATGTCGAATCGGGTGACGCTCACGAGCCACGACGGGAAACCTTCGAGCGGGACTCGCACGACGCCGGAACGCGGAGCCGTCGACGCGTTGAACACGACGATGTCCTGCTCGTTCGTCCAGGGCGTGTCGCGCGTGACGTTGCGTCCCGCCAACCGTTCCAGCACGCGCTGCAGCGTCGCGACCCCGAGCCCCTCGGCATCGTCGTAACGGGCTTCCATGCGTTCGTGCACGGGGTCGACCGAGCACCCGCAGATCGAGTCGTGGGCCTGGTTGCAGAGCAATGAACGCCAGGCGAGCTCGACCGACGGCCGTTCGTCGGTGAGGCCGAGGGTGCGGGCGAACGCGACCCACGGCTCGACCCAATCGGTGAGCAGCGTCTCGATCGCGCGGTTGCGCAGCTTCAACGGCATGCGTGTCGACCAGACGCCGGGCAAGAGGTTCGCGGTTCGAGCACCGACGAGCTCGCCCGACCATTCGACGAGCTGCGACGCCGCGGGCAGGCGCGCCGCCGCGTCGTCGAGCAGTACCCGCTTCGCGCCGAGAAGTGCGGCGACGCCCGCGGTCGACGTGTCGGCGGGCAAGTGGTCGAAGCCATTCATCAGCAACACCGGATCGCCCCCGGCCGCGACGATCCGGTCGATGACCGGCCGGAGCCGGCCCACCGTTTCCGCGAGATCGTGATCGGCATCGAGACCGGCCGCGGCGAAGTAGCCCTCGGGGAGCTGCCAGGCGCGCACCGACGTACCGTCGGGCGCGCACCAGCGGTACATCGGGCCGAGCGTGTCGAGCTCGGCGCCGTTCCCGCGCCAGTAGATGAACGGATCGAGCCCGAATCCCGCGAGCAACTGCGGCAGCTGCGCGGGATGGCCGAACGAGTCGGGGACGTAGCCGACCGCCGACACCGGCCCGAGCGCGCCCGCGACCTGGCGCCCGAGCAACAGATTGCGGACGTGCGTCTCACCCGCGGGCAACAACGAGTCGGGCTGCACGTACCACGGACCTGCCGCGAGCCGACCGGCGTGCAGCCCGGCGACGATCTCGTCCCGACGCTGAGGCCGCACTGCGAGGTAGTCCTCGAGCACGATGGCCTGGCCGTCGAGCACGAACCGAAAACCCGGATCGGTCCCGAGGAGGTCGAGCACCGCGTCGACCGCGTCGATCAAGCGGCCTCGGAACACCTCGAACGAGCGGTACCACTCGCGGTCCCAGTGAAAATGGGAGACGAGGAGAAGCTCGGGACTCACCGCGCGACCGTCAGAACCGTCAACTTCGGAAGCGTCAACGTCAACCTCAACACTGCGACCGTCAGACCGAAACGATGTAGTTGCCGAGACCGTCGAGGGTCGCGGTCGCACCGGGCGGGAGCACCACCACGGTGAACGGCTCCTCGATGAGCGCGGGTCCGTCGACGGTCGCACCTTCGCCGAGCCGGCTGCCGTCGTACACGGGCGTATCGACGAAACCGTCGCCCCAGTACGCCTTGCGGGTCCCGCGCTGGGCTTGGCTCGCGTCGGCGAGCGTGCCCGTCTCCGCGAGATGGTCGGGCTTCACCGTGTTTCCCCGGGAGATGACGCGCACTCCGCGCATCAGCGGCTGCTGCGAACGGAAGCTGAAGCCGCGCTCGGACTCGTGCAGGTCGTGGAACCGTTCCGCGAGGTCGAGCAGACCAGGCTCGTCGAGAGCGACCCCCTCGGGTACGGGCACACTCATGTCGAAGTTCTGGCCCGGGTAACACATCTGCGCGAGCAGGTTGGTCTCGACGTCGGCGGGAGCGACGCCCGTGGGGTCGAGCTCCTTGTCGACCTCTTGCAACAGGTCGGTCAGAAGTTCGCGGACACGGGCCAGGTCGACCTGCGAAAGGGGAGTGACATAGGAGCGGACCAGGTCGACCACGTAGTCGGCAACCAACACCCCGAGCGCGCTGAACGCGGGCGCGGCCTTGGGAACGATGATCCGGTCGATGCCGAGCTCGCGCGCGATCGCAGCCGCGTGCACCGCGCCGTTGCCGCCGAACGCGATCAACGCAAGGTCGCGGGGATCGGCGCCATGGCCGGCGAGCACCTTGCGGGTCGCGTTCGCCATGTTCGCATTGACGATGCGTTCGATGCCCCACGCGGCTTCGGTGAGCTCGATGCCGAGCGGTTCGGCGACGTGATGGGTGATGGCCGCTCGTGCCGCGGCGACGTCGAGATGCATGCGCCCGCCCGCGAAGCCGTCGACCGGGAGATACCCGAGCGCGGCGTCGGCGTCGGTGACGCTGGGGCGGGTGCCGCCGCGGCCGTAGCACGCGGGTCCGGGTGTGGAACCGGCCGACTCCGGTCCGACCAGGAGCGCACCTTGGCGCACGCGTGCGATCGAACCGCCACCTGCGCCCACGCTCTGCACGTCGACCATCGGGAGCCCGATGTAGTAGCGGTAGCGCCAGTTCCAGTCGGTCTTGATCTCGGGCCGGCCGTTGCGCACGAGGCAGATGTCGAAGCTGGTTCCGCCCATGTCGACCGCGACGAAGTCGCCGACGCCCGCGTTGCGCGCGGCGACGGCCGCGCCCATGACGCCACCGGTCGGTCCGCTCGCAAGCAACGTGACCGCGCGCCGCGACACGTAGTCGGGCGGCATGACGCCACCGGTGGACTGCATGATCAACAGCGGACCGAGGTACCCCGCGCGGCGCAACTTGTCCTGCAAGTTCTGGGTGTAGTTCGCGATACGGGGCGCGACGTACGCGTTGACGAGCGTCGTCGAGACCCGCTCGAACTCGGGACCGCGCGGCATGACCTCGTGCGACAACGAGATGTGCTCGACGTCGGGGAACTCTTCGAGGACGATCTCGCGCGTCCGCCGTTCGTGGTCGTGATTCACGAACGAGAACAGGTACATGACCGCGATGGAACGCACGCCGAGCTTCTTCAGGCGTTGCACGCCACGGCGGACGGCTTCTTCGTCGAGCTCGAGGAGCACGTTGCCCTCGAAGTCGACCCGTTCGGGGATCGCGATACGGGCGCGCCGCCGCGCGATCGGGATCGGGCCCGGATAGTTGGGGTCCCAGATCTCTTCTTTGTGGCAGCGCCGCAGCTCGATCTCGTCGCGGTGACCCTCGGTGACGAGCAGCCCGGTGGGCGCGCCGTTCATCTCGATCATCGTGTTGTCGGCGGTGGTGGTGCCGTGCACGAGGA
>JBEPUZ010000308.1:0-4378 GCA_041691275.1 Actinomycetota bacterium | reverse complement strand
AAGCACGGCAAAGAGATCAAGACGCACGAGGCGCACGTCAACAAGGTCGACGACTGACGCCAGTCGTCGACAGCGGCCTCAGTCGGTGGCTCAGTCGTCGTTGACGATGATGCCGAAGCCGAGGCCCCAGTAGCCGCCGATTCGGGCATTGGCGGGCTTGTGAAATGACACGACGATCCACTTGTCGGGCTCGACTGTCGTGTCGCCTTTGACCGAGATGGTGATCGTCGCCGCGGTCGCGCCGGGTGCGAAGGTCACCGTGCCGCTCGCGGGCGTGTAGTCGGTACCAGGCGTCGCCTGGATGTCGGACGCGCCCGTCACGAAGATCGTGTCCCAATCGACGGCGACGGGCTGATCGAACGGCTTCGACAGAGTCAGCGCGACGTGGAGGTCGGTCGTACCGGAGTTGCCTTCGGCGACGAACCCACCGCCCGGGACGACCGTCGGCACTGCGAGGAATCTCAAGGGCGTGCTCGTGATCGTGCCGATCACATCGGTTGGGTCGGTCGCACCGACCACGCAGCGCGTGTCGACGATGCAGTCGACCGCGCCCCCTGCGCTCGGGACGTTGATGCGCGAAGTCACGGTCAACGACGCGGTGAGGTTGCCGGAACCGTCGGCGAAGGCGGAGAAGAGCTGCGAGTTGTTGCAATCGGCGGGGCCCGGCAACGCTGAGAGAACTCCCTCACAGAAGTAGATCGCGCCCCCCGGCCTCCAACCGGAGCCTGACACCGCGACGACCTGGCCGTCGAGCAGCCCGGTGTTCGGAGACGCCGAGATCGACGTGCCTGCGGCCGACGCCGCGGTCACCCCGACCGATACCAGCCCGGCCGTGGCGACGACCGCCGCGATTCCCAGGCGCAGCGAAGCCCAACGCCGGCGGGGAACGGTGCGGGATTGCAGACTCCGGCCAAAACGATGACGTGCGCGCATCCGGTACCCCCGGGCGGCTCTGCGGCGCAACTCGGTACTCGCGCCGATGCTCAGCCGTTTCCCAGCGTAGGCGGTCGTCCGGGAAAGTCAACGGGTAGCGGATGTGTCACGATGACCGAACGCGGAGCGTCGCTCTGCGTCACCAGGAGCGAAGGAGTCCGGGCGTGCTCGAGTGGAGGAGCGACACTCATCTCGTGGTCGACGGCGTCGACTTCACGCTCGCGCCCACCGGTGTGCCCGACGGCCGGGAGACGGCGCGCCAGCTCGGCGGGCTGCTGTTGCGCAAAGCCCGCTGGATGGTCGAGCGCTACGCCGCGCTCGTGCCCGGGATGAAATCCGCGAACGTCATGGAGCTCGGTATCTACGACGGCGGGAGCACCGCGCTCCTCGCGCTGATGTTCCATCCCGAAAAGCTCGTGGCGTGCGACCTGATCGGCACCCGGGTGGCCGCCCTCGACACCTTCATCGAGACGCACGACCTCTCGGAGAGTGTGCGTGCGTACTACGGGGTCGACCAGGCGGATCGGACTCGCCTGCAAGAGATCGTGGCCGCCGAGTTCGGCTCCGAGCCGCTCGATCTCGTGATCGATGACGCGTCGCACCTACTCGAGGAGACGACCGCGAGTTTCAACGTTTTGTTCCGCGACACTACTGTGGTGATTCGGTCGGGCTTCCTCATGTGTTGGACCCTTTTGCCGTTCGAGGTTGCCAGCGTGGTGCTGGCTCGGTACCGACGAGTTCCATCTATCTCCTGCTGGCGTTTCCTCTGGAGGTTCCGTTCGCAGTCCTTCCGACGATCCGTTCTATGCGCTATCGGGCTCCGGCGGAGATCGCGCTGCTGCTCTTGGCAGCGGTCGCGATCGAACGGATTGTTGGCGTCGTTCGATCCCGGAGGACGTCCCCGAGATCAGTTAGGGCTGACGACGTATAGTCCTCCGATCCAGAGAGAGGCATAGGAGATTGTCGCTGCGGAGGTACGCGATCGATCACCGTTTCGCGGGAGGTCTCACCGCCGTCGCGCTCGCCGGGTTCGTCCTACGGATTGTCTACACACTCGCGAACCGTCACCATCCCGTCGGGGGGGACGGTTTTCGCTATCACTACGAGGCGTTGCTGCTCGCGGATGGAAGGGGATTTGTCAGCGCGCTCGGGTTGGCGGTCGGAAAGGCGCCGGTCCCGGACACCGGTCACCCGCCGGCATTCACGATTCTGCTCGCCGCGGTTTCGAAGGTCGGCCTGCGCACGTGGCTGGAACACCAACTCGTCACCAACGTGATCGGCACGGCAACGATTGTCATGGTCGGTCTGGCGACCAAGGCCGCGGTCGGAGCCCGCACCGCACTCATCGCCGCCGCGCTCGGCGCGTTCTATCCATTCTTCTGGCTCTACGAACGCGAAGTGGTCTCCGAACCGCTTGCGCTCCTCGGGATCGCAACACTGATCTGGCTCGCGTACCGATTTCTTGCGGAACCGCGCTGGTGGATCGCAGTAGCGCTCGGAGCGACCGTCGGCGCAGTCGCGATGACGAAGTCGGATCAGATCGTGATCGCGTTCGTCCTCGTCACGCCACTGATCTTGTTCAGACGCGACATCGCACTCCGGCGTCGCGTCAGTTGGCTCGCAAGTGCTGGGGCGGTGTGCGTGGTGATCATGGCGCCGTGGTCGATCTATCTCTCAAATCGCTTCGATCGGCCGGTCCTACTGACAGGGGCGGTCGGCCAAGCGATGCTGCAGGGAAACTGCCCGAAGACGTACAGCGGCCAACTACTCGGCTACTACGCGTTCGGGTGCGGATTGACGGTTCGGGACAGCGGCAACCCGATCGTCAACGACTCCGCCGCGCGTAAGCGCGCGGATGCCTTCATACGGTCACACGAGGGGAGGGCGATCCTTGTGTCGGCCGCGCGAGAAGGACGCACCTTCGGTTTCTTCCGACCGTTCCAACAGATGCACCTGGAGACGGAACGAAGCACTTCGCTGTGGGTGTTCCGGGTCGGATTCTTCGCGTATTGGGTGCTCTTGCCGTTCGCGATCTTGGGTGTCGTCGTCGCGCGTCGACGAAAGATCGCGGTATATCCGATTCTTGTGTTCCCGCTCGTGGTCGCATTTACGGTATTGCTCACGATTGGAGCGGTTCGCTATCGGGCTCCGGCCGAGATACCGCTCGTCATGCTCGCCGCGATCGGTGTCGACAGACTGGTGTGTCTTGGACGGAAACGCCCGAACGGGGCGAGCAGCCCGGTCCGGCGCGCGCATGATCAGCCCATAGGCGGGGCCATTGGAGCGGATAGCCAGGACGAGAGCCTTCGCAACGCGGGCCGGCTCGGCAGCGACACGGAGGCTCGGATGCAACGGTCACACGGCGTCGCGGCCTCCGAGGGCGTCCAGGACTGATCCTCACCCGGACGCTGATGCGCATCTCGATCGGCGGCAGCGGTGCCGACCTGCCCTCGTATCTACCGACGCAAAAGTGGCTCGGTCCTGTCGGCGGCGATCGACAAGTACGCCTACCTGGCCGTCCACGCGATTTTCACCGACGACTACCTGCTCACGTACTCGATACACGAGCGGGTGACGCGCGTCGAGGACATCGAGCACTCGCTGATCCGCGAGGTGCCCCAGCGGTACGGCATCCGACCGGCAATCGAGATCGTGAGCGTTCCCGACATTGCCGACGGGACCGGTCTTGGGTCGTCGGGGTCGTTCACGGTCGTCTAGTCCTTCCGAGCGCTGTCACGCGTACGGCCATCGTCAGCGCTCGATCCAATCGCTGGCCGAAGAGCCGTGTCACGTAGAGATCGAGCTCCTCGGTGAACCCAGTCGGGAACGGGACCAGTACATCGCCGCGTTCGGTGGTCTCACCCAGTTCGACTTCCACGCCGAAGACCCCATCGACGTCGACCGACTCGCCGTGAGCGCGGAGACGCTCGCCGATCTCGAGGACCAACTGCTGTTGTTCTTCACGGGCTACTCGAGCCGGGCCTCGAGCATCCTCGCCGATCAGAAGCAGCGCTCCGAGCACGACGACGAGGCGATGATCGCGAACCTCGACTACGTCAACGATCTCGGTCTTCGCATCGGAGTCGCGCTCAAGTCGTGCGACACGGCGACGTTCGCAACCCTCATCCACGAGGACTGGACGCACAATCGGCGCCGGAGCACGGGCATTTCGGCCGGGCATTCAGACAAGGTGTGCGCGGGGAATGGCGCGCCGACAACGCGCTTGAAAGACTCAAAGCCGTGCCTCTGATTCCGCGTTCTCATGCGGTTGTCGTACTCGTGGTTGCACTGCTCGCGGCGGCGTGCACGCCGTTCGGGCACGGTTTCCCGCCGCCGGGTCATCCCGGTCCGCCGCCGGGACCGGTCGCGCACTCGACCGCGGCGCTCAGCCACAGCGGACGCTGGTTCACCGACGCCACCGGTCGGGTCGTGATGCTGCGGGGCA
>JBEPUZ010000307.1:0-4401 GCA_041691275.1 Actinomycetota bacterium | reverse complement strand
GAACGTCGACTACTTCTTCAACACTGCGTCGCCGATCGTCCCCGAAGACGGCGGCTCGGGAGTCACCACCACGCTCACGAACGACGACTTCAGTGCCTCCGCGTTGAAAGCCAACACGTGGACCTTCACGAATCCGGGCGGCGGCGCGACCCAGTCGATGGACGGCCAGCATGCGGTCATCAATGTGCCCGCAGGCTCGAGTCACGATCCCGCGACGAGCGGTGACGGTGCGCCCCGGATCATGCAGACGGTGACGAACAGTGACCTGAGCGTCGACGCGAAGTTCGATTCGCAGGTGAGCCTGCAGTTCCAGGAACAGGGCGTGATCGTCGAGCAGGACTCGACCCACTACGTCTACGCGTCGATCGCGCAGAACTACTTCGAGACCGCGTTCGTGGTGAAGACGGTCTCGGGTTCGACGGTCACGACGGTCAAGAACGTCGAGCTCTACAACAAGCCCTCGATCATCCTGCGCGTGACCCGCACCGGGAACAGTTGGACGTTCGGCTACTCGTACGACGGCCTCCGGTGGACGGCCGCGGCCTCGACCAGCTTCGCGATCACCGTCGCCCGGGCGGGTGTGTTCGGCGGCAACTTCGGGGGTACGTCGTCACCCGCGTTCTCGGCCAAGGCCGACTATTTCGTCAACTCGACCGCGCCCCCCGCAACCGACGACGGGGTCGCATGGCCGACCGCGCCGGCCGCGCCGGTGATCAACCTTTGGTACGGCGCGAACGAGACTTTCGGCGCCAAGGGACAACCGCAACAGTGGGTCAACGTGCTCGGCGACGTCTCCGATCCGAATGGCCTCGCGAGCCTGACCTACACGCTCAACGGTGGCGCCCCGAACTCGCTGTCGCTCGGCGAAGACGTCGTGCGGCTCGTTGCCCCTGGTGAGTTCAACGTCGAGATGGATTACGCGTCGTTGCAGGTCGGTGCGAACACAGTGGTGCTGAAGGCTGTCGACAACTTCGGGACTACGTCGACCTCGACGGTCACGGTCACCAAGGTGAACGGCGGACCGTGGGTATTGCCGTACACCGCGAACTGGGCGACCGCCGGTGGCAATCCGAACACGATCGCGCAGGTAGCCGACGGGCATTGGGTGGTCCAGGCCGACGGGACCATCAGGAACAGCGACATCGGCTACGACCGTCTGGTCACCATCGGGCAGGCGAACACCTGGACGCAGTACCAGGGCACCGCTCAGGTGACGATCAACTCGTTGGACCCCGACGGTGCCGCGGTCGGCATCATCGCGGGGTTCAAGGGCGCGACTTCGGATCTGCACGGCATCCAGGAACCCGACCAACCGCGGATCGGTCATCCGTTCCCCGGCGCGTTCTTGTACGGGAACGACCCCGCGCGTGCACCGGCTGCTCAGATCTACGAGAACACCGATGCCCACCAGGAGCAGACGCTCCTCGGTGACTCGAGCGGGCTGAAGTTGACCCTCGGGGTCGCGTACACGTTCAAGTTCAGCGTGACCGACAACGCGCTCGGCGGGAGCCTCTACAAGTTCAAGATCTGGAAGACCGGAACGACCGAGCCGGCGGCATGGCTGCTGCAGGCCAACGGCGATCTCAGCCGCGGCTCGATCGTGCTCGCCGCGCACCGCGCCGACGTCAACTTCGGCACCGTGACGATCACGTCGGCGCCGTAGTCCGCGCGGCGGTTGTGATCACCAGCCGCGATCACCAGTTCGTCGCGACCTCGGACAGGATCTGCTGCGCGCCCGCCACGCGGGTCGCGGCGTCGGTGCCGTGGTACAGCGTCCCGCTCGGGACGCGCGCCGCGCGGATCGCGACGGGGAAGAAGTCGCGCATCAAGGGTGCGTCGCCCACCGATGTGAACGACGACATGAGGCGCGAGGTCATCCGGTCGGCGGTCGCGGGTTCGAACGTCGATCGCGCGGCGTCACCGTGTTCCACCATGACGATCGCGCCGAGTGCCACCGGACTCAGGTCGAGCCGTTCGACCGGCACGTGGAGGCGGCGGCGCTGGTCCCACGCGAGCGTCTGCGCGTCGTCGAGACCGGCCCCGTCGATCGCGACGCCGTCGCTCGGAAGCGCCATCGGCTTCGGGAGCCCGCGTATCATCGGTATCCCGTCGACGAGCCAGAGCGCAACGAGGTCATCCCCCATGACGCGCCAATCGTGTTGGAACGCGGCGAGCGCGATGGTCGACTTGCCCTTGCCGGTGTCGCCGAGCGCCAGTAGCCCACGATCGCCCTTGCGCATCGACGCGGCATGGATGACGAAGATCCCGTGATGGGCGAGCACGTGGGTGATCACCGGTTGGAACGCGCGCCGCAGTGCTCGTTCGTGGGGTGCGTCGTTCGAGACGAGCCGGGCGTGCGTGGGGGAGACGCGGCCCTGGATGCCGTGCAGCTCCGACGACAGGTAGAGGACGTCGCCTTCGTTCCAGACGTCGAGGTCGGGTTGGTGCGCGTCGGGATCGCGGTCGGGCATCGTGAGCCGTCCCGCCGCCTCGCCGGCGGGGCCGTATTCGAGCGTCGCCTCGGGGGCCGAGGTGCACACTGCGACCGTGCCGAACGCAGCGCGGATCGCGACCATGTGCTCGATGTCGGCCGCGCGCAGCAGGACCGGTAGGCCCGCGATGTCGAGCACGAGCTCAGAGTCGTTCGCCCGGCTGCTGCGGTTGCGGGCCGAGTCCGAGCCGCTACGGATCGAGGTGTCCGGGTCGTCCATGGGCCGCACGATCATATCCGGGTCATCGGTTGTGATCTCCGGATCGACTCACCCGCGTTGGGGCGAGATCTGGGCGTTCTGCGACTCCGCGACGACGGTCAAGGTGCACCGGTTCGTCGGTCGGCGCGAGGGGCAGAACCGGTTCTGGGGCGATGGCAACAGTGGTGCGGACGATCTCGTCGACGACGCGTTGCTCATCGGGCGCGTCGGCGCCATTCAGACGCCGGATGGCGCGTGCCGCGCAATCACGCCGCGCCGACAGCGGTTCGACGCGTGCGTCGTCGGCGCGCGCCGGTTGCCGCGGCGGGTCACCTATCGGGGTTGGTACGGCCTGCGCGCGCTTGTGCGCCGTAGCCGGCGTTGACCGGCTGCTCGGAGAGCTGGGCTCAGTGTTCGCGGACTGTACCGACCGCGGCAAAGTATGCCTCTCGATCAGCAGCACTGAACTCGGCGCGGTACTCGAGGCTCGCAGGAGTGTCGCTGCGGTGAGGATCGAACCGCGTCGCGTCGCCGGTCTGCGCGAGCCGCAACGCGCGTCGCGTGAGCCCCGACGCGGCCGCAGCCGTCGACGCACGCGCGGATGCACCGGAAACGGCCGCGCTCTTCACGAGCAACGACGCCGGGTTCCCGACCGTTCTCGCCCGCGTCGCGACTGGGAAGGCGCGGTCGGCGACAGTCATCATCGCCCGCCACGTCGCCGGCATCAGGCGTTCGGTGACGGATGCGGGCACCGGCGCCCCGAGCTGTTGGCGGGCGCGCTGCAGGACAGTTCCTACGGGCAGCTGCATGCGCCAGCGCACGGTGCGCGCGACGAGCGCGTCCCAGTCGAGTGCGGCGACTCCGGCGGCCCGGGTGACGTCGGTGAGCCAGCACAGGCGATCGGCACCCTCGTTCGCGGCGTGATAACAGAGGTGGATCACGGTGTCGACCTCGTCGAGCGTGGAGAGCTCGACCCCCGCGATCGGCACCTTCCGACGGCGCGCCAGCAGCTCTGTCGTGGTCAACGGGTAGCGCGCCCGTTCCGCGGCGTCGAACAGCAGATGCCAATGCAGGTCGAGGAACGTGCCGTTGGGCAACACCATGTGCAGCTGGCCCGCGGTCAGCTCGCGTACGAGTTGCCAGTTCGCGTCGTCGACGGGATGCCCGGCCGCTTCGAGCCGTTCGACCGCGGCGGGAAAATCGGAGGGCGCGATCAGCACGTCGATGTCGCCGGCGGCGCGGATCTCGGGACGCTCGTAGAGCGTCGCGGCAACCGCCGGACCTTTCACGATGACCCACGGCACCCCGAGCGGCGCGAGAAGCTCGTCGAGGTACCGGAGGTCATTTCCGATGTGGTCGTGATCGCCGCGGTTCCGCAACGCGGTCGCGACCAGAAGGTGGCGTTCCGACGCGGGAAGGTCGGGCAGCTGCGCAAGGTGGCGGTACACCGATCCGGCGACGCCCTGCTCCCCGGCGAGCTCGGCCAGCCCGTCGAGCGCCGCGCCGCGAGCGGACGCGCCAACCGCGGCGTCGTCGTCGGCGACGCACGCCCGGAGGATCTCGACGAGTACGGATCGGTTACGCACAGCTAGCAGGGATGATCGTCACACCACCGCGGTTTCGTGAGGGTGTCGTTCGTGGGGGTGTCGTTCGTGGGGGTGTCGTTCGTGAGGGGTGTCGCCCGTGAGAGGGGCGCGGGCGACCCCGCAGT